>JBBRLG010000146.1:0-13571 GCA_038231495.1 Gemmatales bacterium | reverse complement strand
TAAGCGCCCGGAGTCTGTTACAGACTCCGGGCGCTTACGCTCCCGGCTCGCCAAAACAGTTGGAGGCCCATCGAAACGGGCAGGGCGGAGGCGCCCCGCGTCGGCTACTCTTCGTCCTTCTTCATCACGCGCAGCGCGACGAAAACGCCGATCAGCACCACGAGGAGGCCAACCAAGGTGCCAATGAAGTACCAGCTGCTGGTGAATTCCAAGATCGCGTCCATCAGTTAAACCCTTTCATACCTTCGCAACGATGAATAAGTCCAAAAACCACATTCCGCGTCCGGCCCTGTGTGCGGGTTGGCGTTGACCGTACCGATCAGGGCCGCGAGGGAATTGAGCATTGTTCTACCGCCCCGCGCGCCGTATTGCAAGCGCCCTCCGTAGAAAAATCTGATTTCCGGTCCACATTTCTACCAAGAATAACGAAGCGCGACCGCAAAAATCGGTTGACCATCGACCAGTCGTGGCCGGGAATGACTGGCCACTCCCCGCCGTTCGGTGCAGGATAAGGAGGCAGGTCGTCGCCTGACGCCCCTGCCGTTTTCCGCCACCGGGGTCCGTCCCATGACCGCACCGCAGGCGCTCGCCGCCCCGAACCGCGGCGTTTTCTGGCTAGTCACCGTCGCGCTAATCGCCGCGCTGGGACTGTACGCCCCCAGCCTTTGCTACCCCGTGTTGCTCCAGGACGACTTCCAAATCCTGGCCCAGTCGTGGACGTGGCACGCGACGTGGGCCGGCATTTGGGTGCCGCAAAACGAACACGCGATGCCGTTGGGCCGGTTGTTGACGTTTGCGTTGGACCAGGCCGCCGGAAGGCCATCGGCGCTGCCGTTCGCCGCCGCGCTGGTCGGTCCCGTCGCCCTCCTGCTTGGTCTGCCGCTAGTGTATCGCTTTGTCGGTCGCGAGTTGGGCCACCCGCTGTACGGCCTGGTTGCGCTGGTCCTGTTCGGCGTCACGTCGGTCTACCAGCAGGCGGTTTACTGGTTCGCGGCCAGCTTTTCGGTGCTGGCACTGGACACGCTGCTGCTGGCATTGCTTGCCGCCCAGGAATACCGGCGGACGGGCCGCCCGCTGTACCTCGGCCTGTGCGCTCTGGGGTGCGCACTGTCGCCGTGCTGGTTCGCCAGCGGCGTCCTGGCCGGTCCGCTTTGTTGCCTGTACCTGTTGCCGGCCGAAGACGGTGCGTGGTTCCCGACTTTCGGCGCGCGGCTGCGCTCGTGGTTGTTGCGGGCGACGCCGCTCCTGGGCACCGGGCTTTTTCTCGCCGTGAGTCTGCCCTTAACCGCACACACCATCATGCACCTGGAACACTACAAGAAGCTGGACGCGGTGGCGGCGTTTCAGCCGGGCAAGGGGTTCTGGCTCACTTGCCAATCGTTGGTCGAGAATATTTTCTTGGGCTTGGTGGGGGTCGGTGGCGTTTCGGTACCGCAATTAATCGTGGGGGTGGTGTTGACCCTGGCGGTCCAGGCGGCCTGGCGGTGGTGGCGGGTGGCACCCCGGCACCGGCTTTTGCTACTCGGCATCGGCCTGATCTTCGCAAGCTACTTGCTGGTCTACAGCGCGCGGGCATTCCTATTCCTGCCAGAAGCGGGCGAAGAGACGCCGATCAACGAGCCACGCTGGAGCCGCTATCACCTGCTGCCGCAACTGGGGCTGACGTTGTTCGTGTGTGGCGGTTTGCCGGCGTGGAGCGGCCGCCGGTTCGAGTTGCGGTCCGACGGCGGCCTGACGCGACGGCAGACGCGCAACCTGGCCGTTCTGATCGTGCTGTGCTTTCTGGTGCAGCTGCCGCGGGCCGTCATTGGGGCCAATTCGTCATTCGACTTGCCGCAGCAGATGGAGAGCCTACGGCACATCGAGGCCGTGGACCGTTGTTGTCGCGAGCAGCGCATCGGGGCGGAGGCGGCACGGCGCTGTTTGCCGCCGCTGAACATTCCGTGGTCGATCGGCAGCGTGAACGGCTGGGTTTTCCTGCGCGGCAGCGCCGACCCGGTCGAGCGACCGGACGAGGAAGTGAAGCAGTTGTTGGAGAAGTGTCCCTGAATTTGCCGCTTGCGGCTGAGCGCATTTCCGCGCTCAGCCGCAAGCGGCAATACGGGTTACTTCCAGAACCCCTCCCGACTCGCCGGCGCGGTGCCGCCGAGCAGTATCAGGAAGTTCCGCAGGGCCGTTTCCGTCCGCGCCCACAGTTCGTTGACCGCGGCGTCAGTCGGCTGAGCCTCGGCCAGCAGCGCCCGGATTTTCGCGATCACTTCCGCAAGTTCGACCACCTCCGGGGCGCGGTTGCCCGCCCCCAGCATGGTTGAAAAGACTTGCTCGATGTCCTCGACCACCGCGCCCAAACCCGCAAGCCGGCTGGCCGTGTCTGGGGCGATGGCTTGCAGCCGTTGGAGTAGGTCTGTCGCCCGCTGGCGTTCGGGGCCGAAGTCAGTCTTCATCTCTGAAGCAGCGGCCCGTTTCATCGCCCTGCTGGTAGATCGACCCGGCAGAGGCGGGGCAGATAGTAGCTGGTCCATTGAGGAGGAATCGTCGAAGTCGGTCGTCGTTTCGGCCGCACTAAGGGAAGGCAGCGCACGACTGCGCAACATCGCACTGCTGTTGCTGTGCATCGGTGCCGCACACGCCAGCATGATCCCCGGCTGCTCCCACCCCTGCGGCTCCTCCACCGGCTGCACGATGCCATGCACCTGCCCGCCGGGGTTTACCACGTCGGAACGGTCCACCGCCACGAACGCCGTGAAGCGACACAGCACGCCGAACCGCAGCGACGTTTTGACGATCTCCTTTTCCAACTCGTCGCTGCGATCGAGTACGTAGCGGTCTTCGAGGTCGCGCAAACGGCCGCGCGCCCATACACTTGCCGCCGCCGGGTTGCCGCCGACGCGCGGTTGCACCGGGGACGACCACATTGATCCCGATGCCTCACGCGCCTGCAATGCCAGACCGCCAGCCGCGCCGCGGTAACGGCCCGTGACCACCAACGGCGTGCCCGCGAACAGGTCCGGCAGCCGGCCCGGTACGACGCTGCCCGGCACGAATGCCAAACCCGCAGGCTCCAGACGCAGGCCCGTCAGCACCGGCGTCGCGATGTGCCGATGCACCTGGTCCATCACCTCGTCGAGCCGTTCTTCCGACTCGACGAGCGTGTAGCCGCCGCCGCCGAGGTCTGCCAACCGCTTCAGGAACGCCTCGTTCACCGCCCGGTCGATGCCGAGCGTGAAGACGCGCACCTGTTTTGCTTGTTTGCCGATCTCCTTCAGGATTTGATCCTCGTTGCCAACCTGACCGTCCGTCACCAGCACGAGGATGCGGTCGCGCCCCTGGGTGTCCTTGCCGGCGAGGTTTTGCGTCAGCTGCGTCACGGCCTGGGTAAGCGGCTTCGCCATCTCGGTGCCCCCGCGCGCTTCGATCTTCGACAAAAACTCGACCGCCTGGAAGCGGCAGCGGTTCGTCGCGGCCACCAGGTTGTCGCCGCCGAACGGCTTGGGCGTCTCGATCGAATCGTCGAAGGCGTACACCGCGAAGCGGTCGGCGTCGGTGAGCGTGTCCACCATCCGCGCCAGCGCCCGCCGGGCCGCGACCATCTTCCAACCGCCCATGCTGCCGGAACGGTCCAGCACGAACACCACGTCGCGCGGCTTCACCGTGCCCGTCGTCGTTGCCGGCGGCACCAGCGTCAGGACGAACGTACCCTCCTGCCCGTCGGCGTCGGGTTGCAGTGACAACGCGGTGACAATTTTGTCCTGGGCGATGCGGAAGCGCAGGATGAAATCGCGGTTGAGCCGTTCGCCCGGTTGCAACACGACACGGTACACGCGGGCGTCCTTCTCCTCGACGACGGCGTGTAGGCTGGACTTGAGCGCGGTCGGCGCGAGTGGCGACGGCGCGAACTCGACGGACAGACCCAACCGCACCGGGTTGGGAAAGCCTGGCAGCAACACCGGCGGCGTAATGCGGGACGCGTCCGGCACGGCGTCGGTGTCAGGCACCACGCCGTCGCCGACCGATGGGCCAGACAGCGCCGTCCCCGGTATGTAGCGCGGCGCGACCACGAGCGGGAAGCGAAACGTCGCCTCGCCTTCGCTGTAGGGCAGCGGCCCCGTCAGGCTCAGGCACACCGTCGCCTCCTCGCCCGGTGGCAAATTGCCGACGCGCATGGTGAACACGCCGGGTCGCTCCTCCTCCGTGATCGCGGCGCGGTGGCCGGCCTTGAGCGCCTGGTCGTACTCCTTGCGCGCGGCCCCGCGCTCCTTCAACTCGCCCTCAATGACACGGCCCGCGACTTCGAGCCGGAACCGTGTCACGGCCGCGCGGTCGGGCAGCGGGAAGATGTACGTCGCCTCCAACGGCACCGCGTGGACATTCTGAAACGTCTGCGTCAGGTCGATCTGGGCGATCAGGCCGTCGATGCGTGTGGTCACGTCCATGGCCTTGAGCGGCAGGAAGCCCTTTTCCGTGGACAGACTGCCGAAGCCAGCCTGGTCGCCGTCCGCGGCGGGCGGCTGGGCGCGGGCCAAATCGGCGTCAGTCATGGGCAGGAGTGCGTTCGTCATGAAGATTCCCCTTTCGTGTGAGGCGTTCCCTCGTCGGCGGCGAGCAACCGCCGCAATTTAAGTAGTTTCAGCAGCGGCGCCGCGGCCACGCGCAGCGCCGAGAGGTCGTAATCGTCCAACGGCCGCGGCGTATTCAACAGCAAGGTCGCGCCGTCGGCCAGCGGCACACCGACCAATTGCCGCACCTCCGGCACGGCGTTCCAAAACCGTTCGCGCCGCCCCGGTTCCGCCGCTTGCGGCTTTGCGTCCTCCCCCGGCAGTTGCGCCAGTTGCCGAAGCACGGCATTCGTCCTTCCAAACAGCCGCGTCTGAATCGCGGCCAGTGACAGGCCGCGCGTCTGCAAGCGCTTGATCGCGACGAGTTGCAACAGGTGCCGCGTCCCATACAAGGCCGTGCGCCCGCGCATCTCGGCGGGCCGGTCGATCAGCCCGAGGGTCGTGTAATAGCGGATGGTGCGCCGGTCCGGCAATTCGCGCACCCGGCCGTTGGCCTGGCCCTCGTAGTCCACCGCCAGCGCGATTGCCACGCGAATGCCCAGTTCGTCCAGGGTCCAGAGTGGTGTCTCCATGTTGTTAATATAACAGTGTTACATGAAACTGTCAAATAGAATTTGGTGAGCCGGGAGCGTAAGCGACCGGAGGTCGTCACTCACTCCGGTCGCTTACGCTCCTGGCTCGCCCCGCCCCGTTGCGGCGTGCCCCGCCGTCTGATAGCGTAATACCATCGCCCCGAGAAGACGTTCCGCTCCCGTTGCCGCCATCGAAGGGGGTCCGTCATGCGTAGACTTTGGGTGCTGTTGGTGTTGCTGCTGTTGGTCCCGTTCGCGCCGGCGCGACCGGCCGACGAGTACCGCGCGCTGTTCAACGGCAAGGACCTCGACGACTGGGTCGCGGAGGGCGACAAGGAGTACGACAAGGACGGCAAGAAAGTGCCCGTCTGGGTTGCGAAGGACGACCTGCTCACCTGCACGGTGAACAACCACAAGAGCTTCGGCTTTCTGCGCTACACCAAGCAGGAGTTTGCCGATTTCACGCTGCACGTCGAGTACCGCATGACGCCGCGCGAGAATGCCAAGGAGTCGCGCTGCAACAGCGGCATCGGCATTCGCACCGTGGCGTTCGACCCCAAGAAATCGGACCAGACCCGGCCGTCGTACGCGGCCTACGAGGTTCAGTTGCTCGACGACGCCGACGTGAAGCTGGACGTCCACAGCACCGCCTCGCTGTACCGCTACGTCGCGCCGAAGGTCAACGCCGTCAAGGCCGCGCCGGAGTGGAACGTCATCGACGTCGAATGTGTCGGCCCGCACATCAAGATCACGCTCAACGACAAGGAAGTGCTCAACGTCGATCAGACCGAGATCAAGGAGATCAAGGACAAGCCGCTCAAGGGTTACATCTGTTTGCAGAACCACGGCGGCAAGATCGATTTCAAGAACGTCAAGATCCGTGAAATCAAGGCGAAGTAGCCGGCTCGTATTGTCGCTTGCGGCTTTTCGGTCTTCCCGCAAAGCCGCAAGCGGCAATACAAACCAGCGCCGTAAAAGGTAAGTACGATGAGCGACACCGAGAAACCCGAAACCTCTCCTACCCCCCCCGCGCAGGAGCCAGCCCCGGACGAGGCCGCGCCCGACCGGCCCGACCGCGCCAAACTCTTCCGCGAGAAGGCGGCCGACCGGCACCGCCAGGCCGCCGCGCCGCCGCCGAAGAAGGTGCCGTCGTTGGATCACGAAGTTTCCTACGGCTTCGGCAAAAAGATCGACGCCTTCGACGCGGACATGGAACGCCAGCTCCAGGAAGCGATGGGCGATTTCGAGGGGCAGACGCTCATCACCGAAGGGCCGCCGCAGGCTAAGCGCGGCAAAGCTGGCGTACCCGGCGGTCCCAAGAAAGGCCGCGTCTTTCGCATCCACGGCCCCGACGTGTTCATCGACATTCCCGGCGGCCGCAGCCAGGGCATCCTCCAGATGATGCAGTTCCCCGAAGGCCCGCCGGAACTCGGCACCGAGGTCGAAGTGACCATCGAGGGCTTCGACAACGCCAACGGCCTGCTGATCCTGTCGCGCAAGGGTTCGGTGATGCAAGCCGAGTGGTCGAGCGTCGCCGAGGGCATGATCGTCGAGGCCCGCGTCCTTGAGTCGAACAAGGGCGGCCTGTCCGTGGACGTCAATGGCATCCGCGGCTTCATGCCGATCAGCCAGATCGACCTGTACCGCGTCGAAGACATCGGCCAGTTCGCCAACCAGAAGCTGCGTTGCGTCGTGACGGAGGTGGACCCGGAGGAGCGCAACCTCGTCGTCAGCCGCCGGGCGCTATTGGAAAAAGACCGCGAAGAGAACCGCGAAAAACTCTGGGCGCAGCTCGCCGAGGGCCAGGTTTACGAGGGTATCGTGCGCACCTTGAAGGAGTTCGGCGCGTTCGTGGACATCGGCGGCGTGGACGGCTTGCTGCACGTTAGCGAAATGAGTTGGCAGCGCGTGCAGGACGTGAGCAAGTTCGTGCAACCGGGCCAGAAGATCAAGGTCGTGGTGCTCAAGCTCGACCCGGAGAAGCGCAAGGTCAGCTTCGGCATGAAGCAGCTAATGGAAAGCCCCTGGGACAACGTCGCGGAGAAGTACCCGTTCGGCACGATCCTGACCGGCAAGGTAACGCGCCTGATGGACTTCGGCGCGTTCGTCGAGCTGGAGCCGGGCGTCGAGGGGTTGATCCACATTTCGGAACTGTCGCCGACGCGCGTCCGCCGGGTGATCGACATTGTGAAGGTCGATCAGGAAGTACAGGTGATGGTGCTGAGTGTCGATAGAGAGCAGCATCGAATTTCGCTGTCGCTCAAGGCGGCGCTGCCGAAGGAGCCGGAGCCGGAAGAGGAGGCCGAGGACGAAGAGGCCGTCGAGGTGAAGCCTCCGAAGCCGCGGACCACGCCGTTGCGCGGCGGCATCGGCGAGAAGCCGCAGATCAAGCTGAGCGACAGGGGGTGATGTCGGAATTTGCCGCTTGCGGCTTTGCAAGTTTGCATGAAAAGCCGCAAGCGGCAATCCCCAGGAGGGCGGCACCTGTCAATACTTCCAAATGAGGGGAAAGTCGGTACCTTCAATTACCTGGACACCAAGCTCAAGAAAGTCGGTGACAACCTAACTCCGCACCATTTGCCCTCGAACGCCTTCATGCAGGCCAAAGTGCCTGGTTACACGCGGGGACAAGGAATCTCGATGATGATGGAGGCGCCTCCCGTTGGCGGCAGACATCGTTTGACGGCCTCCTATGGGACCAGCCCCGATCTGTCATTGACACCGCGGTTGGCTCTGGCAAGTGAAATACGGGATGTCCGAGGCATCTACATAAACCAAGGCCTGTACACGTCCGCAATCAGGCAATCATTGCTCGCTGTAATACGACAGAACCGAGCCGCATGGCCGGGCCAATTCTAAGTGGAGGTCGGACATGAGCAAGAATCCACTCATTGATGTACTTCAGCAGAATAAGCACCTCCGCTCGCCAGCGGAAGCGGCCGCTTTTGATCGTGCGCTGCAAACCCTCGCTCAATCCCCGAACCTTGAGGATTTGCCCGATCTGCTCGCCGTCTTCACCGATGAATGCCAACACCATGAAGTGATGTACGGCCTGGTCAATTGCGTTGAGTCCTTCGACAGGAACAAATACTTTGCGGCTCTGCTTGAGGCCGTCCCGTCGATGAAAGTCCACGCTCCCGAATGGGCCAAAAGTCTCCATTGTCATATTTTGAACGACGACGCCAGTAGAGAATGTTTCAAGAAACTCTATCAATCTGCGTCGCCTGCCGCTAAAGAAGGTGTCAAGGCTGTGCTTTTGCAGATTCTGGCGGACGACTCGGAATTTTCCACTCGGGTTCGTCAATTGGTTGCGTGAAGTTGACGGTCCGAACCAGGCGTTGCACAAGTTAATCATGCGGAGTTGCAAGAGGCCATGACTATCCCGATTCATCAACCCCCCGATGGCACGTCGCGCTGGACGGCGCAGACCGTTGGTATGAACGCGGACATTCTGGACCGAATGGAGCGCGCCGTGGCAAAAGTACGCGAACGGTTGTTGCGAGCGACAACGGCGTTGGACCAAGCCGGCATTCCATACGCCGTGGTTGGCGGCAACGCGGTTGCATCGTGGGTTGCGACCGTCGATGAAGGCGCGATTCGTAACACCCGCGATGTCGATCTACTGGTCCGTCGCGGTGATTTGCCCATCATTACGGCCGCCATGATGCAGGCCGGCTTCGTTTACGACGAACTGCTCGATGTCGTCATGTTCCGCGACGGCGTAGAAGGTAAGCCTAGCGAGGCCGTTCACCTGCTCTTCTCAGGAGAAAAGACGCGACCCGATCATTCGTTGCCGGCCCCGGAGATTGACACCGTTCAAGATCCGGCAAACTTCCGGGTGCTTGCTCTCGAATCGCTGCTTGTCTTGAAGCTGCTGTCGAACCGGCGAAAGGATCAGGTTCACGTTCTGGACATGATCGGCGTCCGCTTGATCGATGCGTCGTGGCTGCCGAAACTTCCGCCAGAGTTGGCAGTTCGCTTGCAGCAACTCCTCGACACGCCGGACGGCTGATCCAAGCGTTAGCCCTTCTTTTCCTCCAGAAACGGTCGCAGACGCTCCGTGACCAGCGGGCCGTAGAGGGCCGACTTGCCGAAGCCAGGCAACGCACCCGCTTGCACCGCCTCTTGTTGGGCGTCGTCGTAGTTACTCACCAGCATGACCGGCAGCGGTTGCAACGCCGCGTCGGCCTTGATTTGGCGAATCAAGTCCAGGCCGGATGCGCCGTTCGCGTCGTACACGCGGTTGACCAGCACCAGCGCGAACGGGTTTTCCCGTAAGTGCGCCAGCGCCTCCTCCGTCGTGTCGGCGGCGACCAGTTCGACGTGGAACGGCTCCAGCGTGCGCGTAATCTTGCGGTGGTCGGCCCCACACTGGCCCACGCTGAGTACCCTTTTCGCGGTCATCGGTCGTTCCTTTCTGAGGTTGATCGGTCACACCTTCTTCCTTGAAATTGTAGCAGGCGTGTCAAAAGGCATGAGGGCGGGCGAAGCCGTCCGTCACTGCGACCAATGCGCCGGCTGGCGGTCCCAGCGGTGGCCGCGCAACTTGGCGAGCAGTTCCAGCGGCAACGGTCCCGCGTCACGCGCCGCCAGGTTGGCGCGCACGTTTTTCAACTGCCGCATCCCCGGAATCACGGTGCCCACGTCCGGGTTGGACAAAATGAACCGCAGCGCCATCTCCGGCAACGTCATGCCCGCCGGTAGCAGTGGCTTCAGCGCGTCGGCGCGCTCGACGCTGGCATTCAGGTTCTCTGGCACGAAGTAGGTGTTGCGCCAGTCGCCGGTTGGCCAGTGGCTATCTTTCGTCAACGTGCCGGTCAGGGACCCTTCGTCAAACGGCACCCGCGCGATGACGGCGACATTCAACTCGCGGCACAGCGGGAATAGTTCGTCCTCCGGCGCCTGGTCGAAGAGGTTGTAAATCACCTGCACCGCGTCGATCGCGCCGGTACGCAACGTGTGCAGGGCGTTCCACGGCTCCCAGCGGTTGATGCTGACGCCGACCGCACGCACCATCCCTTCGCGTTTCAAGTCCTCCAGGGAACGTTGCCAGGTTTCATCCGCGGCCCAGTCGTCCTCCCAGACGTGGAACTGCATCAGGTCCACGCGCGGCAAGCCCAGGTTTTGCAGGCTCTTTTCGGTGTATTCGCGGATGTAAGCGGGCGGGAATACGTCCGCCAGGGCGGTGCCGCGGCGCGACGGCCACTGGCGGTTCTTCGGCGGAATCTTGGTGGCGGTGTAGACCGTCTTGCCGGGATTGGCACGGACCAGTTCACCCAGTAGGCGTTCGCTGTGGCCCTCGCCGTAGGCCCAGGCGGTGTCGAAGAAGTTGCAGCCGCCGTCCAGGGCCGCTTGCAGGGATTGCCGCGACGCCTCGTCGTCCGAGCCGGTCCAACCGGCCATGCCCCACATGCCGTAACCCACTTCGCCGACCTGCCAACCGGTGCGGCCAAAGGTCCGATAGCGCATGGCGTTGTCTCCTTTTAACGAGTCACAAACCGCAACGCCGCAAGCGGCGGCGGTCAACGGTTCACCGTGCTCATGTCGGGGTAGCGTTGTCCCACCGCGCCGCCCTTGGGTGCCGCGGCGTCGAGGCTCTCCAAGTCTCCCGCTGCCGAGGAGGCCCGCGAGGCCGTCAACGGCGTATAGTGGACCCCGGTGCCTGAACCGACTACTCGGGGCGCTAACGCGACCCCGCTCGCCAGGGCCTTGTCCCGCCTTACCGTCACAGCAGGCGTTCCTTGAGCACGGTCACTCGTTCCAACGCCTCCGGGTCGAGCGTGACGCCCAGGCCGGGGCCGGTCAGTGCCGGTGCCCAGCCGCCCCGGCGGAAGGTGATGTCCTTCATCGCCAGCGATTCGCGCACCAGGTGGCGGTCGTAGGAGCCTTCGACGTAACGCAAATCGCCGACGCTCGCGGTGAAGTGACGGCCCGCCGCGGACAGCACCGCCGTCTCGCCGACCTGGCAACCCAGCTGACAATCCAAACCGTGTTGCCGTGCGAACTGCGCCAGTCGCAAGGTCGGGATGAAGCCGCCGCATTTCGAGAGGCGCAGGTTGAACAGGTCGCACGTCCCCGACGCCACCGCGCGCTCGGCGTCCACCCGGCTGCATAGGGATTCGTCCAGCATGATCGGCGTCTTGATCTGGCGGCGTACTCCGGCCAACGCTTCGACCTGGCCGTGCGGCACCGGCTGCTCGACCGACGTGATGCCGAACGGCTCCAGGGTGCGGATGCGCTCGACCGCGGCGTCCGGCGACCAGGCTTCGTTGGCGTCGATGCGTAGGTTCATGCCGCGGCCCGACCAACGGCGGATGAGCTTCAGCCGGGCCAGGTCGTCCTGGCCGTCGATGCCGACCTTCACCTTCATCTGTTTGAAGCCGTAGAGGCGCATGCCGAGCGCGGCAAAGCGTGCCTTGGTCCCTTGCGCCGCGGTGATTGCCGTGCTGTACTGCACCCACGGCCGCGGGCTGTAACGGTCGGCGGCCAGCAGGCGTGTGACACTTGCCAACCCTTCGCCGAACATGCGGCCGTAAGCGTCCAGCACGGCCAGTTCCACCGCACACCGGGCCGCGTTGCCGCCACAGCCGCGGTCGTCACCAGGCACCGGGGCGAGGCGCAAGCGCTCGGCCAGCGCCGTCGCGCGCGCGAAGTCGGAACACTCCTCCAGTTGGGCGGGCAGGTCGCTGCGCCGCAACAGGTCGAGGGCACCGTCGATGGTTTCGCCGGTGACGTAGTCGCGCGGCACGCCCTCGCCGTGGCCCGTCGTCTGGTCTTCCAGGACGCAACGCACGAGCAAGTTGTCCGTCTCGGTGCGGGTGTGGGAGGCGTGGCGGATCGGCTTGCGCAGTGGGATGCGGATGTGGTAGGCGGTCAACTCGACGATTTTCACACGCGGCCTCACTTTGGAAAGGATAAAGGCTGAAGGATGAAGGATGAATCAAAGGCGACTCACCGGCTCGTTGGTCTTTGATTCATCCTTCATCCTTCAGCCTTCATCCTTTCAGAAAGATCAGCGGCTCAGCCTTTTGCGCGTAAAGGTGTCGGGCTTGAAATCCGGGTTGAGCTTCACGTCGCGGAACCAGTAATCGCCGATCATGCCGTCCGCGCCCTTGAGGACCGAGCCGACCTGGAGCCACGTTTCCTTATCGACGTAGAGCGTCGTCTCGGTGACCCCCTCCTCCTCCGGCTTGTCGTAACGGGAGCGTTTGAAGACGTAGCAAACGCGGTTGCCGGCCTCCGGCGTTTTCTTCGCGCCCAGGTATTCGACGTGCAGGGCGTCGCGTTTTTTCGCCTCCATCCAGGTGGTCACGGTGCGTTCCATGCCGATTTTGATGCCGAACTCGGATTGCGCGTATCGACCGGACTGCTTCGCGGACGGGCTGTCCACTTCGCGCTCGACCACGCCAACCAGGCTAAGCAATTTGCCGTTGGGCAGGACGAGCAGCTTGTCCTTGTTTTGGCCTCTCACATAGAGCGAACGTTTGGCCAGGCGGGCGTTTTTCTGCCATTCCAGCAGGGCGCTGAACGGCTCTTCGCGGAAATAAACGTCGATGACCTCTTGCGGCTGCAACTTGCCTTCGAGGCGTTCGGTCTTGTCCAGGACACACTCATAACCGCGCACCGTGCGGTCGTAACGGCGGAGGCACTGGCGGAAGAAGGCGAGCGAGTCGGTCTTGGCCAGGTGTTCCATGGCCACGTCGTCGGGCAGCGGGAAGAGGACGGGGACCGTCCACGACCCGGCGGCGAAACCGACGGCCGTGGAGTTGTCGAGTGCCTCGACGGCGGGCGGCTTCGGTTTCTCGTTGTCCGCGACCCCCGAGGTCGGGGCCTGTTGCGGCGCGAGCAGCAAGCACAATGGCAAGCACATCAAGAGACGACGCATGCTGTATCTCCGGTCCCTGGCAACGGGTGCGGACGGTGCCGCCGAGCCTTGCCGGCTCGCTTCTACTTTAAGTGAACCGGCGACGGATGACAACGGCCGCACCGGAGGGGATGCAAAGTCTGTACCACCGGCACGGGCGCAGGATCGTTATAACTACGCCCAAGCGGTCGTGTCCAAAGTCGGACTAATTCGTCACGTCGCGTGAGCGTCCCGATGTGAAATCGGTCGAGCTTTCGGGCCTCGTCCGGGGCAAGCCGTTCTCGTCGAAGCCTTCGAAGGTCGGCCCCATCGCGCGAAGAATCATGATCGCCGATGCCCACTCCCGCACGTTTTCCGGACCACAACCGTAAAGATCACGCCCGCCGTCCGCTTTCTCGATGAGCAACCCCTTAAACGATCCAAGGATGTAACAAGCGCGTGCTAGTGGGTCACTTGTCATGTGCGTAGCCATAACTGGGCGATTTGCGTCTTCGCACCGGCTTGCAGCTGTAGGCACCTGAACCGCCCTGTCGATGGCGGCGTTCCCGTTGACGGTCTCGGCGGCGGCGACGCTTCCCT
>JBBRLG010000145.1:0-13590 GCA_038231495.1 Gemmatales bacterium | reverse complement strand
GAGGGAAGCGTCGCCGCCGCCGAGACCGTCAACGGGAACGCCGCCATCGACAGGGCGGTTCAGGTGCCTACAGCTGCAAGCCGGTGCGAAGACGCAAATCGCCCAGTTATGGCTACGCACATGACAAGTGACCCACTAGTGGTTCAACTCACTTGAATTGATAGCCAAACCCCCGTAGTGCGGAAGGCTGCTGTCGATTGAGGTGAGTTGAACCACTAGGGGTGCGGAATTTCCACGTGCTCTGCGATCTGCTCACGATCGCTACCATTTGGGCCATGGAGTATCGCAGAAAAAAGGACGAATGAAACGAACAGTGGCCCGTGTCTGGCCTGGGCGGACAAGGAATAGGACGGACTGAGTGACAAGGTCCTTTCATATTACCTCGGCACGAAAGTTCCGCACACCCGGTCGGTGTCAAAGGCACCCTCGCCAAAGGGACCCTTGCCACCCACCCTCGCCAGTGTTTGCCAAGCCGTTGGCAAGGGTAGATGAGCGCCGCTGCCTGCCCCGGACGGTCGCTGCGTGCCAAAATCCCACCCTTGCCAACATTGTTGCATTTGGCAAGGGTGGGTAGGCTGTCCGCTGCCGCGGTCAAAGAGGACGCCAGAGGAAGTCCGGTCGGGCAAGCGTCGTGCCCCCGAAACAGTGCGATTGGCAGAAGCAATTTGTGCGGAGCTTTCCTGCCGAGGTAATATCGTCGCCGAGTCTCTCGGCCGTCACGGGGTCAAGGCGGTGGCTGAATACAAACTCGTTTCTCGCCGACCGATTTTTGAAGTCTTTCGCCGCACCACACGCGGCACCGTCAAGATTTGTGTTGCCCTTGGCATCCATCCTGACGTGGTGTCCTACACGACTATTGCGGCCGCGGTGGGGGCCGGCGTCTGTTTCTGGCAAGCCCAGGCGCTACCCGCTTTGTTGATCCCGGCCGTACTATTCTGCTATCTCCGGTTATGGCTGAACATGCTCGACGGAATGGTGGCGCTTGCCGCGAGCAAGGCGAGCCGCAAGGGTGAGATTGTGAATGATTTGCCGGACCGCATCTCCGACGCGATTATCTTTGTCGGTGCCGGTCACAGCGGGTTATGTCACACGCTTGGAGGTTATTGGGTAGCAATCTTTGCGCTGTTGGTAGCCTACGTCGGGATCTCGGGGCAAGCGGTTGGCGTGCAGCGCGAGTATAGCGGCATTATGGCCAAGCCGTGGCGGATGGTCGTGCTGCACGCGGGCGCATGGATCACCCTCGGGTTGCTCTGGTGGGCGGAGGGGCAGATTCGGTACGGCGGCCTGACGGTCCTCGATTGGACCTATGTGGTTATCATCGTCGGCTGTGTGCAGACAATTTGGATCAGACTCGTCCGCATCCTGCGCGCCCTCCGGACGCCGGCACCCGCGCCCACTGACAGCCGGTAGGTACGGGAGAATCAATGCATGTCGCCGCAGGCCGCCCTCGAAAGCCACGTCTTTTGGTTCTACACCGCCGTTGCGGCTGGGCTTCTTGTCATGGCCGGCGTTGTGATCGCCCTCTTGAAATGGGTATTCCGTAAGGACCTCGATCACGCCTGGCAAGCCTACGGTGGCTGGCTCGTCTTGGCACCGGCGACGTTTGGCTGCATTTTCCTGGGGCGCATAATCGCGATCGGCTTCCTGACGATCGTGGCTGTCGCGGGCTTCAGGGAATTCGCGCGGGCGACGGGACTATACCGCGACTGGATGATGACCGGCGTGGTATACCTGGGCATCTTCGCGACGGGAGCCGTCTCGATCCTCACCGATCCGGCGGACGGCAAAACCGGGTGGTACGCCCTGTTTATGGCTGTCCCGGTCTTCGTGATTGCCACGATCCTGGTCGTTCCGATTGTTCGCAACCGCGCCCAAGGTCAACTCCAGGCGCTCTCGCTAGCCATTGTCGGGTTCGTCTACTTCGGCTGGATGTTCGGGCACCTTGCATTCCTCACCAATGCCAAGCATGCTTACAGTTATTTGCTTTACGTCCTCATTGCCGTGGAGCTGAACGATGTGGCGGCATACGTCTGCGGCAAGCTTTTCGGCCGGCATAAGCTCCGCAGCAACATTAGCCCGAAGAAGACCTGGGAAGGATCCTTGGGGGCACTGGCATTCTCCCTACTTCTGCCCTGGGCTGTACTCTTCACGCTTCCGCACTTTCAAGCCAGGGAATGTGTCCTGGCGGGCCTGGTCGTCGGCATCGGTGGGCAACTGGGTGATTTGGTAGTCAGTGCGATCAAGCGGGACGTGGGAATTAAAGACATGGGCGCCACCATTCCGGGCCACGGCGGAATCCTCGACCGCATGGACAGTCTCGTCTTCGTCGCACCGCTATTCTTCCACCTGACGCGGCCTTTTCACGATCTGGACTAGATGGCTGGTAACCGTTCACTCCCCCCTTACGAAGGGGGGTAGGGGGGGTGGATGCCCTGAACTCCCCCCTTACGAAGGGGGGTAGGGGGGGTCAAGAACGATTGATGAACTCAGTCCTGGCGTCCACTCCACCCCCCTACCCCCCCTTCGCAAGGGGGGAGTGAACGGTTACGATGGCCGATCGCTACACCAATGACCGGACTTGACTCATTAACCAGGATGATGCTAACCTCTGCCCTTGCTTGTGTTCCTTTAGGGTCGATAGGAGCAGGAGGCGGGCGTATGGAGATGCCTCCGTGGCAGTATGAGCCGCCCGTGGATCTGAATCTGCCGCTCATCGAGCGGTTGCGGCATTTCCCGCGTGAGCCGGACATGCTGGTCGCCGCTGTGCGTTCGATCGCGGCACTAACCATTCGTGGCTGGCTGCGGCTTTACCACCGCTTCACTATTGTTGGACGCGAGAACCTGCCCACGGACCAGTCGTTCATCCTTGTTGCTAACCACACCAGCCATCTGGACACATTGTGTCTCCTTGCCTCGTTACCTCTTGGCAAGCTCCATCGCGCCTTCCCCGCGGCCGCGCGCGATTACTTTTTCGTCGGTGTCCCGGCCCTGCTCGCGGCGGCGGTCGTTGCCAACGCACTGCCGTTTGATCGGCACACCGACATACGCGAAAGCCTCGATCTCTGCCGGGAGTTGCTGGAAAATCCTGGTAACGTCCTGTTGATTTTTCCCGAAGGCACACGCTCGGTGACCGGACAGATCGGCGAGTTCAAGGCAGGTATTGGCCTGCTCGCCGCGGCCAGCCGCCATCCCGTGGTTCCCTGCTACCTGCAAGGCGGCGATGAGGCCTTGCCGAAGGGGAGCTGGCTGCCCAGGCCCCGTCGTTTGCAGTTGATTATCGGCAAGCCGCGTGCCTACCTGGATCTGGACCGCACCACATCGTCAGCCCACCGGATCAGTCGGGAGTTACGCCAGGCCGTGTTAGCCCTGGCCCCCAGCACCTTACCGCCACTCAGACTCGTACCCCGACAGGAGTTTGCTGCATGACTCAAGTTCTTGATCTGCCGATCCCGGCGGCCGCGCGACTGCGTCTTTCCGAGTACACGCTCGTCCTGCCCGATGGTGCGGAACTGTGCTACCGCGCCTGGATCCCCGCGCGTGCCACCGACAAGGCGCTGGTGCTCTTTCACCGCGGTCACGAGCACTCGGGCCGTTGGCAAGAGACGGTGGAAGCATTGGCACTGGACGACGTGGCCGTCTTTGCCTGGGACGCGCGCGGTCACGGCCGATCGAGCGGCGAGCGCGGCTCCGCGCCCGACGTCGCCACCCTGGTCAAGGACGCAGACATCTTCCTACGTCACCTTTCAGAGCGCCATGGTATCGTGCCCGAGAACACGATTGTCCTGGGGCATAGTGTTGGAGCGGTCATTGCCGCGGCCTGGGTCCATGACTACGCCCCGCCGGTGCGCGGTATGATCTTGGCCACACCTGCCTTTCGCGTGAAACTCTATGTACCCTTCGCGGTCCCGCTCCTGCGGCTACGGCAGAAACTGCTGGGGCCTGGTTATGTGAAGAGCTACGTGCAGCCAGGTATGCTCACGCACGATGCCGAGCAAGCCCAACGCTATCAAGCCGACGACTTGATTTTCCGCCAAATTGCCATAAACCTTCTGCTCGATTTACACGATACCTCTACACGCTTACTAGCCGATGCGGGTGCGATTACCGTACCGACGTTGCTGCTCGCCGCCGGTTCAGATTGGGTTGTGAAGCAGTCCGCCCAGGAGGAGTTCTTCAAGAAGCTCTCGTCGCCCGTTAAGTCCATGGAAGTTCTCCCGGGTTTCTCTCATGCGCTCTTCCACGAAACGGACCGCGCGCGTGTGGTGGCAAAAGTGCGTGCCTTCATTGTCGAGCGCTTCCGACACGTAACCCCCAGGGCGTCGCTGGTTGATGCTGACAAATGCGGCTACACCAAGGCTGAGTACGACCGTCTCTGTGGTCGGGGCAGCCTATTTTTCGATGTCACGCGATTGTTTCTGAAAACGGTTGGCCGACTGAGTCGTGGCATCCAACTTGGCTGGCACGCAGGGTTCGACTCCGGCATGACGCTGGATTATGTTTACGCGAACCGGCCTCAGGGCCTTACCCCGTTGGGACGGCTTATCGATCTTGCCTATCTCGAAAGCATCGGTTGGCGAGGTATCCGCCAACGCAAAGTTCATCTTGAAAAGGCATTGCGAACGGCGATCGAGACCGTGCATGCCGCGGGCCATCCGGTACGGCTCGTGGATATTGCCTCCGGGCCGTGCCGCTACCTCCTGGAAACGATGTGCAGACTCAAGCACATTCCAATGACGGCACTGTTACGCGACTATAAGGAAGAGAACCTTGAAGCCGCCCGCCGCCTGGCCGATGCATTGGGCCTAAAGAATGTGACGATCGCCCACGGCGACGCTTTTGAGCGCGACTCCCTCGCCGCCCTGGCACCGCGCCCGAACATCGCAATCGCGTCCGGACTTTATGAACTGTTCCCGGACAATGATTTGGTGCTGCGTTCCCTTCGGGGTCTGGCCGACATTGTTGCGCCGGGCGGCTATCTTCTGTACACCAACCAGCCGTGGCATCCGCAGGTCGAATTCATCGCCCGCGTGCTACGCAATCGAGAGGGTCAACCGTGGATCATGCGCCGGCGGACCCAGGCGGAGATGGACGAGTTAGTGCAGCTCGCGGGCTTCGACAAGGTTTCGCAGGAGATTGACGGGTGGGGCCTCTTTACTGTGTCTGTGGCAAGAAAGGTTGCGACATGAAGGCCGCCGCTGCCAAGACTTCCCTGCTTCTTTCCGTCCTGTTCCTGGTGGTGTACAGCACGACAAACTGGATCACCGCGCAGCGCACGGATGTGGGGACATGGTACTTCGAGTGGGAACGCGCAATCCCATTCGTGCCTCTCACGATCGTGCCCTACCTGTCAATTGATCTCTTCTTCATCGTCGCCCCTTTTCTATGCAGGGACCGACGTGAGTTACAGACCTTGGCCCAACGAATCAGCTTCGCCGTCGTCGTTTCCGGCGTCTGCTTTCTGCTGCTGCCGTTGCGGTTTGCCTTCGAGCGACCGGAAACCAGCGGCTGGCTTGGCGCAACGTTCGACGCGTTTCAAACACTCGACAGGCCGTACAACCTGGTCCCCTCGCTGCACATTACGCTCGGTGTCATTCTTGTCGTCCTGTACGGGACGCACACGCGCGGCCGGGTGCGTTTTGCGTTAAACGTGTGGTTCGGTCTTATTGGTTTCTCGACGGTCTTGACCTATCAGCACCATGTGGTGGATATAGCGGGTGGACTTCTACTCGGCAGCCTTTGTTGTTATTTGTTTCGTGAAGTTCCTGCCCGGCCGCGCGTAAGCAGCCTCCGCGTCGGCTCTTACTATGCACTGAGCGCCGCGGCGGTTCTCATCCTGGCGGCCTTGAGTCAACCCTGGGGGATTCTTCTGGTTTGGCCCGGATTGGCCCTGGGAATCGTGGCGCTGGCGTACTGCGGAGTGGGACCGGGGATCTTCCTGAAGCGTGGTGGACGCCTGGCGCCGTGGTCGCGTTTTGTCTTGGGGCCGGTCCTTTTTGGCCA
Organism: Gemmatales bacterium; assembly: GCA_038231495.1. Classification (GTDB taxonomy): domain Bacteria; phylum Planctomycetota; class Planctomycetia; order Gemmatales; family Gemmataceae; genus JBBRLG01. Next base: position 7,590 of record JBBRLG010000145.1, on the reverse strand, counting down.
GTACCTTTCTTTGGTCTATTATCGGCGGCGCGGCCGGCCGTGGGACGTCGTTGTTCCGGGGTTGATGATCGGGCGCAAACTCAACAAGGCCGAGGCCGTGGCAGCGCTTGGCCACGGCGTGACGGCCGTGCTCGATCTGACGGCCGAATTCTCCGAGGCGGCGCCATTCTTGGCTACGACCTACCACAATCTGCCGATCCTGGACTTGGCCGCTCCGACGCCGCATCAGCTTCGGGAGGCCGTGACGTTTATCTCCGAACAGTCGGTCAACGGAACCGTCTATGTCCATTGCAAGATCGGCTATTCGCGCAGCGCCGCGGTTGTCGGCGCCTATCTCCTGGCCACGGGACTGGTAGCCACGGCCGCTGAAGCCGTGCATCTTCTGAGGAAATCCCGACCATTGATGGTCGTGCGGCCCGAAGCCTGGAACGCCTTGCGCGCCTTTGCGCAGTCGCGAAACAGGAGCCCCGCCAATTCTGGGCTACGGTCGGGTCCACACCGACAGCTGCTCGCCAGCAGTGAAGCCTCCCAGCCGACTTGAAGTCGCAGCCGTGGGAGGGATACTGGCCGCGGGGCAATTTGACACGAGCCCGAAGCGCAAGCCGCGGGGAGTATAGCAACCGGCTAAGCATCTGCTTCAACTGGCTGACAACAAGCGGCCAGCGGCACCCGGTGAGCGACGTTTGCCCTAACGTACAGGCGTGTGGTAGAATCCGCGCATGGTGTAGGGCATACATCGCGGCACCATGCTGGAGGTGAACAATGCAGGCCGACAACTTCGACCAGACCTTAAACGGCTTCAAAAAACGAAGCCCGTTCCGGCCGTTCACCGTGGCGTTGGTGAGCGGGGACCGTTTCGAGGTGGACCACCCCGACGCATTAGTGATCAGGGGCGGTGTGGCCGTTTACATCGCCCCCGGAGGTTTCCCCGTAATCTTCGATCACGAGGGGGTCAGCCAGGTCATTGGTGACCTGATGGGCCAATCTAACCCGCCCTGACCGGTTCGGCTCGTTTCTTCGTCCCCACGTACAGCGTCGCGATGCCGAACGTCAGCGGGTGCCAACCCACGTCTATCAACCCGTGGCCGCGCAGGCGCTCCGCCAACGCCTCGCCCGCGGGGAACTCCAGCACACTTGCCGGTAGGTAGCGGTAGGCGTTGTCCTTGCTCCGCGAAATGAGCTGGCCGATCACCGGCAGCACGTTGCGGAAATAGAAGCGGTACAGGCCGCCGAAAAGCCGGTTGCGCGGCTGCGAGAATTCCAGGATCGCCACCCGCCCGCCCGGTTGCGTCACGCGCACCATTTCCGCGATGCCGCGGTCCGTGTCGGTCACGTTGCGCAGGCCGAACGCCACCGTCGTCAGCTGGAACGTGTCGGTCGGGAACGGCAACTGCTGCGTGTCGGCTTCGAGGAAGCGGATGCGGTCCGCCGCGCCGCGCCGCAGCGTCTTGGCCTTCGCCGGGAGCAACATGGGCAGGCAGAAGTCGGTGCCGACAATCGGAACTGCGCCGCGCGCCGCCTTGTCGTAAGCCAGCGCCAGGTCGCCGGTGCCGGTGCAAACGTCGAGGATCGGGTCCGTGCCACGCGGCGGCACCATGCGCGTCGTCCGCCAGCGCCAGTAGTGGTCGATGTTGCAGCTGAGCAGGTGGTTGAGGAAGTCGTAACTCGGGGCGATGTTGCCGAACATCGTCCGGATGCGCGTCTCGCGCTTGTCGAGCAGGGTACTGGCCACGCACAACTCCCGGGTTGAAACGGCGGCACGCGGTGGGCCGCGGCCTACCGCGTCTTTCTATGGCGCGGCCGGCGCGGAGGTTTCCTCCGTCCTTAACCGGCAAGCGGCACGACGCTTAACGGGAGTCGGGTCGATGCGGATTCCGTAGTGCGTAGCTTACCTGCCGAGGTAATCTACTCGCCGCGGGACAATGTGGCACAAGCCTGAAGCGCAAGCGAAGGACTGTCCTTCGCTTGCTTGTGCTTCAGGCTTGTGTCATTCCAAGTCGCGGGGAGTATACCAAGCCCCTTTTTCACGTTAACGGCAACCCTTGCGGTGGAACAGGCCGCCGCGGTGGTGGCCGCTGCTGTGCGTGCAACCGGCTTCGCCGCCGCCGCAGACGCTGTCATAGCCGCCGCCGCAACCCGTGTCGCAACCCGTGTAGACGGTGTAGGTCACTTCCTTCTCGACCTGGAACGGCACGCAGCGGAAGGCCGTCACCCTTTCGGTGACCGGCACACAGACCGCGACCCTGCGGGTCATCGGGACCGGCGTGGTCTTCTGAGTGTAGGTGACGTAGTGCTCTTCGCGCGTGCCCGGCCGGCACTCGTAGGTCGTGACCGGAACGCTCACCGTCTTCGGGACCGTCTTGTAGGTCGTCACCGTGATCGTCTCCGTCTTCGGGACCATCCGATTGACATTGACCGTGATCGTCTCGGTAACCGGATTACAAACCGTCTGCATGACGGTGACTGCTTCTTGCACTGTGGTGTAGTGCGGCACATAAACGCTGACCGTGGTCGTCGCGGGGGCGCAAGACTCCGCACATTCGCCGCAACCGCCGCTGCGGCTGTGACGACGGAACAGGCCGTGCTTTGGGCTGCCACAGCTGCTGCCGCCGCCGCCGCCGCCGCCGCAGGCCACTTCCCGGCACTCGTAGCTGCCGCCCGCGTCAACGCAGCGCGACACCATATGCTGAACCGGCACGCTGCTCGTCACATAGCGGGTGACCTGGCGCTGCTCGGGGACGGCCACGCACTCGTAGCGGGTGACCTGGCGCTGCTCGGGTACGGCCACGCACTCGTAATGGGTGACGTCCACATTCTTCGTCACCGGCACCGTCGTGTAGAAGGTGACCGTGCGCGTGTGGTTTTCGGGAACGAGTTCACACTTGAACGCGGTGTACGGCTGGTCCTGCCACTCGGTCTTGTAACTGGTGCGGGTAGTTTCGTAAGGCTCCTGCCGGTACTCGGTGACCATGATTCTCTTGGTCATCGTGGTGCAGGTCGGCATGCACGGGGTCGAGCAAGGCGTCGGGCACGGGGAGCACGGTTGTGCCTGAGCCGTCACCGCCGCGCCGGCCAGGGCCAGCACCGCCAACACCGCACTGCGAATCGTCGTCCGGGTCATTCGTTGTTCTCCTGAGAACCGTACCCGCCGCAACCGACGCTCACAGAACCGTCTGGGGGAAGGATGCGGCTTATCCACCTACTTGCGAATTTAGGCAATGTAGGATACATGGCGATTCTAGTAAGTATGAGCAGGAGAATAAAGAGGAAAATGCTGGATAAACGAGAAGAGCCTGGTGAGTTACACCAGGCTCAAAACGCAAATTCGATACCGTCGTTACAGGTGGCATGGTGCGCGTCGGTCGGATACGCGACTACTCGCTGGTGATCGCAACGGGCTTGCCGAACCGTCTGGAAATCAACGGCGGCTGAGCCGTTCCCGGCGGGCGTGGTCGTGAATCTCGGTCAGGCGGTGGCTGAGGTTGGTAATGAGGGCTTCGGTCTCGTCGGTCAGTTCGAGGAGCTTTTGAACGGCGTTCTGCAGGGCGACGAGCGTCGGGTAATGGCTGCGCCGCCGTACGGGCCGGCTGAGGTCGCGCAGGTCGGTGGCCCGCGCCAGCCAGGTGTTGTGCAGATGCTCGATGAGGTCGCGGTTGCGCTTTTCCGCGTCGGTCATCAGATCCCGCAGCGGCAGCCGCCGCATGTTTTTTTCGATCGGCATGGCCAGAGACTCCCCCGCCTGTCGTGGCGAATGGGATGATTGAAGCAGAAATACCGGCTGGGTAAGATGGCGCGAGGCGGGGCGCTGCGGGTAGACTATCGCGGCGGACCATCTGTTTGTGTATACTCCAGTTTACGGAGGGGCGTCAAGTGGACGGAAAAGATTTTCGAGAGAAACGGCGAAGATTATGCGCATCCTGGTAATGGCGGACATCCACGCGAATTGGCCGGCGTTGCAAGCCGTGGCGGCGGCCCAGCCGCACGACCTGTGCTTGTGCCTGGGCGACCTGGTCGATTACGGCCTGGAGCCGTCGCCGTGCATCGCCTGGGTGCGCGACAGGTCCAAGTACGTCGTGCGTGGCAACCACGACCACGGCGTCGCCCAGGACGTGCGCGTCAACGGTCGCACCGGCTTCAAGTACCTGACCGGCGTGACGCGCGTGTTGACGCGCGAACGCATTCAGCCGGACGAGGCCCGGTTCCTGTCGCGAATGCCGTTAACCCGGCTGGTGACGCTGGAGGGTACGCGCTACTTCCTGGCCCACGCCACGCCGCGCGACCCGCTGGACGAGTACGCGCCGCCGGACGAGGAGTTCTGGAAGCGCCGGCTGCAAAACGTCGAGGCCGACGTGGTTTGTGTCGGCCACACGCACCAACCTTACGTTTTGGAGGTCGGCGACAAGCTGGTCATCAACCCCGGCAGCGTCGGCCAGCCGCGCGACGGCGACCCGCGGGCGTCGTTCGCCGTCATTGAGGATTTCAAGGTCGAGTTGCGGCGCGTCGAGTACCCCGTCGAGGAGACGGTCGCGACGATCCAGGCCAGCGCCCTGGCAGATGCGGCCAAGGAACTGCTGACGGACGTGTTCCGGACGGGTAAGGGGTCGCCGAAACCGGTCGGATGAAGGAAGGAACGGCGCATTCCGTCCCGCTCGAAGTCCGGGCGAGTACCAAAGCGGCCGGATCAAGGGAGGCGTTTTTCCCTTTGGAGTGCGGCGGCTCGATGCCGCTTTCTTTCTTTGGTGGGGCCAGCTGCCTCGCCAAAGAAAGAAAGGTAACCGTTCACCGGCATCAACTTATCCTCCCCTTACGAAGGGGGGGTAGGGGGGGTCAAGAACGATTGCAGTACTCCGTCATGGCGTCCCACCCCCCCTTCCTCCCTTCGTAAGGGGGGGAGTGAACGGTTACAAAGAAAGAAAGCGGCGTCGAGCCGCCGCACTCCAAAGAGCCGCCGCCACTCCCAAGGATGCGAAAACAGGTTAGTTGATCCCGCACTCGTGACGTTTAGACCTTACCCTCTTCATTCTGCTCGTCGAATTCGAGTTGGATTTGTCGGACGTAATCGCCAACCGGGGCGTCTTCGGGCGTCTCTTGGGAGATGTCCTCCGCTGCTTCCAGGTCGTTCGCAAGCGGCAAGTCGGCCGGAATGTCGATTATGGGATGCGCCTGAGTCGCAACGTCCGGGAGTACAACGGGATCGACCGTTCGTGTCCGACTTTTCTGGGGCTGCGTCGGTTTCAAGGTGTTATCTGCCATAAAGGAACCTCCGGTTGGAAAGGTTGGGCAAGCCGGATTGAAGTTGCAAACGCCATGCCGGCCGATGATACCGGCAACTTCACGGTTTGAGCAGCCGCCGAACTTCGTCTAACTCCCGGCGCAGCTCCTTGCCGGAAACCTCCTCCCGCCCGAAGTTGCGCGGGCTGTCGTAAAATTGCTTGTCGCGCGGGAAACTCAACCCGTTGCCCAGGGCCGAAAGCTTGGCATCGACGCTTAGGCTCACGTCCCCGGCCGGTCGGGACTGGCGCAGCGCGGCGAGCAACAGGTAATACTGCACCGCGTCGTCCCAATTCAGTCCGCCCAGGCCCGTCGGGCCGGCTTCCCCGGTCAGGTCCGAGGCGTCGTACAGTTTACCCGAAACCACCGTGCCGCTGCCGAACGGCGCAAGGGTGGCGAAATTCGCCCGCAGGTGGTCCGCCCCGGCTTTCGCCTTGGCCCGGACGTTCGCACGGTTCGGATGCGGCTTGCTCATGGCGGTGCGAACTTCCTCCAAAACTCTGACCACGTCGCCGCCGCCACTCCGGCTTAGCACGGCTGCAAAGGGCCGCGACACCTGCCAGCGGTTCCACGGCGGCACTCCCACCTCCCGACCCTTGAAAAAGTCCGTCGTATCCTGCCGCCACGACTGCGCCGCCAGGTCGTGATGGCAGGCGTAACAGTCCGACTCGGCGAACTCAGGCCACGGTCCCAACTCCGCACGGTTCTGCAACAAGTCCAGCGACGCCTCCGCCGTCCGCACCTGGCCCGCGAGCCATAATTGCAGTTCGTCCGCACGCGGGCGATCCTGCGGCGTCGGCGTGCTCAGGTCCTTCTCGACCCAGTGCGGCGGCAGTGTTTCCTGGTAGGACGCCAGCTCGAAGTTCAACCGCGGGTGGCCGGCCGCGATCAGGTCGTGGTTCACGTCGCGCAACGGCAAGTTGTTCGCCTTATCCTCTGCCGCGCCGACGTGACAGCCGGTACACACCTTGGCACGCGTCTGGTAGTCGTTCAACCAGGTCATGCGCTGGGCCGCATAGTTTGCCTGGCGACCGGCGGCCCAGGCGAATGTCGTGTGCGGCTCCAGCCAGTCGCGGGCCGGGCCGTGACAGGCTTCACAACCGACGCCGTCGCGGCGCAGGTCGGTCGTGTGCCAGTCGTCCGCCAACTCGGGCCAGTGGCCTTCCGGGTAAACCGTTTGCGGAATGGTGTGACACGCCAAACAGCGGGCGTCCTTGTGGGCCGGCGTCAATTTTTCGTTGCCGGCCAAACGCTCCGCCATTTGCCGGGCGCGGGCGTCGAACAGCACGCGGTAGGCGTCGGCGTGTTTGTCGTGCTCCAGCCAGTGCGTCGCGGCATTGCGGACGGTCGGGCCGTTTGCCAGGTCGGTGCCGCCGTGACACGCCCGGCCGGAACAGCCGGCGACGCCGCGATAGGTCGGATTGACGGTGCCGGAGGGCAGAGCCGCAACCGGCGGGGGCGGTGCCGCCGACGGTTTGCCGCACCCGTTTAACAAGGCCGTGCCGGAGACCGCGCCGAGCGCGAGGAGCAGAAATGCAGTGCGATATTTCATGGACGACGGTGCCCCGCAGGTAGATTCGCCGGGGTCAACGGTAACGGCACAGGCGTGGCTCCGCAAGTAGTCTCCGCCTAAAAGTGCCGGTGGAGGCCGCCGAAATGCAAACGCCGCTGTGTCATGGGACCATGACACAGCGGCGGTCCGGCAAGCGGAGAGGGCGGGATTTGAACCCGCGGTAGGGTTTGACCCCTACGCCGCTTTAGCAAAGCGGTGCTATCGGCCACTCAGCCACCTCTCCGACCAACCGGGCGCGGGCCCGGCGGGTTGACGGGCATTTTAGCACCCCGCCACCGGCCTGACAATCTTTCCTTTGCCGCTGCTGCACCCAGATTGGCGAACCGGCTGCGTAAGCTGCCGGGTGGAGTCTGCAACCGCTACGTCCAACCCGGCAGCTTATGCAGCCGGTTCGCCACGGGTTTGACGTACCCACCTCGCAAACGCTGTTTGTTTTGTCCTCATTCCCATGCTCCACTTGCGAACGAGGAGCAGTCAACCACCCCACCCTTGCCAACTTCTGCGCTGTGGCAAGGGTGCTACCGCTTTTTGGTGACACGTCCTTGCCAGCTTGACGCAAACCACTTGCTGAACAAGTCTTACGACCGCCAATCTGTCGTGAACCAGACCTGGTTCAAAAGCGGCCCGCGCGCGGCAACCAGTGGAATTCGTTTCATTCACCCACCCACACACCCCCCCGAACGAATTTCCCAAGGTGGAACTTCTGGCCGGCGAAAGACTTAAAGCATTCGTCCCCGGAGGCGCCG
>JBBRLG010000144.1:0-13597 GCA_038231495.1 Gemmatales bacterium | reverse complement strand
GGGACCCAGCTCCTTCCTTGCTTCGGTCCGGGTATCTGGCCACAATACCTCAGCTTGATAAGCGAGCGTCAACGCCTTTTTGCCGGGTAACCGTTCACTCCCCCCTTACGAAGGGGGGCAGGGGGGCGGGGGGGTGGAGTGGACGCCAGGACTGTTAAACTCAACCGTTCTTACCCCCCCCCCCGCCCCCCCTTCGTAAGGGGGGAGAAGTTGCCGGTGAACGGTTACTTTGCCGGTTTATTAGCGACGACGACTGGACAGGCCTGCGCTACCTCCCCAACAGGCCTTTTTGAGATTTCCCTCCATGCCCACCCCGGCAAAGCTGTTGTTCCGTCCGGAAGCGCTGCGGCCCAAGCTCTCCGCATTTGTCCTGACGTCGGCCGCCATTGCCGCGCGGACCAAGCTCGCCAATTGGGCGAAGTTGCTCGAAACGAAACAAGCCGAAAGGATGAAGGAAACGGAACTGCTGGGCGCCTTCATCGGCGACGTGTTCGTTGACCTGCTCGGCTACACGGGGCCTGCCGGCGGCGCGGCGCAGTACACGCTGAAACGCGAAGCAACGGTCGAGGTAGACGGCAAATTTGCCGATGCCGCCCTCGGTCGGTTTTCCACCGCCGGCGACGAGCCACAATACCTCGCCGCCGTGGAAGGCAAAGGCCCCCGCGACCCGCTCGACCGGCCTTTCGCCGGCCGCAAGATGTCCGCCGTCGATCAGGCACTCCGGTACGCGGTCAATCTGGTTTGCGACTGGTATCTGGTCACCAATCTCCACGAAATTCGGCTCTACCACAAGGGGCACGATCAATTCACGTTCGAGCGCTTTGAGACGGCCAAGCTCGCGGACGACGCGGAGTTGAAGCGGTTCACCTATCTCTTGGGCGCGGAGCGCGCAATCGCGCCGAGCGGCAATCACCTCGACGCGCTGCTCACCGAATCGAAGAAGATCGGCCGCGAACTGACAAACGCTTACTACCGCGAGTATCGCGCCCTGCGCGAAAGCGTCTTCGAGGCCCTCCGCAAGCACAACCCCGACCGCCGCGCCGCCGAACTGCTCGCCGCCACGCAGAAGTTGCTGGACCGCATCCTGTTCATCGCGTTCGCCGAAGACCGCGATTTGCTGCCCCGCCAGTCGATTGAACACGCCTACCAACACGAAGACGATTACAACCCGCGGCCGGTCTGGGACAACTTCAAGGTGTTGTTTCAGTGGGTGGACCAGGGCAACGCCAAGCGGCAAATCACCCCCTATAACGGCGGCCTTTTCAAGCCCGACGAGTACCTCGAATCGTTGACGGTGCCCGACGCGGTGTGCCTGGGGTTCAAGAAGCTGGCCGAGTACGAATACGGCAACGACGCCGACGCCGAGAGCAAGTTGATCGACGTGGAGATTCTCGGCCACATCTTCGAGCAGTCGATCAGCGACCTAGAAGAGATGCAGAATCGCCTCGCCGGGTTGGTCAAGGAAACGAAGGCGCAGGCGCAGAAGAGGACCACGCGCAAGGAAGCCGGCGCCTTCTACACGCCGGCTTTCATCACCCGCCACATCGTCGCCGAAACGCTCGGCCCGGTCGTGGCCGCGCGTTTCGAGCAACTGCGGAGCGCTCAAGAAGCCGCCGCCCCGAAGGCGCTCAAGAAGGTGTTCGCCAACCCGATCACCTTCGACCCGGACCTGCTGACGAAGCCGCAGACCGCCGCGCTCATTGAATTCTGGCAGGCGTGGCTCGAAGAGTTGGGGCACGTCCGCATCGTCGATCCGGCCTGCGGCAGCGGGGCGTTTCTGATTGAAGCGTTCGATCAAATGTTCGCCGAATACGACAAGGCGCAAGGGGTCCTCAACGAACTCCGTGGCGCGACACTGTTCGACATCCGCAAGACGATCCTCGAACACAACCTGTACGGCGTGGACCTGAACGGCGAAGCGGTCGAGATCGCCCGCCTGTCGTGCTGGATCAAGACCGCCGAATTCGGCAAGGAACTGACCACCCTGGACCATAACATTCGCCGGGGCAACAGCGTGATCGCCGACCCGGCCGTTCACCCGGAGGCGTTCGACTGGCACGCGGCTTTCCCGGAGGTGTTCGCGGCCGGCGGTTTCGACGTGGTGATCGGCAACCCGCCGTATGTGCGGCAGGAATGGATTTCGGCGTTCAAGCCCTACCTGCAAGAGCATTACCGCGCTTACGACGGAACGGCCGACCTGTACGTCTACTTTTATGAGTTGGGCATCAACCTGCTCAAGCCCGGCGGCCGGCTGTGCTTCATCGTGACGAACAAGTGGATGAAGGCCGGCTACGGTGAGCCGTTACGCCGGTTCTTCGCCGAGTCCGCCTGGGTGGAATCGGTGGTGAACTTCGGGCACGCCAAGCAAATCTTTGAAGACGCCGACGTGTTCCCGTCGATTCTCGTGGCCCGCAAGCCTACGGACGAGCCGCCGCCTGAGACGGCGCGCGTTTGCGATATTCCCCGTGAACAACTGCGGGTTGACGACCTGTCCCGGCAGGTCAAAGAGGAAGGGTTTGTATTCCCGCGGAGCCAGCTCGGTGCCGCGGCCTGGACGCTCGAACCGCCGGGCGTGGTTGCGTTGATGGGGAAGATGCGCCAGGTCGGCTTGCCGCTGAGAGAGTTTACAGGAGTTGCCCCACTTTCAGGGGTTAAGACGGGCTTCAACGAGGCTTTCCTGATCGACACGCCGACGAAAAGCCGTCTGGTGCAGGCTGATCCGACATCGGCCAACCTCATCAAACCCTACCTTCGCGGACAGGACATCGACCGCTGGCAGCCACAATGGACCGGATTTTGGATGCTGGCGATGAAGTCGAGTGGCAATCACGAATGGCCGTGGTCAAGCGCCGGCGATGGCGCGGAAGCGGTCTTCGCCGCGGCCTATCCAGCGATACACGCCCACTTGAATCAGCACCGCGATGCCCTCGTCAAACGGCAGGATCAGGGAGAATACTGGTGGGAATTGAGGGCGTGCGCGTACTGGGAACAATTCGACCGGCCAAAGATTATCTATCCGGAAATCACATGGCGCGCTGCATGGAGTTTCGACACGCGCGGACTTTACATCAACAACACAGTGTACATCCTCCCTACCGCGGATTTATGGGTTTTGGCTGTGATGAACTCACCCCTTATGTGGTGGTTCGCGTGGCGGAACGCTACGCATGGGAAGGACGAAGCCCTTCGCTTCATCCGCGAGTTTGTTCAGGAGTTGCCAATCAGTCAGCCAAGCGAACATCAGCGCGACATTGCCAGCGCCGCCATTCGTCGGCTCATTGGCATCGTGGAAAAGGGAACCAATGACCGGGTTGCGTTCCTCGATTGGTTGAAGGTGGAATTCGCCGTCGAGAAGCCGAGCCAGAAACTTCAGGACTTGGCGGCGCTGGACGCGGCAGCGCTGGTGGGCGAAGTGAAGAAAGTTCGCGGGAAGAAACAGCCACTGACCGTAGCCGGGCTGAAGGCGCTGAAGGAGGAACACGCCGGCAGCGTTGTACCACTGCAAACGCTGGCCGCGGAAGCGCGGAGCCTGGAGCACCAAGTCTCCGACCTGGTGAACGCGGCCTACGGTATGACGCCGGAGGAAGTGGCGTTGATGTGGAAGACCGCGCCGCCGCGGATGCCGGGCGAACCGCCCGGCGCGTGACGAAAAACCGACGTGGCCCGCGTGGTCGGCGCCTGGGCTGAGCTGCCCGAACGTCCTCGCACTATGATCCTCTTGCTGATCCACAAGGCGGCCAATTGATCTTGCGGTCGCGCCGCGCGGTACGAACAATGACTCCTACGCCCTTTTGCAGCGCGTCCGTCGGGTGCGTCGTGAGAACTCGGCCGGCGGACGCGGCCTTCCCACGGAGGAAGCGTCATGCCGAACGACTCGCAACTCACAGCCGAAGACCAAGAAGGCGTCGTCGACCGCTTCACGCAATCGGACGCAGAGCGTCCCGCACAATCGCGCGATCGGTCTGCCGAGCAAGCCATCCTTGTAACCGATCCTGACGTTACGGAGTTGGTCCAGCATCTGTATGCGCTCATTGTCCAAAGCAAGGCCAAGTTCTTGCAGTACGCCGTCGAGTGTGACCGCGATCCAACTTTGGTCAAGGTTGGTCATTACGTGGCCAGCATCATCTTGCGTCAAATCGGCTTAAACCTCTCCGTAATGGGAGAAATGACGCTTTCGCAATCGCTAATAGACCGTCCACCAGGGGTAACGCTGAAGCCCGGCCTGGTACTTTCCTGGCTTGAAGTCTGCAAGGGATTTATGTTGGAGAAATTCGGCGGCGACTGCGGCACGCCCAGCATCCCAGATCGCTTTGAAACCCTGGCGCTGGTACGCGCTGGGTTGCTCACACGAACGCTTTGCGATAAGGATGGTACAGTTATTTATTCCCCTGAAGATGCGGATGGGCCTGAGATTGTCAGTAAGATCGCTTCTGACACGCTCGACCGCTTGTATGTCCAAGCAGCACGTTTAAACAAAATCCCACTCCCGCCAAAGGCGCTGGCACGCTCGCTGCCGGACAGCACTGAAGAAGATAAGGCCATAGTGGCATCCGCTAGCAATGAGAACGCGGGCAACGGGCAGAGTATGCCAGCACGGACGCACGCTGATGGGACAGAGGGAGGATGCTGGCTTTGGTGGAACGGCGTCCGCCATGACATTCCGAAGGGCAATGTTTACAAGCTGGTGGCGTTCATGTGGGACCGTGATTCGGGAGCCTACAGCGATCTCGTGGGTCCGGTTTTCGACAACGAGGTCGAACCTCAGACGGTGCGCTCCCTAGCCAATAAGGCCAATAAGGCCCTACGTCCCATTGGAATTCCGTGGCGGTTGACGACGGATTCCGTGAGCAGGCAAATCACCAAGAAGGGCACCGCGCCCCCGACCTTGCGGAATCCCTGAATAATCCCCAATCAGGGGCGCACCTGTCAACTTGGCCGGGATTTCGGGCTGGCATAATACCGTCACAGTGATCGATTCGACACCGTGAGGGCTGACCAATGGCCGACCATCTTTCCGATCCGCAACCCGACCGGATCGAACAAATTCCTGGCCCCGACCCCGTATGCCGCTACTTCATCGATGAGGCCGGCGATCCTACCCTTTTTGGCCGGCGCAAGGTCATCGTCGGCACCCAAAGTTCGCGCTACTTCTTGCTTGGCAAACTGGAGGTCGGCGATCCGGTTGCCTTGGCGCAGGCCTTGCACGAATTGCGCAAGCGACTCTTGGCCGACCCGTACTTCAACTCGGTTCCGTCTATGAGGCCCGAGGAAGGCAAGACCGCAATTATGTTTCATGCAAAGGACGATTTGGCGGAAGTTCGGGATCGCGTCTTTCATTTGCTCGCGGAGTACGATCTGCAATTCTCCGCCGTTGTACGCGACAAGATGCGGCTCGTCGAGCAGGTCCAGGCCAGAAACCAGGCGGAGCCACAGTACCGCTACAACGAGAACGAGATTTATGATGAATTGGTAAGCCAGCTCTTCAAGACCGGCTTTCACCAGGCGGATCACTTCGAGCTCGTCTTCGCCAGCCGCGGAAAGAAAAACCGCACCGCGGCTTTGCAGAAAGCCTTGCACAAGGCAGAGCAAATCTACGAGCAGAATTTCGGAATAAAACCGACACACACGATGGACGTGACGAATAGCAGCCCCAAGCAACATCCGGGTCTGCAAGCGGTCGATTACTTTCTTTGGGCACTGCAGCGGTTTTACGAGAAGGAGGAAGATCGTTTTTGGCGTTTCATCTGGCCGAAGGTGCAGGTGGTGCATGACCTGGATGACATGCGGGAACAAAGCTTCGGCACGATCTACACCCAGCAAAAGCCGCTCACGTTGGAGGCCCGCGCAAAAAAATAGCCAGTGGATATAGGGTTTAGCCAGGGCCGAAGCCCCGGCGACCACACCGCATGGAGCGGAGTTTTGTCCACCGGCCACCCAAATTGTACCTCACCCGGAAGAAAAATCAATGCCGTCGGCTTGACGGTAGTGTCTAAGTCTGGCTCTTTTGCTTTTCCGCCGCGAGAGGTTGCCGGATACAATGAAGTGGCCAAATGAAAGGACCAATCACCATGCAAACGATTCGTGTGCTGAAAAAGACCGGCAAGGACGGGATACTGTCCTTGCGCATCCCACTGGGCAAGCCGGAAGCGGAGTACGAGGTGCTGGTCGTCGTGCAACCCCGGACCGCCGCGACCACGCCGGAAGAGCGCGGCTGGCCGCCGGGGTATTTCGAGAAGACCTTTGGCTGCATCGACGACGAAACCTTCGTGCGCCCGCCGCAAGGGGAACTGCCCAAATCCGTGGAGTTCGATTAATGTTTCTGCTCGATACCAACGTCTGCGTTCAGTATTTGCGTGGCAAGAACGTGCTGGTGCGCCAGCGCCTGGCCGCCCGCCCGACGCTTGAGGTTCGCCTTTGCTCGGTAGTCCTGTCGGAGTTGTACGTCGGCATGTTGCGGAGTGCCCAGCCTGCCAAGAATCGAGCGGAGGTCGATCAGTTCGCAGCGCCCTTCGCCAGCTTACCCTTCGATGACGCCGCTGCCGATGTCTATGCCCGCATCCGTCATCACCTGGAAAGCCAAGGCACCCCCATTAGGCCGTATGATCTGCAAATCGCCGCCATCGCACTGGCCAACGGCTGCACCGTGGTAACGCACAACACCACGGAATTCGGACGGGTGCCGGGCTTGATTCTCACCGATTGGGAATTGCCATGATTGCCGGCGCTTGCGAGCGTGGCCCCATCGCAGTTTTGCACCGTCGGCCAAGAGTTCAACAAAGTGGCCGCCCCTGGATGCGGAACGATGCCTACACAAGCGGGTTACTACAGCCTTGTGCAATTCTGTCCCGATGTTGCGCGCCTGGAGGCGGTCAACGTCGGCGTGCTGGTCTTTTGTCCCCAGTCCGGTTTCCTCGAAATCAAATTGACCGAGGACGACGACCGCGTGGCGAAAATGTTCGGCAAGCACTCGTTCCATCCGCCGTCCTTGGACGCGGCCAAGCGCGGCTTGGTCTACCGGCTGACACGCACCGAGGACCGGCCGAAGACGCGGGAAGACCTGGAACACTTCATCGCCGCTCGCGGCGACGCCGTGCGGCTCAGCGTCCTCCGTCCCCTTGTGACCGAAGACCCGGTCCGCCAACTCGACGATCTATTCCGTCAACTCGTTCTCGAGCCGGTTTTTTCGCCACCGACTGGGCCGGACAACGGCCTTGCCAACGCCGAGGACGTACTCACAGAGTCCGGCGGCGTGCGCGACGCGTGAATTGGCACAGCAACTCCGCGGCGCCAAGGTATATATTCGTGGATTCCATCTCAATTCGCTCCAGCACCAAGTCGCTCAGGCTTTCTTGGACCGCGCGGACACGGTCCGAAAGCTCCGCAATGGTCGCCGCGCCGGCCACGATCCGTTGGCCGTCCGCGCTGAAGGCGACCCATTGACCGTCCCGCTTTCGCAGTTCCTCCAGTGGAAATTTTGCCCGGTTTTCCCGATACACGTTGGTTGAGGCGGTCTTCATGGCAATGGTGCCTCTTTGCTGAAACTCACAGAAGCCATTGATGCGGAAGAGTTTGCAGAATAACATGCCCCGACGGTCTCCAACAAGGCGAATTGTTCCGGGAAGTCAATTGCGTGCCGGCCAACACGTTCAGTTTTCCCTCGTTGCACGGCCGAGGACATGCTCACCGGGTCTGCCGGCGTTCGGGGCAGCAGCGGTGCGAACCAAAGCGGCTCAAGCCCCCTTTCCTCTTTCGGAAAATGGACCAAGAGCCTAAGATTTCCGACGACATGGTTTTCCTGAGAAGGAGGCGGATCGTGGCCAATCGGGGAACAATCAAGAACGGCAAAGTTGTCCTCGACAATCCGGAGGCCTTGCCGGATGGGACCGAGGTGGAAGTGCGGGCGATCAAGAAACCGCGCAAGGCGGCCAAGACCCCCAAGCGGAAAAAGCAGCCGCGGAAGTTGGCGGAACGGCTGGCGCCCGTCATCGGCAAAGCCACGAACTTGCCACCCGATATGTCCCTCAACGTCGATCATTATTTGTACGGCCTTCCCAAACGACAATGAAACCCGTTTTCGCGGACACGTCGTACTATTTGGCCCTGGTGAATGCCCAGGACGTGAGGCATGTGCCGGCCGTCGCGTTGAGTGAGTCCTTCTTTGGCCGCATCGTCCTCACCGAGTATGTACTGGTCGAACTGGGTAGCGCATTGTCACGCGGGTCAGACCGGGAAACCTATTTGACCACGTTGGCACAGATCGACAAGGACGAGGACGCCTTGGTCATTCCGGCTTCCACCGGCCTTTATCGCCAAGGCCTGCAACTTTTCGCGGCGCGCCCCCACAAGGACTGGTCGTTGGTGGATTGTATCTCGTTCGTGGTCATGAAAAAGCGACGCCTCACAGATGCCCTGACGGCTGACCACCATTTTGAGCAAGCGGGTTTCAAGGCCTTGCTGAAGTGAGTTTCATCACGCAAAAAATAGCCAGTGGAATAGAGGGTTTAGCCGGGTCCGAAGCCCCAACGACCACACCGCATGAAGCGGAGTTTTGTCCACCGGCCAGTAATAGTATACCCGCTGATGTAGGGAAAATCAACAGGCCATGCGGCGACTCGGCTCCTGCCGCCGGGCAGCAATCTTGGATGTCGGACTCATTACTTAGGTTACACCAATCGCGGCGAATAAGGGAGGGTTTCGACCGCACGCGGCACCAACGGCAAGGACCAAGTTGTGGGAATGGCCGTTGCGACCGCCGCGACGGTTGTTAAAAAGAGTGTCAGGCCGCGCCTCGTGAAACAAAAGGGGAATCGATGGCTCAAACAAAAGTGGCCCTGGTGACGGGCAGCGGCAAGCGCCGCGTCGGCTTCCACGTCGCCGAAGCCCTGGCGGCGCGGGGCTATGCCCTGGCCGTCCACTACCGCACCGCCGCCGCCGAAGCGGCCGAAACCGTGGAGGCGTTTCGCGCCCGCGGCATCGACGCGGTGGCCCTGCAAGCGGATTTGACCGATGAACCCTCCGTGCAGGCGCTGCTAAAAAAGACCCTCGAACACTTCGGGCGGCTCGACGTCCTCGTGAACTGCGCCGCCGCGTGGACGAGCAAGAAGCTCGAAGACGTGACGGCCGCGGACGTGCGCCATTACTTCGAGATCAACACCCTGGGGACGTTTCTTTGTTCGCAACTGGCGGGCCTGGCCATGGTCCGGCAGCCGGAGGGCGGGTGCATCGTCACCTGCGGCGACTGGGCCGTTGTCCGGCCTTACGTCAACTACGCCGCGTACTTTCCCAGCAAGGGCGCGATCCCGACGCTGACGCGGATGCTGGCCGTGGAGTTGGGCAGCCGCAATCCCAACGTGCGCGTCAATTGCATTTTGCCCGGTCCGGTGCTGCTGCCGCCCGACTTGCCGGAAGCCGAACGGCGTCAAGCCATCGACGCCACGCTCGTCAAGCGCGAGGGCCGGCCGGAGAACATTGCCCAGGCCGTGCTGTTCCTGGTCGATAACGATTTCGTCACCGGCGTCTGCCTGCCGGTCGATGGCGGTCGCAGCATCTTCGCTTCGGATTCCGTTTGAGGCGGCAAAGCCGCCAGCGGCGGAGCTTCGGGCGGCGGCGCGTGTAACTCGACCGACCCCGCCGTTACTCCTCTTTCTTTCTCACCCACATCCCTTAAAATGGGGGCGTTCGGCGGACCGGGTTATTCCCCCTTCAACCGGGAGCGACATGACGACGAAGTGGATCGTGCGACACGGTGCCATGCGCTTCCTGGGCGAGTTCGACCCCGACGGCATCGACTACGTCCGCGGGGCCGAGGTCGTCGTGCGTACGGAACGCGGCCTGGAACTGGGCGAAATCCTGTGCGCGCTCAACCCCCGCGCCCTGGCCATGATCCCCGAACCGACCAACGGCCGCATTGTCCGCGTCCTGTCCGCCGAGGACCGAACGAACCGCGACCGCTTCCGCGAATTGGAACGCCGCGAAATGGATTCCTGCACCCGCTTCGTCCGCGACCGTCGGCTGCAAATGGAACTGGTGGACGTGGAACACCTCTTCGGCGGCGAGCGCGTCGTCTTCTACTTCCTGGCCGAGAAGCGCGTCGATTTCCGCGAGCTGGTCAAGGACCTGGCGCGCGAGTTTCAGACGCGGATCGAGATGCGCCAGATCGGCGTGCGCGACGAGGCCAAGCTGCTGGCCGATTACGGCGACTGCGGCAAGCCGGTGTGCTGCAATACTCATATGACAACCATGCCGCCGGTGTCCATGCGCATGGCCAAGCTGCAAAAATCGACGCTCGACCCGTCGAAGATTTCCGGCCGCTGCGGCCGCCTCAAGTGCTGCCTGCGGTTCGAGCAGGAAGTGTACGAGGAGTTCCAGCACGCGCTGCCGCCCGTCGGGGCGCGCGTGCTGACCGCGAAGGGGCAAGGGCGCGTGCTGGCCCAGGAGGTGTTGGCCCGCAAACTCCTGGTCGAGTTCGAGGACGGCCGACGGCTGCCGATTGCCCTCGCCGAGATCCTGACGCGCCTTGGGAAATAACGACCCGGAACGACGATGCACCATTCCGAACTCGAAGAGATCGTGCGGCGCGACCCACGTTTCGCCTACGAGGCGTACGACTTCCTCTTCGCCGCCCTGGCGCACACGCAGCACATGCTCGACCGCGTGCCGCCGTCCGAAAGCGTCAAGCCGGACCAGGACTACCACGTTTCCGGCCGCGAGCTGGTGTACGGCGTCCGCGACCTGGCCTTGCACGAGTTCGGCTTCATGGCGCGGACCGTACTGCACATGTGGGGCATCGACCGGACCGCCGACTTCGGCGACCTCGTATTCAACCTCGTCGAAGCCGGCCTTATGAGCAAGACCGCCCAGGACGACCGCCGTGATTTCGAGGACGTGTTCGACCTGGACGAGGCCCTCGTCCACCAGTTCCGCATTGAATTGCACGAAGGCACCGAGGGCCCGTCATGAAGCCGGTCGTCCTCCGCTTCGCCGTGACCGCCGTCGCCTTTGTCGCGTGGATCGGCTACCTCTTCTACCTCTACCAACACCTGCCAGCCTCGCCCAACGGCCTGCCCGCGATCCTGTCGCGACCGCAATTCCTTGTCTCCGACCTGGACGTGGTCGGCACCATCGAAGACCAGGACCGGACGCTGTCGCTGGCCGAACTCCTGGGTGGCGGTGCCGGCGCCGATGCGCTGGGGCACAGCGTCAGTGCCGCCGCCGGCCTGGGTGGCGCGGTCGCGCTTCGGGAACCCGCGCTCGCCGTGCGCGTCGTCAAGGTCCGGGACGTGCTTTACTCGGGCGACGGCTCCGTGAAGCCGGGCCGCAGCATCGGCGTGACCAACTTCGCGGACTGCCGTAGCCCCCGGCCCGGTCTCGAACTGCCGGCGGAATTGCCGCCGCAACTCAGCCAACTCGGCGATTGCCTCCTGCCGCTACGGTCGCGCGACCGCGGCGTAACGTGGGAGGTCGTGCCGCTGCCGCCATCGCCCGGCTTTTCCCCGGTCCGGGACTTGCCGCCGCCCGCGCAGCCCGTCCGCCTGGACGCGCCGCGCATTTACCCCGCCAACGCGGAAACCCTGGCGCAGTATCGGCAACTCGGCAAAACGCCGTGACGGCGGGGGTTGGCGAGACTGCAATTCGCGTGGCACTTACCCGCACATGAAATCACCGTTTGCTAACGGGGAATGCCCGTCGGTGAGCGCGGTCGGCGGGCAATCGCTGTCGTGCAAGTTACGGACAGAAATCGTCAATGCGGGACAGCCCGTTTCGCTGCCAAACAATTCTCCTCAAGTTCCACCGGCGTAATAGCCGATAACCCATCGTCAGTCCCATCCGCCGTTCGTCCGTTGCCCGGCCCGGCATCCGCTTTCATCGGACCAGGCCCAAGTATGCACCCAGACTCCTCCCCCTGTGACTCCGTTCAGACCAGGAACCAGAGGAAGGAGCCGCCGTGTCCCCGCATGCCGCCGATACCCCGCCTGTTGACGTGTCGGTGTGCATCGTCAACTGGAACTGTTGCGAAATGCTGCGCGCTTGCCTGGAGTCGCTGCGGGACACAACCCAGGGCGTCCGTCTGGAAGTCATTGTGGTGGACAACGCTTCCACGGACGGTGCCGCCGACATGGTTGCCGTCCATTTTCCGGACGTGATCTTGCACTGCAACGAAGCCAACCTTGGCTTTGCTCGGGGCAATAACCAGGCTGCGGCGCTGGCGCAAGGCCGCTACCTCTTTTTCCTCAATAACGACACCGTCGTGCCTGCCGGCTCCCTGCGCGGCCTGTTGGACTATGCCGAGGCGCACCCGGAAGTCGGCATGATCGGACCGCGGTTGCGCGACGGCCAAGGAACCGTCCAGGTCTCCTATCGCCAGCGACCCACCCTTGCCGCGCTGCTGCACCGGACCAGTCTGCTGCGCTGGACCGGCCTGTTGCACGCCGCCCACGCCCGTTACCGCCGGGACGATTTTACACCTGATAACACCAGGCCCGTGGAAACCCTCATGGGGGCCGCGTTGTTCTTGCGACGCGACGTGTTTGAGGAATGCGGTCGCTGGGATGAAGCGTTCGTGTTCGGTGGCGAGGACCTCGACCTGTCGGTTCGGGTTGGCCAACGTTACCCGCTGGTGTTTTACCCCGGCGTCGAAATCACACATTACGGCCGGGTCAGCAGTCGCCAGCACACCGGTTATGTGACCGCGAACATGGCGGCCGGCTACGTCCGCTTTCTGCGCAAAGCCGGCTACTCAACGCCGGCCCTCTGGGCGTACAAGCTGGCGGTAACGCTGGATTTGCCGGTGCAAATCGTGCTCAAGGGGATCGAGTACACGGCCCGCCGGGTGCGCGGCCACACGCTCAAGGCGGAGAAAAGCTTGCTACGACTCCGGGGGCTGCGCCAACTGCTGTCGCGGCAAATGGTGTCGCTGTGGACGCAGTGAATGCCGTGAGCCGAAGGCACTGGTTAGGCTGGTTCCGAATGCTTCGGGGTCTGCTCCCCCTCCGGCTCGCTTAGCAACTCTTCCAGGTTCCAAACGCGCGCGGCCGGGAATGCCTCTGCCCCCAACTCCGTTTCGTCCGCCGCCTGAAGGCGTGCCTCGGTGTAGGCGTCATGCAGCACGGATGCCGCATGATTCTGCAACGTGCGGCTTTCCAGCAGGTGTCGCAATTCCCGCCGCTGTTCCCGCATGGTACCACGCCAGGAGCCGGAACGCTTTTCCGGCTGATACTCCCATTTTAACAGGTGAGTAAGCAAAACTACCAGACGGCTAAACACTTCCCGCCGATCGCGCCTTGCCATGTCAGCCAAATACGCGCTGAGGTGGGTATAGTCCATTTCCTGATAGCGGCGCTGGCCTGCCAACGCGGCCATCGCCTCTAGCCACGCCGTTTCGTCGTGTTCGTAAAGCACGCTTAGGGGAACCGCCTGTACTGGCGTCATTGCGGAATCCTCGGTTGCCCTGGCACTTACCCGCGCTTCAAAACACCGTTTGCTAACGGGGAAAGCCTGTCGTTGAGCGTCGCCAGGAGTCAATCGCTGCCGTGCAAGTTACGGACAGAAATCGTCAATAGGGGACGGTAGGCAAAATCCTTGCGCCTATTGGGTCATG
>JBBRLG010000143.1:0-13602 GCA_038231495.1 Gemmatales bacterium | reverse complement strand
GTCGGGCGTCGGGTGTCGGAATTGGCTGACAGCTAATAGCTGACAGCTAACAGCTATTTTGATTCCCCGTCTTCCGACACCCGACGCCCGACACCCGACACCCGACACCCGACACCCGACACCCGACACCCGATCCCGCAATCGCCCTTGACATCCCAAAAACGCCGCCTTAGACTTCCGAATAGATAACGTACCACAACCTGCCCGCCGTTCGGGTTCATGTCCGGTGCCAACTTCCTCGGTTGGTCGTCGTTTCACGATTATTCAAATGGCCGGAAAAGACCCGGAAGTCTTATACCTGGTCGATGCGCATTCGCTCATCTTTCAAGTGTTTCACGCCATCCCCGGCATGAGCAGCCCGTCCGGGGTGCCGACCAACGCCGTCTTCGGCTTCGGCCGCGACTTGATCAACCTGCGCAAGCGCAAACCCGCCTACCTTGTCTGTGCCTTCGACCGCCCCGAACCGACCTTCCGGCAAGCGCTTTACGCCGAGTACAAGGCCAACCGCGGCCCGATGCCGAGCGACCTGCAACAGCAGTTGCCGCTCATTCAACGCCTGGTTGCGGCCATGAACATTCCCGTCATCAGCCACCCGCGCTTCGAGGCCGACGACGTGATTGCGACCATCGCCAAACACGCCTCGCAACGCGGCCTGAACGTCTTTTTGTGTACCAGCGACAAGGATTGCCGGCAACTGATCGACGACCGCGTACGGCTCTTTTCCGTACGCAAGAACCAGGCGTTCGGCCGGGCCGAGCTGCTTGCCGACTGGGGCGTCGCGCCGGAGCAGGTGGTCGATTTTCAGACGCTCGTGGGCGACGCGGTGGACAACGTGCCCGGCGTCAAGGGCATCGGCCCCAAGACGGCGACCGAGTTGTTGCAGAAGTACCAGACGCTCGACAACCTCATGGCCCATCTGGATGAAGTGTCCGGTGCCAAGCGGCAAGAGAACCTGCGCGCGTCGGTGCCGACGCTGGAACTGACGCGCACCCTGGTCCGCCTGGCCACCGATGTGCCGGTCGAAATGGACTGGGACCAGTGGCGGCTGCGCGACATGGACGTGCCGCAACTGTTGGCCCTTTTACAGGAGTGCGGCATCCGCGGGTTGGCCGTCGAACTGCGGGCCATGCAGCCGACGAAGCGCGCTGACCAGCCCGAACTGTTCGGCGCGGAGGAGTTCGCCTTCGGTGCCAACGCCGTCGAGGAGGAGCCGCCGCCGAGCGCTCCGGCGACCGTTCCCGCGCCTGTCGCCGACGTACACGGCAGCGGCCCGGCGGATGACTGGCCTTACGACAAGTACATACTCGTCGATACGCCGGCGAAATTCGACGCCTTTTACAGCGAACTGGTGAAGGAGCCGAGTTTCGTCTTTGACCTGGAGACGACGAGCCTGGCGCCCAACGAGGCGGACATCGTCGGCATCGCCGTCACCTGGAAAGCCGGTGCGGCGTGGTACCTGGCCCTGCGCGGCCCGGAGGGTTCGCCCACGCTCGACCCGGTTGCGACGGTCGAGAAGTTGCGGCCCATCCTGGAAAACCCGGCGGTCGCGAAGCGCAACCAGAACATCAAGTACGACCGCCTTGTCTTTCGGGCCAATGGCGTCAACGTCGCCGGGGCGGCCGGCGACCCGATGGTGGCGGATTACCTCTTGCACGCGGGCGAAAGAAGCCATAACCTGGAGGAGTTGTCCCGTCGGTACTTCCGTCACCAGGTAATCCCCATCACGGACCTGATCGGCAAGAAGAGCAAGAAACAGCCGCAGCTGCGCATGGACCAGGTGCCGACCGAGCGCGTGGCCCGCTACGCTGGCGAGGACGCCGACGTGGCCTGGCGCCTGTGCCAACACCTGGAACCGCTCCTGGACCAGGCGCAACCCGCCCCCCTGCGGAAGCTGTACGACGAACTGGAAATCCCGCTGATCGAAGTGCTGGCCGAACTGGAGGCCAACGGCATCGGCCTGGACGTGCCATTGCTGCGGAAGCTCAGCGTGGCGATGGCCGGCCAGATGGCGGCCATCGAAACCGAGATTTACCAAGTGGCCGGGCACGAGTTCAATATCGGCTTCCTGCCGCAACTGCGTAAGGTTCTGTTCGACGAGTTGAAGCTGCCGCCCCAGGGCAAGACCGGCATCACGGGGGCCAACAGCACCGACCAGGAGGCGCTTGAAAAGCTGGCCGCGCTCGGCCACCCGAACAGCCACTTGCCGCGCTTGATCCTCGAACACCGGCAGATCGGTAAGTTGAAGGGCACCTACGTCGATACCTTGCCGGAGCTGGTAAGTCCGAAAACGGGGCGCGTCCACGCCTCGTTCAACCAGACGGTGGCCGCGACCGGAAGGCTGTCGTCGAGCGATCCGAACTTGCAGAACATCCCGGTGCGCCGCGAGCAGGGCCAGCAGATTCGCCAGGCCTTTGTGCCGGCCCCCGGTTGGAAGCTGCTGACCGCCGACTATTCGCAGATCGAATTGCGGCTGCTGGCCCACTTCACGGGCGACGTGGCCTTGTGCGCGGCATTTGCGGAGGACCGCGATGTGCATTCCGCGGTTGCCGCCCAGATATTCGGCATCCCCGAGGCGCAGGTGACCTCCGAGATGCGCCGCCTGGCCAAGACGGTGAACTTCGGCGTAATTTACGGCATGAGTGCGTTCGGCCTGGCCCAACGCCTGAGCCTTTCCAAGGAGGAAGCCGGCCGCTTCATCGACGCCTACTTCGCCAAGTATCCGAAAGTGCTGGAATACCAGAGTTGCCTGTTGAACGAGTGCCGGCGCACAGGTTATGTGACGACGATCCTCGGCCGTCGGCGGCGCATCGACGGCATCCGCGCCGGTTCGACGTACCAGCAGCGCAACCAGCCGGAGCGGGAAGCAATCAACATGGAGATTCAGGGGTCGGCCGCCGACCTGATCAAGATGGCGATGTTGCGGTTGTACCAGCGGCTGCGGCGCGAGGGCAGTCCGGCCCGGCTCCTGTTACAGATTCACGACGAGTTAGTGTTAGAGACGCCGCCGGAGGCACTGGCCGCGACCGCCGCAGTGGTGCGCGAGGAGATGACGACGCCCTTGGAACGGGAGTTGCGGATTACGGTGCCTCTCAAGGTCGATCTGGCCGCGGGGGCGAACTGGTTGGATGTGGTTGAGGTGTGAGGTTCATGCTGCAAGGTAGGTGCCGCGAGCCGAGCGGCATCGTTGCGGCGGGGGGTCCGACTCGGCTCGCCGGACCTACCAAGAAAGCGCGCTGCGACCGATGTTGAACCCCCAGCCCAAACCCGTCGTCGGCCTCGTCGGCGGCATCGGCAGTGGCAAGAGCCGGGTCGCCGCCCTGTTCCGCGACACGGGGGCGCGCGTCATCGCCGGCGACGACCTGGGCCACGAAGCCTTGCGCCAACCGACGATCCGCGACCGCGTGACCGAACGCTGGGGCAAGGACTTGCTCGACGGCCCGGAAATCGACCGCCGCCGGCTCGCCGCGATCGTGTTTGCCGACGCCGACCAGCGGCACGCCCTGGAGACTATCGTTCACCCGTGGATCAAACAGCGCATGCGCGACGAAGTTGCCCAGGCCCAGGCCGACCCGCAAGTGCGCTTCGTCGTGGTGGACGCCGCCATCCTGCTCGAAGCAGGTTGGAATGACTTGTGCGATCGGCTCGTGTTCGTCGAAGCTCCCGCGGCAGTCCGCCGACAACGCATCGCCGAGCAGCGCGGTTGGACCGCCGCCGAGGTCGCGGCCCGCGAACAAGCCCAGCTGCCCTTGACCGCGAAGGCCGTTCGAGCGGATTATACGCTGGATAACGCGGGTTCCCTGGAGTCCCTGAAGCGACAGGTGGCCGACTTGCTGCAAGTCTGGGGATTGAGTTCGTGCGGATAGTCGGTCGAAGTGTAGGGTGGGTGGAGCGCAGCGACACCCACCGGGTAGGACGAGATGCCGCCGGTGGGTGTCGCTGCGCTCCACCCACCCTACGACTACGCCCAATCCGTTGAATCGAACGGCCGTTCGCGGCCCTCTTCATCTCATCGTTCGCGCCGGCAATCTGTGAAGGAGAAGACGATCATGGCCGAAGCCAAGAGCAAGCGTGAACCCTTAACCCGCGCCCGTCCGCGGCTCAAGACCGATCTGCCGGAGGGTGCCGACGAAGGCACCGTTCTAACCGAGCCGGCACACGACGACAACGAATCCGTGACGTTCAGCGCCCCGACCGCCGAACGGGAACCGGAACGCGAACCGCCGCCAAGAGAACCACAGCGGCCCGCGCCCTCGACCATCGCCTCGGCCCCGCCCCAGGCTACCGGCGAAGAGGGCTACGCCGTCTTCGACGCGGAGATCAACAACCGCTACGAGGAGATCAAACGCGGCAGCACGCACATCAGCGCCTTGCAACAGATGACGATGCCGCAACTGCTGCGCGTCGCCAAGGACGAGGGGCTGACCGAATACACCGGCTCGAAGAAGCAGGACCTGATCTTCAAAATCTTGAAGGAGCGGGTCAAGCAGAACGGCCTGATGTTCGGCGACGGCACGCTCGAAATCCTGCCCGACGGCTTCGGCTTCCTGCGCAGCCCGGACTACAACTACCTACCCTGTCCCGACGACATCTACATCTCGCCTTCGCAGATTCGCCGGTTTGGCTTGCGCACCGGCGCGGTCGTCGCCGGCCAGATTCGGCCGCCCAAGGAAAACGAACGCTATTTCGCGCTGTTGCGCGTCGAGGCGATCAACTTCCAGGAACCGGACCTGCTGACGCAGAAGGTGGTCTTCGACGACTTGACGCCGTTGCACCCCAACTCACGCCTGCACCTGGAAACGGAAGGTGCCGAGATCAACATGCGCGTCATGGACCTGGTGACGCCGATCGGCAAGGGCCAGCGCGGCCTGATCGTCGCGCCGCCGCGCACCGGCAAGACGGTGCTGTTGCAAAAAATGGCCAACAGCATCATCAAGAACCACCCGGATTGTTACGTCATCGTGCTGCTGATCGACGAGCGGCCCGAAGAAGTGACCGAGATGGAGCGCAGCGTCAAGGGCACGCACACGGAGGTCGTAAGCTCGACGTTCGACGAACCGGCGTCGCGCCACGTCCAGGTCAGCGAGATGGTGATCGAGAAGGCCAAGCGCATGGTGGAGTACGGCATCGACGTGGTGATCCTGCTCGACTCGATTACGCGGCTGGCACGGGCGTACAACACGGAAGTGCCGCACTCCGGCAAAATCCTGTCCGGCGGCGTGGACGCCAACGCCTTGCACAAGCCGAAGCGGTTCTTCGGCGCCGCCCGCAACATTGAGGAGGGCGGTAGCTTGACGATCCTGGCGACGGCGTTGGTCGAAACCGGCTCGCGCATGGACGACGTGATTTTCGAGGAGTTCAAGGGCACCGGCAACATGGAGTTGCACCTGGACCGCAAGCTGGTCGATAAGCGCATCTGGCCGGCCATCGACATCAACCGTTCCGGCACGCGCAAGGAAGACCTCATTATGGACCCGGAAGAGTTGCGGCGCATGTACATTCTGCGCAAAGTGCTGAGCGACATGAACACGGTGGAAGCGATGGAGTTGCTCATCAACCGCATGGGCCGGACCAAGAGCAACGCCGACTTCCTGAACAGCATGAACCTGTCCTGAGCGACAACGACCCATGCCAACGACGTATGAAGGCACGCTCGCGCCGCCGCCGGGACGGTTCGTCCTGGTGGCGGCGCGTTTCAATTCCGCGATCGTGGACAACCTCGTCGCCGGGGCGCTCGACGCCCTCAAGCGCCACGGCGTCGCCGACGATGCGATCGACCTGGTGAAAGTGCCCGGTTCGTTCGAGATCCCGTTCGTGGCCCAGCGCCTGGCCGCAAGCAAGAAGTACGCGGCGGTGATTTGCCTGGGCGCCGTGATCCGCGGCGACACCGGCCACTACGATCTGGTAGCCGGTGAGGCTGCTGGCGGCGTGGCCCGGGCGGCGCTGGCGACCGGCGTGCCGGTGATCTTCGGCGTGCTGACGTGCGACACGCTGGAACAGGCGCTCAACCGCGCCGGGGCCAAAGCCGGCAACAAGGGGGCGGACGCAGCGCTCACGGCGATTGAGATGGTGAATTTGCTACGGCAACTGACCTGATTGCCTTTGCCGCTTGCGGCTTTGCGGGTTGCGTCCGCAAAGCCGCAAGCGGCTGTCGGGCCGATGTCCCCTGGAAGGAGCGGGGTAGGATGTTCACGCAGCTGAGGGTCCAAAATTTCAAGGCTTGGCAAGGTAAACACCCTGTTGAACTCGCGCCCCTGAGCCTTTTCCTTGGGACGAACTCGGCAGGAAAGACAAGCCTATTACAAATGCTTCTGCTGCTCAAGCAGACCGCGGAATCCCCCGACCGGCGCCAGCATCTCAATTTGGGCGGACAGCCCGGTGACGTGCTCCATCTTGGGGGGTTCAAAGACATCATTTCGGGACACGATCTCAAACGCCCATTGGCTTTCGGCCTGAACTTCACAGCCTTGCCGCCTAAAAAAAGCCAGCTTCCAATTGATATTGAATACGATGTCTCGTATTGCCAAGCGCTTGGAGGGGTCTCCGTAGTTAAGTCATTGACATACGCTACATGGGAGCGGACTTTCACGGCCGAGCGCCAGAAGAATGGAGCCTACCTGCTGACAACGGGCGGTTCCTCAAACTCTGAACACATTGCACACGAAAAATCACTCACTGCCAAGAAGGTTTACCAACCGGAGAGGTCCGTCGCCTTTTCGGCCGCCGCCGTAGCCGACCTCGGACTTGCAGGGGTCAAAGTTCAAGACCTTGCCCTTCACATGGTTCAGGCGTTGAAGGAAATCGTTTATTTAGGCCCACTCCGAGAGCGACCGCTACGAACCTATCTGTGGAATCAGCAAAGCCCCGGCGACCTGGGTACAAAGGGGGAGTTCGCCATCCAGGCGCTGCTGGCCAGCGCGAATGATCACGCCAGACGAACCGACACGGGCGGCCGTGGGTGGCTCGTCGAACAGGTGTCCCGTTGGCTTCAAAAGATGGAGGTGGCAGACGATCTCAGTCTGGAGGCCCAAGGCTCTTCGGCTCATCACGAAGTGATTGTTCACCTGGGCAAGACCAAGGCGAATCTCATCGATGTAGGATTCGGAGTCTCCCAGGTGTTGCCCGTTGTGACACTGGCGTATTTTGTTCCGGAAGGATCGACCGTCATTTTGGAGCAGCCGGAAATCCACTTGCATCCTCTCGCCCAAACGGCACTCGCCGACCTCTTTGTGGAAGTATCGCGGACCCGGCGCGTTCAGTTCCTCGTAGAAACCCATTCCGAAAATCTATTTCGCCGTCTACAGTCTTTGATCGCCGACGAACAGATTTCGCCGGAAGGATGCAGACTGTATTTTGTGAGGCGTGGGGCAGAGAGTGCCGCAATAGAGCGGCTCGGAGTTGACGAGTACGGCCGCATCCAAAACTGGCCGGACAGGTTCTTCGGGGACGCGATTGGGGAAGTGGCATGGCAGACCCGGCGGATGATCGAGCGCATGGCGAAACGGCAAAGGGGCTAAGGCGTGGGCGACCATATTATCGACACCAATGTTTTGCTGGTTGCCAGCGCACGGGATCCCGAATCGCCATTCAAGGACAGCGCCATTCCCGCGGAGCAACAACTCGTCGTCCTGAAATGGCTAAAAGATTTTTGGGCGGACCGCCAACGCAAAGTGGTGCTCGATCAATTCTTCAAAATTTGGGAGGAATACAACCACAAGATGACAGGACAAGACCTCGGCTTGTTGGTCGTGACGGAAAAGCTTCAATCAGCGGTACGGTTGGTAGATGTCGTATACGATGAGCACGGGCACGGTTGTTTGCCTCCCGAACTTGAAAGAGTCGTCCATGATCGGAGTGACCGGAAGTTCGTTGCCGCGGCATTGCTTGACTTCTCCCAGGGAGACCAAAGTACAATTGTCAATGCGGTCGATTCCGATTGGTATGACTGGGAGGAAACCCTCAAAGGTCACGGGATCGTGGTGAAACACCTCATTGATCGAATAAAACGGCACAAGCCGCGGAGCAGAGCAAAAAGGTAAGCCAAATGTTCTTCAAGTTTCCCCACACCCCGCATTTGCTGTGGCTCGGAAGGACGCCCTGCCGGGAAGACAAGGTGCTCTCTCCCGAGGAGGCGCATACCTTCCTCGATGGGGTGGTCACCGTCGAAGAGAAAGTGGACGGAGCCAACATCGGTTTCTCCCTGGATGACAGGGCAGAACTGCGAGCGCAAAGTCGAGGCAACTATTTGGCCCGCGGTTCCCATCCGCAGTTCCAGCCGTTGTGGACGTGGATCGAGACGCGACGATTTGAACTCATCGAAGCGCTACAGCCGGGTTTGATGCTATTCGGGGAGTGGTGCTTTGCCCTTCATAGCGTGCCTTACAACCGGCTACCGGACTGGTTTTTGGGTTTCGACGTTTACGATCGGGCGGCGGCGCGCTTTTGGTCGAGCGAACGGCGGGATCGCTTGCTGAACAATCTCGGCCTGGCTTCCGTCCCCCGGCTGGCTCATGAGCGCCTGGCGACGAAACAACTGCTGTCTCTCCTTGGAACGTCTCGACTAAGCGGCGGCCCAATGGAAGGCATTTACCTGCGCCGCGACCGCGGAGACTGGCTGGAACAGCGGGCCAAAATCGTGCGGCCTGAATTCGTCGAACAAATTGGCAAGCACTGGTCCGAAGAGGCGCTGGTGAAAAATGAACTGAGCCTGCCGTACCCGCGGCGGTGATCTGCCTGTACACTGGGAATTGTGGCTCTACCTGCCACTACGATTCCGCTGTCGGTGGCGTGGTTCGCGCGGCGTTAGCAACCGGCATACCTTCGATCTTCGGCGTGCTAACGTGCGACACACCCCGAGCAGGCGCTTTCACCGTGCCGGCAACAAGGGGGCGGACGCCGCGCTGACCGCGATTGAGATGGTGAATTTGCTGCGGCAGTTGCCATGAGCGTGCGAGATACATTATGAGCCAAGTTGCTGACGCTGCCGATGTTGTCTCCTCCTCGAACTTGGGCGGGATCACGCGCATTGTCGTTTCCGGGTTCAAATCGCTCCATCGCGAGCAATCGGCCGAAATCCGACCGCTAACTATCCTTGCCGGTGCGAACAGTTCGGGTAAATCGAGCCTGATGCAGCCGTTGTTACTGCAAAAACAAACACTGGATTCCACCTACGACCCTGGGGTAATGCTCCTTAACGGCCCGCATGTTCGTCTGACCTCCGTAGACCAGATGTTTTCAAAAATTGGAAAGGATGCGCGTTCCAAATGTTTTCGGGTCGGTTTGAATATCGGATCACGAGGTCTTTCCATTTGCGACTACAAGAAAAGAATGCCCAAGGGGATCGACATTCAGGCGTTCCAATTTGATGATCCAAGCGATAACACGGTCATCTTGCACTCAAGGATGACATCCGAGGAAATCCAAGATCGAATTGTGCGACATAATCATTTCCTAGGTTTGGTTTCCAATCCGGACTTGAAGTGGACCGTTGTGCGAAATCGCTGTTTTCTTGATATTGCTCAGGAGTATGTGTCGAGCGATGGGAAACCGCAGCTACTTAACCGCAACATACCATTTCGTGATGATATTGAAAGAGAGATTCAGAAGCTAATCCATGTTCCCGGACTACGCGGCAACCCTGAGCGGACTTACCCTCTTACCGCCGTTGGCGCGGCGTTTCCGGGTACTTTTGAAAACTACACGGCCAGTGTGATCGCTCACTGGCAGCAAGAAAATGCCGAGGCGCTTGATGACCTGGGGAACGATCTTAAAAAGCTTGGACTCACCTGGAAGGTGGCCGCCCGTTCAATCGACGACACGCAGGTTGAAATCCAGGTCGCGCGCTTGCCCCAAGCCACGCGCGGCGGCGCTCATGATCTGGTGAGTATAGCGGACGTGGGTTTCGGCTTGTCCCAAACGCTTCCGGTATTGGTGGCGCTGCGCGTCGCCAAACCTGGCCAACTCGTCTACCTGGAACAACCCGAAATCCATCTGCACCCGCGCGCCCAAACGATGATGGCCGAAGTCATCGCCGACGCAGCCAAGCGCGGCGTTCGCGTCGTGGTCGAGACGCACAGTGCGATCCTTATTCTCGGCGTGCAAACCCTCGTCGCCGAAGGCAAGCTGTCGCCGGATTTGGTCAAGTTGCACTGGTTCAATCGGCAGCCCGACGGCTCGACCGAGATTACCAGCGCCGACCTGGACGAGGCCGGTGCGTTCGGCGACTGGCCGGAGGATTTCGCCGACGTGGAACTGAAAGCTCAAAGCCGATTTCTGAACGCCGCGGAAGCGAAATTGAGGTAAGCGCGCGTGACTGCCAAAAGCTTTCGCCGGCTCGTGATCGATGCGTCCGTCGCACGCGCTTCCGGGGATGAGCAGGCTACCTTTCCCACGTCCATGCGGTGTCGAGATTTCCTGAGCGCTGTTCGCAACTTCCGCCATTGCATGGTCCTGACGGACGAAATCGCCGCGGAGTGGAATCGGCATCAGTCCAGGTTCGCCCGCGGCTGGCGCGTGTCGATGTTAGCCCAGAAGAAAGTCGTTCGCCTCCAACCGGAATGCGACGACGATTTCCGCGACGCAATTATTGCCACTGCTTCTACGAATAAGGAACGGGACGCGATCCTCAAGGACCTCCACTTGATCGAAGCCGCTCTCGGAGCCGATAAGTCCGTGATTGCACTCGACGAGACCGTGCGGGCGTTGCTGCATCAAGCAGCCCAACAATTGGGCCGGTTGAAATCAATCCTCTGGGTGAATCCCGACATCCCCGATGAAAAACCGGTCGTCTGGCTGGAACAGAAGGCCAAAAAAGAAAAGCATCGCTGCCTGGGGTATGCTGCCGAAGCCTGAACACGAACCTCTTTCTGATCCGCGGGTTGCGGAAAGGAAAGCGCGAAATCGCTGCAATTCCGCTGGTGAACATCCGCTCTTTTCGGTATCTTAACCAGAGTTTCATGGTAGGAATCCAACGCGGTCGTCCCCAGGGAGTCCGGTTCGTGAAGAAGAAAATTGCCGTCCTGCCCACCCTCTTGACGCTCGGCAACGCCGTCTGCGGGTTCGCCGCCATCAACTACGCCAGCAAGATCGTGCCCCTGGCCGACGAAAAGCTGATCGGCTATTACCTGCTGCTCTGCGGGTCGCTCATCCTGCTGGCGATGGTGTTCGACGGCCTGGACGGCTACGTGGCCCGGCTGTCGAAATCGGACAGCGCCTTCGGCGGCCAGCTCGACAGCCTGTGCGACGTGATCAGCTTCGGCGTCGCCCCCGCCTACATCTTGCTACGCCTCGGCCAGATCGACTGGGACGAAAAAGACCTCATTCGCCAGGTTTTCGTCGTCGTCGCCACGCTGTACCTGGCGTGTGCCATCTTGCGGTTGGCCCGGTTTAACGTCGAAAACCTGATCGAGACGCCGACCACCAAGCGTTTCAAAGGTCTGCCGTCGCCGGGCGCCGCGGGCTGCCTGGCGGCACTCGTGATCCTGCGCTCGCAGCTGGGCGAAATGCGCATCGGGCTGGACGAGCCGACGCTGCACTGGCTGCTCAAGGTGTGGACGCCGCTCGGCGCGTTGCTGGTCTCCCTGCTGATGGTGTCGCGCTTCCCGTACCCGCACCTGACGAAAAGCATGCTCCACGGCCGTCGGAACTTCGCCTTTCTGGTGGAGGTCATCGTCATCCTGGCCGTCCTGTTTCTGTCGCCGGTGCTGACCGTCTTTCTCCTCTTCTGGGTTTACGCCCTGCAAACGCCGGTCAATTCGCTCGTGACCTGGGGTCTGCTCCGGGGCAAAAAGCTTCCAAGCTCCGAGGCTCCTCATACATTAAGTTAAACCCGCGCAAAGCCGCAAGCGGCAATTCACTTGATACAGGCCATGTTCACCGGGCTGGTCGAAACCCTGGGCACCGTTGACAGCCTTACCCCCGCCGCCGCCCCCGCCGTTGGGGGTCGGCAACTGGTGGTGTCCGCCCCGGCGTTCGCGGGGCAACTGGCCCTCGGCGAAAGCGTCGCACTCAACGGCGCTTGCCTCACGGTGGTGCAGCACGACGCCGAGCGGTGCCGGTTCGAGGTCGGCCCGGAGACACTGCTACGAACCAATCTGGGGGCGTTGCGCGTCGGCGACCGCGTAAACCTCGAACGCTCACTACGCCTGGGCGACCGCATGGGCGGCCACATCGTGCAGGGCCACGTCGATGGCGTCGGCCAGATCGTCCGCAAGGAACTCGACGGCGCATGGGTGATGATAAGCTTCACCTGCCCGCCAGCACTGACAGCGCAGATGATCCCGAAAGCCTCGGTCGCCGTGGACGGCATCAGCCTGACGCTGGTGGACGTGACGCGCGACGGCTTTACCATCATGCTGATCCCGCACACGCTGGCCCACACGACGCTGGGTTTTAAGCAACCCGGCGACGCGGTGAACCTCGAAACCGACCTGCTGGCGAAATACGTCAAGAAGTACCTCGAAGCCCTCAAATTGACCTAACCCGAAAGACCGCCGTGCTACCCGGAACCCGTCAGACGCTGTCCTACCTCCGCAACCTCTTCGACGAGCGCGGCATCCGCGTCAAAAGCAAGTTGGGACAGAACTTCCTTATCGACTTGAACCTGCTGGAACTGCTGCTGCAAGCCGCCGAACTGACGCCGGACGACCTGGCGCTGGAGGTCGGCAGCGGCACCGGTAGCCTGACCGTGCAGCTGACCGAACAGGCCGGCGCGGTCGTCAGCGTCGAGATCGACCCGGATTTCGCCTGCCTGACCGACGAGCTGGTCACGCGCCGCGACAAGCTGTTGCTGCTGACCGGCGACGTGCTCAAGAACAAAAACGAAATCAATCCGCTGGTACTGGAAGCCATCCGGTCGCTGCAAGAGCGCACCGGCACCAAACAGGTCAAGCTGGTCGCCAACCTGCCGTACGCGGTGGCGACGCCGGTCATCGCGAACCTGCTGTTGACCGAAGTAAATGTCGAGCGGATGGTGGTGACGGTGCAGTGGGAGATTGCCGAGCGGCTGATGGCGTCGCCCGGCGTCAAGGAATATGCGTCGCTGGCGGTGTTTGTGCAGAGCCTTGCGGACGTGGAGTTGTTGCGCCGGCTGCCGCCGACGGTGTTCTGGCCGCGGCCGAAGGTGGATTCCGCCATCGTACTGATCCGGCCCAACCCGGCCAAGCGCGAACTGGTCGGCGACGTGGCGCGCTTCCGCAACTTTCTGCGCGACCTGTACGTCCACCGGCGCAAGAATCTGCGCGGTGCCCTGGTGAGCCTGGCCCACGCCGACTTCAGCAAGGAAGCGGTGGACGCGCATCTGGACGAACTCGGCCTCGACCCCACAATCCGGGCCGAGGTGCTCGACGTGGAGGACCACCTGCGGCTGTGCGCCGTGTTCGGTTGAGGGATTCTGTGCCCATTGGGCTGTGGGTTGAAAACTTGTAACCGTTCACTGGCAACTTCTCCCCCCCTTACGAAGGGGGGGCGGGGGGGGGTAAGAAGGGTTGAGTTTAACAGTCCTGGCGTCCACTCCACCCCCCCAGCCCCCCCTTCGTAAGGGGGGGAGTGAACGGTTACGTGGGTTGAACACTTGTAACCGTTCACCGGGTGCGGGCAGTGGACATG
>JBBRLG010000142.1:0-13693 GCA_038231495.1 Gemmatales bacterium | reverse complement strand
TTGCGGCTACGACAGTTCACCCTCTCCAGTGGCAGCGAACTTACGAAATGGATATAAAGGACAAGCCGCGGAACCCAATCCAGCGGCAATCCCGGCACAACCGTTAGCACGGCTCGCCAGGCTTGTTAAGAAAACCTAACAAAATCGCAAAGGCACCGGTTCGCGACCCCGGCGCGCAGGATCGCCGCAAGGGAATTGGGCGTAAGTGGATGGGAACAACAACTGGTCGTTTCCGGGTACAAAATGGTTTCCTGCGATGGGACGGCATGTAACCTGCTTAATCAGCGCTGGCCGTGTTCAGTTTGGGAGTGGCAAGCCTGCGCTCCGCCACCGGCATGGTTGTTGTTCGTTCGATCACTGGTAAGCCGCTTGCCGCGGCGGAATCCTCCCCCTGGGGTGAAAGCGAACCATGCCTGCGACGATTCGACCGGCCCTGCAATCGCTGCGAAGTCTGCCGACGCTGTACCAGATTTCCGAATCCTGGGGCAGACTCGAACTGAAACTCGAAACCATCGACACCCGCTACTGGGTCACGACCGAGGGCGTCGCCCAAAAAACGACCGGTGCCCCGATCAACTACATCGTCGATTACGTCACGGTGGAGAAACTCACCTCGGAAGGCAATTGGGATCTGAAGGCCGTCTATAGCCCGGACGCCTGGCGTTTGTCGCAGGGTTTCGATTACTGTCAGGTGCTTCAACAAGAACTCGGCGAGCTGCGCGACCAGCTGGAACGGCGGTTCAGCTGGGAAACGCTGCGGCAGGTCGAAGCGGTCGAAAGTGAGTTGGAAGTTGCCAACCGGGCGGTCAGCAAACTGGCAGCCAAAGTCCGAAACTCTTCCTGAGTATCGCCGACCGACGGAGGGCGTAAATCTGGCCTGGTTCAGAATGGGGTGACAAAGAATGCCATCGTTGTTCCAGGCCGTGACGCTGGGGCAGGCTCTGCGACGAATGCATTAAGTCTTTTCCTGGTTGGAACTTTCAACTTGGTGGATTCGTTCGGGGGGGTGTCCGGGTGGGTGAATGAAACGAATTGCCGTTGTCGTCGCCTGCTGATGCCGCTTGAACCATGCCGTAAACCTTCTCCGCCCATTACCATTCGTTTGCCCATCGGGTCCGTTTTCTCTTGACAACGTAACTAAACCGCTTTACTGATAATAGGGTGGCTAAAAGGGGCGATTGTGCGGCAAGGCACCCGTTAGGTCGGAAGTGGTTGATCGTCCTGTAATTGTCCTTGCCGGCCCAACCCCCGTGGCCGCATAGAAGAACCCTTGCCAGGAGAAACCCGATGACTGTGTGGACCAGGCGGATACCGGCGGCGGCCCTGTCGGCCCTCGTCCTCTGCGGCGGTTCGCTGTTCGCGGCGGATACCCCCAAGAAGTCGCCCCGGGAAGTCGCTTCCTTTGGGACGCTGCGTACTCCGGAGGCGGACGCCGTCAAGACGCAAGCGCAGGAGTGGCTCAAGAGCGTCGGCAAGACCGACGAGGCCACGATGAAGGCGTTCGCGGCCGTCTGGGCCACGGACCGCTCCGTCCTCGACAAAGTGTCCGGCACCTTCGCGCTGGGAGACCCCAAAGTCGCCGCACTGCTGGAAGAAGCCCGCGACGCCAACGCCCCGGCCCCGGTCATCACGCCGGAGCTTATCCTCGACAAAAAGAACCCCCAATTCTTCCGCGCCAATCTGGCCCTGGCCTACGCCAAGGCGCTGTCCAACCGCCGCGTTTACGAGGAAACCCTCGAAACGCTCCGCCTGGTCAAGCCCGAGCAGGTCGTCGATCCGGCCACCTACTTCTTCCACAAGGCCGTCGCCGAACACGCCCTCATGCTCCGCCCCGAAGCCACCGACTCGATCGCCCGTCTGCTCGACGACGTGACCGATTCGCCGGAACGCTACAAGATGGTTTCCGTGCTGATGGCGTTCGACATGGTTACCTGGCAGGACAAGGACCTCGGTTGGATCGCCCGCAAGATGGACAACATCCAGCGCCGCCTGGAACTGAACCGCGGCGGTAAGGCCACCCAGAAAATCCAGAAGGAAGTCCTGGTCCGCCTGGACGAAATGATCAAGGAAAAGGAAAACCAGAAGGCCGGCCAGTGCAACGGCGGCAACTGCCCCGGCGGCGGCCAGAAGCCCGGCAACGGCCCGGCCAGCGGCAACACGCCCAGTAGCCCCGCCAGCGAGACCGCACTGCCGTCCGGCCAAGGCAAGGGCATCATCGATCCCAAGGTCGTCAAGCAGATCGCCGAAGTTTGGGGCAACCTTCCCGAAAAGGATCGCGCCAAGGCCATGCTGGAGTTGACCCGCACCCTCGACCCGAAATACAAAGACGCGGTCGAGATTTATCTGAAGGAAATCAACATCCGCAGCGTCAAGGATTGAGTGTCGCCGACCTCAACTTTCGCCCCGACACGGTTGCCGTGCCGGGGCGAGGTTGTTTTGTCGTGGCAGGTTGGTCCCGTCGGGCCAACCTTTGCTCGTTTCTCGCCCGTCTTTGTTTCCACAAGGAGTTCGCACGCATGAAGATCTCGAAAATTCTCGCCGGTCTGAGCCTCGGCCTGTTCCTTCTCGTCGGCAGCGTCATCGCCGCCGACAACGGCGTGAAATCCGGCCCGCAAGTCGATCAGAAGGTTCCCGGCGCGTTCCACCCGTTGAACGTTACCGGCGACAGCGCCGGCGAAAAGGTCTGCCTGTATTGCAAGAACGGCAACAACCCGGTCGCCATGATTTTCGCCCGCGACATGACCCCGGCCGTGGCGAAGCTCATCAAGAAGGTCGATGAAGCGACCAACAAGAACGCCAAGAACGATATGGGCAGCTTCGTCGTCTTCCTGCACGAAGAGTCCAAAGACTTCGAGACCCAGCTGAAGGACGCGGCCAAGAAGGAAGGCATCAAGTCCTGTGTCCTGTCGATCGACAACCCGGCCGGCCCGAAGGGTTACGAGATCAACAAGGACGCTGACGTGACGGTCGTCCTCTACACCGAACACGTCGTCAAGGCGAACTACGCCTTCAAGAAGGGCGAGTTGAAGGACGGCGACATCGAGAAGATCGTCGGCGACGTCTCCAAGATCGTGCCGAGCAAGTAACGTTCCGACCGAGCATTTGAGTTAGCAAACGACGCGACCGCAGGCGGAAGCCGGTGGTCGCGTCGTTTTGTATTGCCGCTTGCGGCTTTGCGCAAAGCCGCAAGCGGCAATTCCGCGGTGTACACGGCGCACCAGCGCGAGTATCATCACCTTCCGGCGAATCTGTTCCGCGGGGGGGCGTCGTGGAGAACCATCTGCTCAAACGGGTCTGGGGCGAAGCCACCGCCATCCTCGACCGCTCCCGCAAGATTCGCTGGCTGGACCTGCTCTTGCTGGTCGGCGTCGGAGGCTTCATTTTCGGCGTCTTCAGCCTGATGCAGTCGGCCGCCTCCTATCACGAACCGATGTCCCAGCCGCCGCCGCTCGACCTGGGAATTCCTTCCCTGGTGAAATGCACCTTTTACTCCCTCGCGCGCGGCATCTTCGCCTACCTCATCTCGCTCGGCTTCACGCTGGTTTACGGCTACTGGGCGGCCAAGGACCTCGTCGCCCAGAAGGTATTGATTCCGCTGTTGGACATCCTCCAAAGCCTGCCGGTGCTGTCGTTCATGCCCGGACTGCTTCTCGGCCTGGCCACCCTGTTTCCGAACAGCAACATCGGCGTCGAACTCGCCTGCATCCTGATGATCTTCACCGGGCAGGCGTGGAACATGACGTTCAGTTTCTACCAGTCGGTGCGCTCGGTGCCGTTGGACATGCGCGAAGTTGCGACCGTTTACCGCATGAGTTGGTGGCAGCGCTTTCGCTGGGTCGAGCTGCCGTATGCGGGGATGGGCCTGGTTTGGAACAGCATGATGAGCATGGCCGGCGGCTGGTTCTTCTTGACCGTTTGCGAGTCGTTCGATTTGAAAGATCACCCGTTTCGCCTGGCAGGCATCGGCTCCTACATGAGTCAGGCGAAGGACGACAAGGATTGGGCGGCGATGTGCTATGCCATCGTCGCCATGAGTCTGATGATTATCGTGCTGGACCAGCTCGTCTGGCGGCCGATCATCGTCTGGGCACAGAAATTCCGCGTCGAAGAAGGGGGCGCCCAGGAGGCGATGCACTCCTGGTTTCTCGACGTACTGCACCGCTCGCGGCTGCTCCACTGGCTGGGCGAGATGGGCCAGCGCGTTGCCCGCCGGTTCCAGGGAGTGGCGGCGAAAGCCAGCGCTCCCGCGGGCACGCCGACGCGCGCCGTGCCCCGGTGGGTCGGCTACCTGTCGCTCATCCCGTTCGCCGTGCTCATGGCGGGCCTGGTCGGGGGCGGCTGGTTTCTGATCGTGCTGATCCTGGAAGTAAGCGGTGCCGAGTGGCTGGAGTTGTGCGGCCTCGGCGTGCTGACGCTGGGCCGGGTGCTGGTGGCGACGGTGCTGGCCACGCTCTGGGCGGTGCCCGCCGGGTTGGCCATCGGGCTGTCGCCGCGCCTGTCGCGCATCCTTCAGCCGGTGGTGCAGGTGGTCGCCTCGTTCCCGGTGCCGATGCTGTTCCCGTTGATCGTCCTGGGTCTGAATATCAACCTGAACTGGGGCAGCATCGCGCTCATGCTGCTCGGCACGCAGTGGTACATCCTGTTCAACGTCATCGCCGGGGCCATGGCAATCCCGGCCGACCTCAAGGAGGCGGCGCGGAGTTACAACATTAGCGGCTGGCAACGGTTCTGGGTGCTGTACGTGCCGGCGATTTTCCCGTACCTCGTCACCGGCTGGATCACGGCGACCGGCGGCGCCTGGAACATCAGCATCGTCGCGGAATATATCAGCCTCGACAAACAAGAACTGGTCGCCGACGGCCTGGGTGCCAAGATCAACCAGATGACGACGGCCTCCAACCTGGCCGTCCTCACCGCGGCGTCGCTGGTCATGTCCACGATGGTGGTCGTTTTCAACCGGCTGGTGTGGCGCAAGCTGTATCAGATCGCGGACACGCGCTTTTCCGTGAACAGGTGAAGTCATGCCGACCCTCTCTCCCCACCCTTTGGACACTTCCTCGCCGGCCAAGGCGCTCGGCGAGTTGAGCAAGGTTTGGCACGAGTTCCTGTTGCCCAACGGCAAACCGTTGCGCGTGCTGGAAGACATCAACCTGACGGTTCAGCCCAACGAGGTCATCGCGCTGCTCGGCCCCTCCGGTTGCGGCAAATCGACGATCCTCCGCATCCTGGCGGGGTTGATCGAGCCGACCAAGGGTAACGTCCTGTACCACAACCAACCGCTGCACGGCCTGAATCCCGGCATTGCCTTCGTCTTTCAGAGTTTCGCCCTCTATCCGTGGATGACGGTTTCGGAAAACGTGCGTGCGGTGCTGAAAGCCCGTGGTCGAACGCGCGAGGAAGTCGTTGAAAAGACGGAGCGCGTCGTGCGCATGGTTGGCCTGAGCGGCTTTGAAGACGCCTACCCGCGCGAGTTGTCCGGCGGCATGAAGCAACGCATCGGCATGGCCCGCGCCCTGTCGGTCGATCCGGAAATCCTCCTCATGGACGAGCCGTTCAGCCAGGTGGACGCCCTGACCGCCGAAAGTTTGCGTGCCGAGGTTCTCGACATTTGGCAGACCAAGGAGCGCAACCTGTCCTCGATCATGCTGGTCAGCCACGACATTAAAGAAGTGGCGTACATGGCCGACCGCATCGTCATCCTGGGGGCCAACCCCGGCCGCGTGCGCACGGTCGTGAGCAACACGTTGCCGCGGCCGCGCGACTACCGCTCGCAACAACTCATGGGACTGGTCGATTATCTGCACGACATCATCACACGCAACGAGATGCCCGACCCGCCGCCGCCGGCCGCGGACCAAGCGGCGCGCAGCTACGAGCCGCTGCCCGACGTGCTGCCGAGCGAAGTGATGGGTTTGCTCGAATACCTCGACGCCCGCGGCGGCAAGGAAGACGTTTACCGTATCGCCGCCGACACCAACCGCGAATTCGGCCAGGTCATCATGGTGGTGCGGGCCGCCGAAATGCTCGACCTGGTGGACACGCCCAAGCGCATGGTCGTCCTCGACCCCGACGGCCAGCTCATTCTGAAAGCGACGAGCGAGGATCGGCAAAAAATCTGGCGCAGCCACCTGCTGCGTTTGCGGCTCTACCGGGATTTGACGGAAGCCCTGCACCGGGAGACCCGGCACCAGGTCGATGGCGATTTCGTCATGGAACTGATGGTCATGAACATGCCGCTCGAGAACTACGAGCGCATGTTCAAGACGTTCATCGCCTGGG
This sequence comes from Gemmatales bacterium, assembly GCA_038231495.1. Lineage (GTDB taxonomy): Bacteria > Planctomycetota > Planctomycetia > Gemmatales > Gemmataceae > JBBRLG01. The sequence goes on along the minus strand of JBBRLG010000142.1, from coordinate 7,414 downwards.
GCCGCTACGGCAACCTGTTTGATTACGACGAAGGCACCGAGAAAATCACCCTGGACGAAGACGTCCCGCGTTAACCGTTTACTCCCCCCCTTACGAAGGGGGGTAGGGGGGGTGGCTATGACGGAGTACTACAATTGTTCTTAACCCCCCCTGCCCCCCCTTCGTAAGGGGGGGAGTAAACGGTTACCCTCCTTCGTAAGGGGGGAGTGAACGGTTACGTCCCGCGTTCCTGAAATCCCCCATCGACCGGAGCCTGCACCATGACTCGCCGGCACACGCTTGCCATCACCCTGTTGTTCCTGACGGCCCTGTTGTCCGGGGTTGCGTTCCTACCGACGCCGGCGACCGCGGACGACGCCCCTGCCAAACCGGCCCCGGTGCGCCTGGCGGTACTCGTCGTTTTCGATCAATTCCGCGGCGACTACCTGACGCGCTGGGATCCACTGTTCGCGGCCGACGGCGGCTTTCACCGCCTCAAGACGGAAGGGGCGTGGTACGCAAACTGCCACTATCCCTACGGCACCACCGTGACCGGCGCGGGCCACGCGACGCTCGGCACCGGTTGCCTACCCAGCCGCCACGGCATCATCAACAACGAATGGTATCGCCGCGACACGTTGGGCCTGGTTTACTGTGCGAGCAGCCCGGAGCGCCACCGCGTGCCGCCGGTTGAGAAGCTGACCAAGAAGGAGGAGGAGATCGGTTTCGGGTCGCCGGAAAACCTGGAAGCGCCGACGCTGGCGGAGGCGTACAGGTCCGTGCGCGACAAGGAGTCGGTTAAACCGCGCGTCTTGTCGCTGTCGCTCAAAGACCGTTCGGCGGTGTTGCTGGCCGGCAAAAGCGCCGACGGCGTGTACTGGCTCGACCCCACCACCGGCACGTTCGCCACCTCCGATTACTACCGCGACAGCCTGGCCCCCTGGGTCAAGGAGTTCAATCGAGCAAAGCCGGCGGACGCGTGGTTCGACAAGGACTGGACGGCTTTGCGGGATGACGTGGACAACAAGTATTTCTGGCCGAACGATCCCAAGTGGGCGGGCGCGGGTGTCAAACAAGGGACGGCCTTCCCGCACAAGATGAACGGCGGTCTGGACGCGCCGGGCCGTCGTTATTACGACTCCCTGACGAACTCGCCGTATGGCAATGACCTCCTGCTGGCCTTCGCGAAAACGGCGATCGAAAAGGAAAAACTCGGCACGCGCGCAACGCCGGACCTGTTGCTCCTCAGTTTCTCCTGCAACGACTACATCGGCCACACCTGGGGGCCGGATTCGCCGGAAGTCCTCGACGTGACGCTCCGCACCGACCGGCTGCTCAAGGAGCTGCTCGAGTACCTCGACAAGACGGTGGGCAAGGACCAATACGTCCTGGTGCTGTCGGCGGATCACGGCGTTTGCCCGTTGCCGGAAGTGACCGCCGCGCGCAAGAAAGCAGATCCGTCGTTGCCGTTGCCCGACGTACAACGGCTCGACCTTGACAAGTTGAAGAAGGAGGCCGAGGCGTTCCTGCACGAAACGTTTGTCAAGCCGGCGGACCCGAAGGTCGTTTGCATTGGCCGGTCGTTGGATAATGCGTATTACCTCAACCCGCAGTGGGTGAAGGAAATCGGCCTCAAGCCGGAGGCGATTCAAACGGCACTGGCCGACTGGCTCAAGAAGTATCCGGGCATCTTGACGGCTTACACCTATTCCAACCTCGAAAAGGGTGTTATTCCGGCAGCGGACGAAATCGGTCAAAAAGTGGTCCGTTCGTTCCATCCGGCGCGCAGCGGCGACGTGACCTTCGTGCTGCAACCCTACTGGTGGGTGACGACGGAGAAGTACAAGACCGGCACCGGCCACGGCACGCCGCACGGCTACGACAGCCATGTGCCGCTCATGGTTTACGGCCCCGGCATTCGCCCCGGCGTACGCACCGAGGCCGTAACGCCGCTGGCCGCCGTGCCAATTTTGGCGAAGGTGCTCAACGTCACGCCGCCGGCGACGGCCCAGGCACCGGTGCCGCCGAAGCTGTTCGTCGATTGACGGCAAACTGAACTTGCGTTTTGGACCGCAGGAATACATACCGGAGCAATTCTGGTCAGTTGCCGAGGTTTCCCAAGGAGGGGGGGTGCAAGCGATGGCCCAACCCGTCGGCAGGCGTGTGCCGGTGTCGTTACCGCGCCGGTTCATCGGCGATCTCGTGCATTGCGCGCAGAAAGTGCCGCTTTGTACGGCTCAACGCACGATGCACCTGGCCTCCGTGATTGATGCACGCCAGCAAGCGGAGCCGCGGCCGGGCTGGTGTTCGCTGTTCACGAAGGCGTACGGCCTCGTCGCGGTTCGCCGGCCGGAACTGCGCTGGGCGTACGTCCCGTACCCCTGGCCGCATTTTTACGAACACCCCTACAGTATCGCCTGCGTCGCGGTCGAGCGCCGCTACGGCAACGAGGACGCCGTGCTGTTCACGCACCTCCGCGGGCCGGAAAACCAAACGCTGACTGCCATCGATCAATACCTCCGGCGCTGCAAGGACGCGCCGATCGATACCATCCCCCTGTTTCGCCGCATCCTCAAGACGAGTCGCTGGCCGTTGCCGGTGCGGCGCTTGTTGTGGTGGTGCGGCCTGAACCTTTCCGGCCATCGGCGTGCTTGCCACCTGGGCACCTTTGGCATCAGCGTCGTGGCGGCTCTCGGCGCGGCCAGCGTCAGTTTGCTTACGCCGGTTGCCACGGGCCTGAATTACGGCGTCTTGAACCCCGACGGGTCACTCGACGTGCGCCTGACTTACGACCACCGCGTCATCGACGGCGGCACCGCGGCCCGCGCCTTGCAAGAAACGGAAACGGTTATGAAGGGGCAAATCCTCGACGAACTCCGGCTCCTGAGCGCGAAGGCCGCATGACCCTAACCGGCAGCTCTGCAATCAGCGAAAAAGGTTCCTTACCACCTCTTTACTCGCCTAAAGATTTCGATGTTTCCGGTCGATGACAATTTGTCCCCCCGACGAATTCGACTCCCACCAGGAGACCGCTGATGTCCGGAACGCTTCATGTCCTGCGCGCCCGACTGACCCGCGCGCTTCGCTACCTGTCGGTCGCCGCCCTGGTCGGCCTCTGCGTTCCGGCAGGGGCATCCGCCCAATCCGCCCCGGTCCTCAAGCTTCGGGAGAACGACAAACTGCTCGCCAACGGCGACTGCTCCTTCCAGTACGAAATCAAGCTTCCGGTCGCCGTTTACACGTCGCTGAAGCGGGCGACGCCCAATACGGCCGTGCTGATCCGCAAGCTCGGCTTAACCGACCAAAGCGCTGCCATCGAAGGGCAGGCCGGCGAGTGGCTGGACGCCGAGAGCACGCTGAAGATCAGCTTCAATGCCCTGGGTGTCGCCCGGGTCGGCAAGGGGGACGCCTGGGAGTTGCCCCTGATGGACGGCCTGGACACTGAGCTGGTCGCCGTCGCCGAGGGGAAGGCCATCCTGACGCAAGCGGCCGAGCTGCCGGGCCTGGGCATGGCGACGAACACGATCCGGATCGCGCTGCCGCCCGGGGTGTCCGACGTGAAGACGCTCAAGTCCCCCGCCCGTCTGAGCTACAAATTGCCCGTTGATGCCGGCGCGGCGACCGGGGAGGCAAAAGCGCAATTCGACTTCGAGGCGAAGGATCAGCTCATGACGAGCCTGGCCAAGGCGCTCAGCAACAAGGCATTCGCGCCGCTTTGGACCGCCCGCAGCAAGTTCAAGAATTCCGGATCGGCTTCGCTGCGCGACTATCGCGTCCGGTTCCGGATCGCCGAGTACGCCCCGACCTGGAGTTCCTGGCAGGGCACGCCGCTCGTGGTTGCCGGGCAGACGGTCGTGGACGGCTACTTCCCCATCTTCGAGATGGAGAAGATCGGCCGGTTGACCGGCCAGACCCGGGCGGCGCTGGAGGTGCAGTACCAGTACAAGGGGCCGGACGGCAAACTCGTCGACGAAACCGAGACGAAGGAACTCACGCTCCTGAGCCGCAACCAAGTTTACTTCACGAGCCTGAAGCCGGTGGACTGTGTGGACTGGAAGGACCGGATGAACCTGATTGGGGCGGTGGTCTCCTCGTTCGTCACCCATGAGGATCCCGTCATCCAGCAGGCCGCCGGCCGCATCGCCAAGTGGTCCGGCGGGTCGAACGCCGCCGGCAGCGACGAGGAGGCGCTCAAGTTCATGGCCGCCGCCTACCTGTTCATGGGCGAAAACGTCGCCTATCAGACCCCCCCTTCCGGCGAGAACGAGACGAAGTTTATCCAGCACGTCAAGTACGGGCGGGACGTGCTCAAGAACAAGGCCGGCACCTGCATCGACCTGGCGATCCTCTACGGCAGCCTTTGCCAGGCCGTCGGACTCGAGGTCGTGCTTTACAACATTCCGGGACACTGCTTCCCTGCAGTTCGGCTGCCGGGCAGCGGGCGGATCATCGCGGTCGAGGCCACGATGATCGGCAAGCAATCGTTCCAGGACGCCGTCAAGCACGCTGACGAGACGAACATGAAGGCGATACGGGCCGGAACTCTGTCTTACGACGAGGCGGTGGTGGCGAAGTACCAAAAGGCCGGCGCCATCCCGATGGATCTCCCCCCCGTCGGCGAGGATCCGCTGGAAAAGTGGGGCATCAAGATGCCCAACCCGCTCCCCAACAACAACCCGAACCCCAACCCCAATCCCGGCCCGGCCCCCGCGCCGGATCGCAACGGCGGGGATCGGCCGGCACCGGGGGCCGTCGATCCGATGGTCGGCACCTGGGTGACGAAGTTCAACTTCAACGGTGCGCCGGTCGGCGGAGCGGCGATTCTCAAGGAGAACGGCGGCTTCGAGGGAGCCTGGGTGTTCGGCGAGGGCAACGGCAAGCGTACCGTCGAGGACACCGGCACCTGGAGCGTCAACGGCAACAAGCTGACCATCAAGTGCGATAAGACCGGGACCGTGGTCCGCCAATTCGAGTTAAAGGGGGATGCGCTGAAGCTGGAGATCGCCGAGATGGGCGGCGTCGTGACCTTTGCCCGGAAGAAGTGAACCACGAGGGGTCTTGGAATTTGGTTCCAGATGAATTCCCCGATTTCGCCACGTTCCCAAGCTCTGCTTGGGAACGTGGCTTGACTTCGGCTCCGATCCACGAAAGCGGCTTGACCCAGCCCGCTCAGCCGCAAGCGGCTGACGCATTCTATCCATGTTGACCCGCGCGTTTTTATCGGCCAGCAAGGGAAAAAAAGGCCTGGGAAAACTGCCCGGCCCATTCTTGTTGGTCTTGCGCCTCAAGGCAGGTTCCGGCCGCCGAGTTGACCGATGATAGCGCCCAGGCCGGTTTTCCAGAGGGTATTCGACGTGTCTACGACTGTCTTGAGTGCGTCGGTTTGATTGGCCGGGTCGCGTGTTACCAAGTACGCACTGACACCGACACATATCGCCGTGAAGCCGACTACAACCCAAAAGGTAACCGTTCACCGCAGTGGTGGGAGTCGGACAGCAATAGACATCCCGTGCTGGGAGTTTTCTGGGTGCGCGGCAGCGCAGGACGCGCATCACCGTTCGTTTCTGCCGGACTCCCTTGTTTCCCTTCGGGGCGACGGCCACGGAAACGAACTTTTTCGTCCTAAACGTCAGCGGGCTAATGCTTTGAGAAAGTTCGTTTCCGCACCCCCTGGCACACCCCCCGGAGTTGACCACCAACGACACGGTCCTTGGGGCAGGCGGTAGGGCCGTTGGCGCGCGGCGGAGCTTCCGAGCCAAGGGCACCAAAGTCTCCAATCGACAAAACGGCGAACGATTACGAAACGTGAACGCACGCTGCTTTCGATCCGGGGCCGGAAAAGCGGTCGGGAGTTGAATATTACGATGGTGAATCTCGTAATACTTGACGCCCGCCCGCTTTTCGCCCTTCGGATGGACGCCTGGATCGGGAAAGTATTAGCACCCACATCAATCTGTTATTAAACTAACCTGACCCCTTTTGCCTTCCGATGGCCATTCGCTCGAACTCGTCGGACTCCCGCTTGAACTCCAAGTACGCCACAATGGCAGCCGCCTGCGCCCGGTCGAACATTGCGAATTTGTGACAGGCTGACTCAAACCAGGTGCGCTCGCCGTACCGGCGCGGGTTTACCTTCTCCGTCTTCGCCTGGTCCCCAAGGCCGTGCGATAGATGGAACGCGGGCCTTGTATCGGCAAGGTGACCGTCGATGTCTGCGATCAGGTATGCGGGCATGTAGAAGCGAAACGCCTCGTCGGAAAAGAAACTCAACGCTGAAGAGTAACCCTTCGGAGCTTGATCCAGGAACGCAGGATCGAGCGACCGCCAGTCGTTCTTGCCTGTGAACTCCTTCTCCAACAGATACGGCTCATCGCCTTCGTTGCTCCCGCGCAAGCACCAGTCGCCCGGGTACTCCATCCCCGAAAACGCTTGGCGAATCAGAGCTTTCATAGCTTCAGCGTTCACCACACCCTCCGCCGCCGAACGGCCAAGCTCACGTGCGGGCCACTCGACTCAATGCGTCCGTGTGGACTCAGTTGGCCCGTCATGTGCAGCGTTTGGTTCGGTCAGTTTCCTCTCTTTTGTTCTCAACCTACTACTGACTTCAACCTCAACCTCAACCTGCTACTCTATCCCTCTCGATACGGTTTGTACCCGTAATACTTCGGCCGGTCGTCGAGCCGCACATGCAACCACGATACACCAGCCCCTGCGGTGCTGAGCCACACCGGCTTGGTGCTGAGCCGACGTTGCATCGCCGCGCCGACCAATACCCAAAGGGCATGCGTCTGTTTCTCCGGTGCTAGCCGGACGAATGCTCCTATGTGGCCGTATGCCGAGAGCGGGCCGTTCGGACACGGCACAACCATGATCGCGTCTTTGCCCAGATTGGGAAACTCGACCACCTCTCCAGGGACAGCACCGCTGAAGTGTTCAGCGAATGCGTCGGCGTCAGGGTTCCTTGCTAATCCTGGGCTATCCAGCAAGACGAACTCAAACGGCTGATTCGCAGTCGTTGTTGTAATCGATGGAGTTTCCCATCGAAACGCGGCGAACGGCGAGTCCGCCAATAGGGCGATGAACAACGAACGAAAGTCTGAATCATGCTCCCAACGACGTAGAACCTCCGCATACGAGACGGGCGATGAGTCAAAGTCGATGGCGACCTTGAGTAGGCGACCGTCAGCCAGTTGCTCGCTGCGTGAGGTCCACATACGTCCTCTGAGACCGAACGACCTAGCTCACCTGCCCGGCCCGCTCGGTGAGCTACACGTCTCGAAAAGCCGTCATGCGGGCCGGGTCAGGTGCAGCGCCTGGTTCGTTTCCCTCGCAGGGTTCCCCTGCCCCACAGTGCCGGGAACTTCGGGTCTGGTTCTGCTCTCCTCATTCTCCTATCCTATCTGCGGCGTCCGGTGTCGATGCCCGTTACGTTTCT
>JBBRLG010000141.1:0-13715 GCA_038231495.1 Gemmatales bacterium | reverse complement strand
GAAGACGGTGGTGGAGTGGCGAACGGGCATGGTTCAAACGCGGGTGGCAAAGGACGTAGCCTGGGTTCCAGGACGTGGCGCGGCGGCGCCTCCGGGGCCGAATGCTTTAAGTCTTTGCCCGGCCAGAAGTTCCACCTTGGGAAATTCGTTCGGGGGGGTGTGGGGGTGGGCGAATGAAACGAATTCCACTGGTTGCCGCGCGCGGGCCGCTTTTGAACCCGGTCCGCCAACCGGGGAGGACTGCAAGGTCTTTGGCGGACTCGCCTAGCTGCCAAAATGACATTTTTGTGCAAAGCCCTCCCGGCTCGCCTAAAAATGGCGTCGAAGCAGCGCCATAAACCCATCGGCGTGCTAATCGTCCACCGCTGGCATCTGATTTGCTAATGGAGACCGCCGTTACCAGGATTTGCTTATTACGGAGTTCCTCATGGCGGACAAAGCGGACAAGGCTGGAAAGATAACGCGCGAGAAACTGATCGCCCTGCTAAACGAAGACCTGTCGCGCGAATACCAGGCCATCATCGCCTACGTCGTGTACTCCCAGGCGATCAAGGGCGCGGCCTACATGAACATTGCCGATGAACTGGAAAAGCACGCGGCGGAGGAACTGACGCACGCGCTCATCATCTCCAAAAACATCGACTACCTCGGCGGCATGCCGACGGTGACGCCCAAGCCGGTCAAGACCTCCGAATCAACCACCGACATGCTCCAGTTCGACCTGGACAACGAGAACGAGACGATTCGCAACTACCGCGAGCGCGTCCGCCAGTGCGAGGCGCTGGGCGAGTACGCCATCGCCGAGCAGATTCGCGGCATCCTCGTCAACGAGCAGGAACATCAGACGGACCTGGCGACCGCCCTGGGCAAGGACGTGCCCGACGTGTCGTCCCCCGAGGAAATGGCGTAGCGGCTGGCCGATCGTAAACCGATGCCAAGGCTCAAACCCAGGTGGGGTCGCACATGCGCACGAAGTTTGTTTCCCTTCGCCGTTCCGCATTGCTCGGCGTTGCCACGGCTGGCGTGGTCCTCGGACTCGTCGTCGGTCTCGGCTGCGGTGGCGGTAGGGACGCCGGCCCTGAGGGTGGCGGCGCTCAAGGCCAGGGTGAAGGTCCCGGCCACCGCACGCAATACCTGGGGCTGACGGCCGACCAAGAACTTTCGCTCGGCCGACAGGCGTACCAGGAAGTGCTGCAAAAAAACCGTGCAAAAATTGTTACTCGCGGCGAGAATGCCGAGAAGGTCAAGCGCGTCGGCGAGAAGATCGTCCGCGCTTCGGAGATCAAGCCGCTCCAGCGCGAAATCAATCTCCACTTCGACGAGCGCAAAATGGAGTGGGTCTTTACCCTCATCGACGAGAAACAAGTAAACGCCTTTTGCCTGCCGGGCGGCAAGGTGGCGGTCTTCTCCGGGCTATTTGACGTGGCGACCACCGAGGACGAGTTGGCGGCAGTCATGGGCCATGAGATCGGCCACGCCCTGGCCCACCACTCTAGCGAGCGCATCTACCGCGAGGGCCGTTCGTGGACGGCGCTCAAAGGCGCGAACTTCAACTTCGATAGCCTGAGCGTGGAGCAGCGCGACCATATGTCCGGCTTAATGGCCGCCGGTTCTTCGTTTAGCGGCCTGGCCTACGAGCGCCAACAGGAATCCGAGGCGGACCACATCGGCCTCTTCCTGATGACGTTCGCCGGTTACAACCCCGACGAGTGTGTCAAACTCTGGCAGGGCATGGCCGACCGGAGTGGCCCGGGCAAATTGCCCGAAATCTTTTCCGACCACCCCAGTGACGCCCATCGCATCGCTCAAATGAAGGCGTGGGTGCCCCAGGCGAAGGCCGGGTTGCAGGCGTTCAATTCGGGCCACGTCGTGAAATAGCGGCGAGCGGCAGGTCGTGCGCCGTCGGATGGCCGCGGCGTAGGTGAGTTTTCCCCTTTTCCTTCAGGAGAGTTCGTTATGAGCATGGGCGGTGGCAACCCTTTGTTCGGCGGCGGCGGCTACTTTAACCCGCAGGGTCCGCACGGCCCCTGGGGCGGGTGCGGGTGCGGCAGTCTGCTCATCATCCTGGCCGGCATCCTGCTGGTATGCGGCGGTATGATGAATTTCATGGGCGGGCATTAACGTCTATTGCACCCCTCACACCCAAAACTACTAACTTCTACCAAAGGAGATCGGCATGCGCGCATTGTGCGGCAGTATCATGGCGGCGGGAGCGTTTATCGGCCTCGGGTTGGCTGCGGTCGGCATCGGCATGCGCTACCAGAGCATTATCCAGCGGGACAACGACAACCACATCATTCCCATGGATTGGCACCACGTTGACCCCGCGTTAATGGTCATTATCGTCGTGCTTCTCATCGCGGCACTGGTCGGCGTCGGCGTCGCCTTTGTCGGGCTTATGTACCACCACGAGCGGCGGCATAATGAGATGTTGCACCTCAAGAACCAGCCCCACAACGGCCACACCGCACCGCGCATTCAGGTTTGATCGGGGTAACCGTTCACTCCCCCCCTTCGCAAGGGGGGGAGCAGTTGATGCCGGTGAACGGTTATCCCGCCGCTTACCCACGCAGCCGGTTCGCCATTTGGAGCCGTTGCACGTTGGCGGCGTTTCCGCTATAATTGGCGGTTTACCCCATTGGGGAGCGCGCGGCAGCCGCCGGGCGCTGTTTTCGTCAATGCGGGTAGGGTTGGGCGAGAAGCGATGTTTGAAGGCATTCAACGCGGCCTCAGCGACGCCCTGAAGAAACTTCGGGGGCGCGGACGACTTACTGAAGCGAACATTCGCGACAGTATGCAGGAGGTCCGCCGCGCGCTCGTCGATGCCGACGTCAACTTCACCGTCGCGCAAGACTTCGTCAAGCGCGTCACGGAGCGATCGGTCGGCCAGGAAGTGCTTCGCCAGCTCGACCCCAGCGAACAAATTTTCAAGATCGTCTACGACGAGCTTGTGAACCTGATGGGGCCGGTCGATCCGAGCTTCCACTTCGCCAAGGACCGGCCCACCGTCATCATGCTCTGCGGCCTGCAAGGCCAGGGCAAGACGACCACCGCCGGTAAGCTCGCACTGACGCTGCGCGAGAAGGGCCGTAAGCCGCTGCTCGTCGCCGCCGACTTGCAGCGCCCCGCCGCCATCGACCAGCTAAAGGTGCTGGGCGAACAGATCAACGTGCCGGTCTACAGCGAATTCGCCGGCACGCCCGTGGACGTTTGCCGGAACGCCGTCGCCCACGCCAAGAAGATGCTGTTCGATACCATCATCCTCGACACCGCCGGCCGGCTGCACATCGACGAAATGCCGATGGACGAGCTGAAGCAGATCGACCGCGTCGCCCGGCCCGACCAGGTCTACCTGATCTGCGACGCCATGACCGGCCAGGACGCGGTCAACAGCGCCAAGGCGTTCAACGACGCCCTCGAATTGAACGGCGTCATCCTTACCAAGATGGACGGCGACGCCCGTGGCGGTGCGGCCCTGTCGATCAAGGCCGTGACCAACGTCCCGATCAAGTTCATCGGCGTCGGCGAAAAGCTGGACCGCCTGGAAGAGTTCCGCCCCGAAGGCATGGCGTCGCGCATCCTGGGCCAGGGCGACATGCTGTCGATCGTCAACAAGGTCCAGGCGATCCAGAGCCAGATTTCCGAGGAGGAGCGCCAGGCGCAGCAGGCGAAGCTGGAAAAAGGCGATTTCACGATCGACGATTTCCGCAAGCAGTTCGAGCAGATGAAGAAGATGGGGCCGATGAAGGACGTGCTCGGCGCGATGCCGGGCATGGACGGCCTGATCCCGGAAGGCGAGGATCCCGAGGCGTCGGTGCGGCGCATCCAGGGCATCGTCGATGCGATGACGAAGGCGGAGCGGCGCAACCCGGATGTCATCGACATCAACCGCCGGCGGCGCATCGCGCAGGGCAGCGGCACCGAACCGCACGAGATCAAGCAGTTTTTGACGACCTTCGACCACATGCGCACGATGATGCGCGACATGGCGAAGATGAGCATCGTGCAGCGGATGAAGATGGTGATGGGCCTGGGCAAGGCGGGGGCGTTTCAGCCGGGCGGCGCCAAGATGCTGAAGCCCAAAGGCGACACCGGCCACCGCAAATCCGCGAAGGAACGGGCCGAGGATCGGAAGAAGAAGAAGAAGAAAAAGAGGTAGTGATAGAATGGCCGCTTGCGGCGTAGCGGTCTTTCCCGCAACGCCGCAAGCGGCGGACAAGACTCCTGAGAGGAAGGGACTAACGTGGCAGTTTGTATCCGCATGAAGATGATGGGCCGCAAGCACCGTCATTATTTCCGCATCGTGGCCATCGACCGCCGCCAGCCGCGCGACGGCCGCGTGGTCGAGGAACTCGGCACCTACGACCCGCACGTCAAGATAACGGACGAGCGCGTCACCTTGCGGCCGGCCCGCATCAAGTATTGGCTAAGCGTCGGCGCGTTGCCGTCCGAGAAGGTGGCCATCTTCTTCAAGAAGTACATGACCAAGTTCGAGGAGAAGGAAGCTGCCGCCGCTTCGGGGCAGACGGCCGCCGCTCCGACCGAACCGGCCAAGGCCTGATTGACCCCTAATGCGCTTCGATGTGCTGACGCTGTTTCCGGAGATCTTCCAAGGCTACCTGTCGCAGAGTCTTCTGAAACGCGCGCTCCAGAACGGCCTCGTGGAGATTCACCTGTGGAACATCCGCGATTGGGCGCCGGGCAAACATCACTGCGTTGACGACCGCCCGTTCGGCGGCGGGCCGGGCATGGTGTTGATGCCCGAACCCGTGTTCGCCGCGGTCGAGGCGGTCCAACCGCAGGCACCCGACCCCGGCCTACTGGTGATGTTGACGCCGGCGGGCGAGCGACTGACGCAAAGGGTCGTGCAAGAACTGGCGACGCACCAGCGCATTGTGCTGTTGTGCGGCCGTTACGAGGGGTTCGACGAGCGTATCCGCCTGGGCTTGCGGCCGCGCGCGATTTCGGTCGGCGACTTCGTTTGCAACGGCGGCGAGGTGCCGGCGATGACCGTGATCGACACGGTGATCCGCTATGTGCCCGGCGTACTAGGCGACCCGGAGAGTGTGACGGAGGAGTCGCACAGCGACGAGGGACTCCTGGAATACCCGCAGTTTACGCGACCGCGTGAGTTTCGCGGCATGGCGGTGCCGGAAGTCCTGCTCAACGGCAACCACCTGGCCATTGCCCGGTGGCGGCAAGAGCAAGCACAGGCCCGCAGCGTCCGTGACGCGGGCCGCGCAGCAGACAAGACATTCACGGCGAAAGAAGGTGATGACCATGCAAAACCGATTGATGGCCCTGGTTGAAACCGCGGCGCTGAAGCCAGAAATGCCGAAGTTCGAGATCGGCGACACGGTGGACGTTCACTTGCGTATCCTGGAAGGCCAAAAGGAGCGCATCCAGGTTTACAGCGGCGTCGTGATCGCCCGCCGCGGCGGGAGCACGCGCGAGATGTTCACGGTGCGGCGCATCGTGCAAGGCGAAGGCGTCGAGCGCCAATTCCCGGTGCATTCGCCGAAGATCGCGAAGATCGAGGTGAAGCGCACGGGCGTCACGCGCCGGGCGAAGTTGTACTACCTGCGCGACCGCGTGGGTAAGGCGACCCGCCTCCGCGAGCGCAAGCCCAAGGCGCCGAAGACGCAAACGCCATTGAGCTGAACCCGTATTGCCGCTAGCGGCTTTGCGCTCCGCGGCGCAAAGCCGCCAGCGGCAAGCCCGAGGTGTTCCATGCCCGAGTCTCCGGCCCGGTTGCCGTGGTGGAGGCGCTGGTTCGGCACCCGTTCGGAACGTGCCGCCGCGCGCTTTTTGCAACGCCTCGGCTACCGCATCCTCAAACGCAACTACTCCTGCGTGTACGGCGAACTCGATCTCGTCGCGCTCGACGGCAAGACGCTGGTCTTCGTCGAAGTCCGCTCCACGGGCAGCGACGACCCCAACCGGGCGGCGGCTTCCGTCGATGCCGTGAAGCAACAACGCCTCACGCGCCTGGCCCTACACTTCCTACGCGAACGCCATCTTCTTGAGTACCCGGCGCGATTCGACGTGCTGGCGATAAGCTGGCCCGACGGCCAACGGGAGCCGACGATCGTCCACCACCGCCAGGCGTTTGACGCGGTTGGACGGTTTCAAATGTACTCGTGATTTGGGACAACACTCTCCGCTGTCCTCGTTTCCTTTTACGGCACGCCGCGCGTTCCGGAAAACCATGCCCGCTACATCCGGCGGCGCGTTGAAGCTTGTCCACACGGAGCTTGTAATCGCCTTGAGGAGTCGCGCCTATGAAGACTTACGCATTTGACATCGTCTTGAAAGACGTGTCGGAGGTCACCAATGATCGGGCGGACGTCCTATTCGGGGCAGGGTGCGACGACGGGACGCCGGCTTGCTGCAACGGCCTGGCCTGGATTCATTTCGACCGGGAAGCATCGTCGCTGGAAGTGGCGATTGGCCTGGCGGTCACCCAGGTTCAGGCGGCCGGTTTCGGAGTGTCCAAAGTCGAGCTAGACGCGGACTCCGCAGTGTCCCTGCGGGTGTGAACGATTTCAGGGTTCGCGGTTAATCTTGATGGGTACGGACTGCGTTCATCGGTGCTGCCGGCCAGTTTCAACTGTACTCGTGATTTAGAAAGTGCAAGCTGATCGGTAGGTACTTGTTTAGCGGGTCCGACCGACGACGCCTTTGTGAAAGCGCTTTACAACGACCTTCTGGGCCGCGACGGGGAGGCGGGCGGCGTGACTTATTGGTCAAACTTGCTGAAAACAGGCGTCGGGCGCGACGTGGTGGCGATGCGCGTTATTCTCTCCGAGGAGTCGTACGGCCTCGCGGTGAACAGCTTCTACGCCAACTACCTGCAACGGGGCGCGAGCGGCCCCGAGAATCAATACTGGCTGAACCAGTACGCGAGCAACGCGCAGCCGTTGGCGGGGGTGGCTCTTGCGTTCCTGGATTCCGCCGAACTGTACGGACGCGCGAGTCAGACGGTGGGGTAACGATTCACGCCGCGACCGGCAGAGTTTGGGTTTGGGATTTCGTTACTGATCGAGGTCGAGCGGTTTGGCATTGCCCGTGGCGATTTTCTCAAGGCACTCCGCGGCGAATTTGGCAAACGCCGGTCGCGGTGTCTGTTCCGCGAGAATACTTTCCCAGGCGTCTGCCACTGCTTCCGGGAACACGACTAAGACTTCGACCGGTCCCACGTCGGGCGGTGCCTCCAAAAAGATAATTTGGCCGCCCGCATAGGTCGCTTTTACCGCTTTCATGTCCTTGCCTTTCATAACGGCATGTTTCCAGCCGACCTGTTTTCAATCGTGTCTCACTTCCGCGTGTTCGGGCATCGGTTCCAAGTCGCCGAATGTTTCCTCCGGCGACGCCTCGGCAGACGGGGCCGGCACTTCCGCAGCCGGCACGTCTTGCACCAGCATCTCGTAGGAGCTGCCCGTCGCTTCGTGGGGGAACAGCTGGTCGGTTATCCAGAACGCCGCGGGGTTGCCGAACATGCCGGCCAACAGGCCTGCCGTCAAGCGCACCGTTTGCGGCTCACCCGTCATCGAAAACGGCTGCGGTTTGCGCAACCGCAACCGTGCCACGCACAGCAGCAGCCACAAGCCGACGGTGCCGCCGATGAACAGGCCCAGCGGGCCGAAGGCGACCGATGGTTCCGGTTCCCGCTGCGTTCGCAGCCCGGTGCGTATGTGGTCCAGGGTCGTCAACAACGTTTCATCCGGCGCGGACACCAAATGACGAGTCAGCAGCCGCTCAATGCTTTTGCATTCAGTCGCGCCGAATTCGGACTCGAACCGCTCCGGCCAGACGACGACTGCGACCTGGCGCGGCTGTTTGCAGATCAGGACGTGAACCCCTTCCACGCCGAACGCGCGCGACCGCTCCTTCGCCCAGTTGTGGAAATAGTCGTAGCGCTTTTGGCCGCTCCAGCTGGTCGCCTCCGACCAATCCGCCGCCGGGGCCTTGGGCACCGTGTCAATGAATACCGCGATGTGGTAATCTGTGCGGATTTGCCGAATCTGTTTCTGCACGGCGGCGGTGGCTTCCGGGCTGAACAACTGCGCTTCATCCAGCACGCCATCGTTCGCCATCTTGCCGAGCGCGGCCGGGTAAGTCCCGCCGACTGCGGCCGCGGCGGCGGCGGGCGCTGCGGCAACCGCACCGGGCATGGCCGCCAGCGCGAGGGCCACCAACAACAAGGGCAAGCGGGTGTGTGTCATGGTACGGACTCCGAAACGCGGGCCACGCAGTTGTGGCCACCTCTTTTCACGAACACCCGGCGGGGGAAAAGGTTCGGACGCCGTTGGGCCGTCCTATCCCTATTATACCAGGGAGAGGCGTTCTGCGGGCGGGTCGGTGTCCTATCCGGACAGGCGGTCGCCCGACCTATTTCACGGAACGGCCCCGCGAGGAGTACCCATCTAGTGGTTCGCATTCGTTCGACGACGATTTTGGCCGTGCGCCACAAGGGCGGCGTTGCCCTGGGTGGCGACGGTCAGGTGACGCTGGGCAACGTCGTCATGAAAAGCGACGCCCACAAGATTCGCAAATTGCTCGACGGCAAGGTGCTCACCGGCTTCGCCGGCGCGTCCGCCGACGCCTTCGCGCTCCTGGAGCGGTTCGACGCCAAGCTCAAGGACTTCCAGGGCAACGTCGTGCGGGCCGCGACCGAGTTGGCCAAGGACTGGCGCATGGACCGCAACCTGCGCCGCCTGGAAGCGATGATGATCGTCATGGACCACGACCACCTGCTAATGCTAAGCGGCACCGGCGACGTAATCCAACCGACCGACGGCGTCGCGTCGATCGGTTCGGGCAGCGCCTACGCGCTGGCCGCCGCGCGTGCCCTGATGGCGCACTCGGACCTTGGTGCCGCGCAAGTCGTCCGCGCCGCGTTGGAGATCGCCGCGGACCTGTGCATTTACACCAACCGCCAGTTGGACGTGGAAGAACTGTAAGAATCGGTAAGATCGGGTGTCGGGTGTCGGGCGTCGGGTGTCGGAAGAAGGGAAATAAATAGCTGTTAGCTGTCAGCTATTAGCTGTCAGCCAATGCCGACCCCCGACACCCGATCCGACCGACCCCCGATCTTCTGCGACACCCGATCCTCGGAGGATGACCGTGGCCGACCTGACCCCCCGGCAGATCGTGGAAGAGTTGGACCGTTACATCGTCGGCCAGCAGGCGGCGAAGAAGGCCGTCGCCGTCGCCATTCGCAACCGCTGGCGCCGACAGCAACTCGACCCCGACCTGCGCAAAGACGTCACGCCCAAGAACATCATCATGATCGGCCCCACCGGCGTCGGCAAGACCGAGATCGCCCGCCGACTCGCCCAGCTGGTCGGGGCGCCGTTCCTCAAAATCGAGGCGACCAAGTACACCGAGGTCGGCTACCACGGTCGCGACGTTGAAAGCATGATTCGCGACCTCACCGAAATCGGCATCAGCATGGTCAAGCAGGAACAACGCAAGCTCGTCGAGACCCAGGCCAGCGAGCGCGTCACCGAACGGCTGCTCGATTTGCTCCTGCCCAAGTCGAACACCTGGGACGCCGACAACGCCGAGGAAAACGAACGGCACCAACGGACCCGCGACAAGATGAAAGCCCGTCTCGAAGCCGGCGAACTGGAAGACCGAAGCGTCGAGTTGAACGTCGAGCAGAAGGCCGTGCCGGTGCAGATCATGACCAACCTCGGCATGGAGCAGATGGACGTCGATCTGCAAAGCATGTTCGAGCGCATCATGCCCAAGCAGGCGCAACAGAAGCAAATCACCATCAAGGAGGCGCGGCGCGTCCTGCTCGAACAGGAGGCCGAGGCACTGATCGACCGCCAGACCGTCAACGAAAAGGCCGTCGAGCTGGTCGAAAACCAGGGCATCATTTTCCTGGACGAGCTGGACAAAATCTGCGGCCCGGCGTCGAGCCACGGACCGGACGTGTCGCGCCAGGGCGTCCAGCGCGACCTGTTGCCGGTGGTCGAAGGCACGACGGTCAACACCCGCTACGGGCCGGTGCGATCGGACCACATCCTGTTCATCGCGGCGGGGGCGTTTCACCTGTCCAAGCCGTCGGACCTGATGCCGGAGTTACAGGGCCGGTTTCCGATCCGCGTGGAATTGACGGACCTCAAGCGCGACGATTTCCTGCGCATCCTCACCGAGCCGAAGCACTCGCTGACGAAGCAATACGCCGGGCTGCTGGCGACGGAAGGGTTGACGTTGGAGTTTTCGCAAGACGGCATCGAGGCGGTGGCCGACATTGCTTACGAGGTGAACCGGACGACGCAAAACATCGGGGCGCGGCGGCTACACACGATCCTGGAGCGCGTCATCGAGGACATCAGCTTTCAGGGACCGGATTTGCCGGACAAGCACGTCGTCATCGACGGCAAGTACGTCCACGACCGACTGACGGAGATTTTGCAGAAGGAAGATTTGAGCCGGTTTATACTGTAGCCGCTTGCGGCTTTGCGGTCTTGGCCGCAAAGCCGCAAGCGGTTACTCGCGGTACTGGTCGTTTTCGTCGTTGATCTGTTGCATAATCCACCGGTCCACGTCGCGAAGCATGTCGGGGTGGATGCGGTGGTTGGTGGCGTACGTTTGCAGCCGAATGTTCAGGCCGGCGGTGTACAACAAACGGAAATCATCTTTCGCCATCGTCAACGGCACCAGGGCGTTGGCGATGCCGTGACCGATCAGCACGCGCAGGGTCCGCACCTGGGGCAGCCGGAGCAACGGGCCGCCGCGGCGCGGCATGTTGCCGTTGAGGGAGATGATGCCGCCGAACCGTTCGGGGTACAACATGCCCAGGCGGTAGGCCAGCGTCGCCCCTTCGCGGAAACCCGCAAGGTAGATGCGTTCGGAGTGGACGTGATACAGCCGCCGGGTCTGTTCGATGGACCGCAGGACGTAATCCTCGACGCCGGAATCTTCCGGGTTGGCGTCCAGACCCCAGCTATACGACACGTTGCCGGTCGTGCGGGAAGTGACGGCGTGCGGTCCGCGTAAGCCGATGCAGATGTAGTTGCGACGGCTGAGCCGCGGCGCCAGGCGGAGGATCTGTTCCTCGCTGCTGCCGTGGCCGTGCAGGAACACGAGCAGCGGGTACGGATAGTTCGGCTCATAGCCGGTCGGCAGGAACGTGCGCAACGGCCGTCCTTGGGGTGCCTGAACCTCCGACGTGTAAAACCCCTCACACAGGTGGGCCGGCGAAGGGATGAGATCAGGATGCGCCATGGGTGACCCATTAATTCAAATAAAACAACACGGCCCGTTGGAAGAATCCGACGGCCTCCAAGCCCGCATGCCAAGCCATTAGCTGCGACGGAATTCCTCTCGACGGGCCAAGTTTACGTTCGCGCGCAACGCCTGTCAACGCGGTTATGGACGAGACTTTAGGGAAATCAAGTCCTTTTTCCCAGATTCTGTCGGAATGCAACGGTTACAGAGGGTACATGCAATCGCGGAACTTGTCGCGATTTCTGAAACCTGACCAGTTGCAATGGAAAAACAAGGGCTTAACGACGCTCTAGCGGTTAGCGGCCTTCCCTTTTTTGCGCAATAGTTTTCCTTCACCTCATCAAACAGTCTTGTTTTGTTGTTAAAGTCCGTCAGTATTCGGACAAGGCCGCTTTACGGCGCGCTCCATTTATCAAGGCTGGTACTGGCATGCGTAACCGTTCACTCCCCCCCTTACGATGGGGGGTTAGGGGGGGTGGATGCCAGGACGGAGTACTTCAATCGTTCTTGACCCCCCCTACCCCCCCTTCGCAAGGGGGGGAGCAGTTGATTCCGGTGAACAGTTACTGGCATGCTTCTCACGACAACAACCCTTGCTTTTCGAGGAACGCAATGAGCTGGAGGGCGGCGTCCTGCGGGCTGGTGTTGGTAGCATCCAGCGTCAACTCCGGCTTAGTCGGCGCCTCGTAGGGGTCGTCGATGCCGGTGAAGTTCTTCAACTGGCCGGCGCGGGCCTTTTTGTAAAGCCCCTTGGGGTCGCGCTGCTCGCAGGTCTCGATCGGCGTGTTGACGTGGACCTCGATAAAGGGCAAATTGCCCTCGGCGTGCAGCGCCCGCACCAGGTCGCGGTCCGCGCGGTAGGGGCTGATGAAACTGGTCATCGTCAGCACGCCGGCGTCGGCGAACAGCTTGGCCACCTCGCCAATTCGGCGGATGTTCTCGGTCCGGTCCGCCGCGGAGAACCCCAGGTTCTTGTTCAAACCGTGGCGGATGTTGTCGCCGTCCAGGACGTAGGCCAGGCGGCCTTGCTGCACCAGCGCGTGTTCCAGGGTAAAGGCGATGGTGCTTTTGCCCGAGCCGCTCAGGCCCGTGAACCACAGCGTCGCACCCTTTTGCTTGAGCAGGCTCACTCGCTCCGCGCGGTTGACGTGGCCCTCGTGCCAGGTAATGTTCGTCGCTTTCACTTCCGCCATCGGGGACAACTCCTTCCCGGACAAGACTCGGCGTGCAGACAATAACGGTGGGGGGTTTTTTATCCGGGCCGTTGCTATTTTGCCAGTGTTTTCATGTCCACGCAAGTAATGTGCCGCCAAAAGAGGCAATGCCGCAAGCGGCGAAGGAGGCAATGCCGCAAGCGGCGAATCGCGATTCCACGCCGGTTTTTGGTTGCAGACCCGCCGGCGCTCGTGGATCATGGAACGATCCAAGGAAAGGTCGGTAGTAAGGGCAAGCCGAAGAAATACAAGGTCAAGGAGGCGGCAGGAAGGAGGAAGGATGACTTCATAAACGTTTTGTCAAATTCATCCTTCCTCCTTCCTCCCGCCTCCTTTGGAGAGGGCGATGGCGACCGTGCAATTCCGGATCGGCAACCAGACGGCGAAGACCGCACAACCCTTGCTGCGGCCGTACGAGTTCGCCCTTGAAAAGGGCTTCGACGCCTTTGAGTGGGTCAGCGACGGCCGCAACCACGGCTGGCACGAATTGCAGATGGGCGACGCCGACCGCCGGCGGCTTCGGCAAACGTCGCTCGACCGCAACCTGACTTTTAGCGTCCACGCGCCGTACACCGCGTCCCCCTTCACCGCGGACGGCCTGGCCGAAATCCTGGAAAGCATTGAGTTTGGCGGCGCGGTCGGCGCCACCGTGGTCAACGTTCACCTCCTGGCGGAGCGCGGGGCCGAGGCGTTCGTTGCCGCCCTGACGCCGGTCCTCAAGCACGCGCGGGCGCAGGGCGTGAAGGTCAGCCTGGAAAACACGCCGCAAACGGCGCCGGAGGATTTCAACGCCGTGTTCGCCCGGCTGGCCAGAATGCCGGAGGTGGCGGGCGGCCGAGTCGGCATGTGCCTGGACATGGGCCACGCCAACCTGTGCCCGAGCAGCCGCAACGACTACCTGGGGTTCGTGGACCGTCTGGGGACGCACGTGCCAATCATTCACTGGCACGCCCACGAGAACTTCGGCGACCGCGACAGTCATTTGCCGCTGTTCACAGGTCCGTCGGCGCAGGACGACGCCGGGGTCCGCGGCCTGGTGTGGCGGCTCGTGCAGCGCGGCTTCCGCGGCAACGTCGTGCTGGAACAGTGGCCGCAACCGCCGGAACAGCTGGTCCAATCCCGCGAACGGTTGCGCTGGCTCATCGCGCAGATGGGCGGTACGGTTTAATGCCCAATTGACACTGGATGGCGAGCGTCGAGGCGTAAGCCCGACATGGCCGAGTTCAAATTCACGTCGAGCTTACGCCTCGACGCTCG
>JBBRLG010000140.1:0-13753 GCA_038231495.1 Gemmatales bacterium | reverse complement strand
TCCGGGCGCTTACGCGACCCGGCTCGCCGCCCCGGTCAGTCCACCAAACCGGCCAATTCCAGGCGCAGCCGGGCGAGGACACGGAAGCGGGCGGCATGAACGGCACCGACGCTCAGCCCCAGTTCCGCACCCACTTCCAGGGCCGCCCGGCCGTTGACGACGACCTCCCAGGCTGCTTTCCACGTGGCGCGTTTGAAGTCGGTGCGCATGATCTCCAAAACGCGGGCGACGACGTGTCGGCGGTATTCCGTTTCCCACCAGGCGTCGTCGTCGGGGGCGGCCACCTCGACCGCCGACGACGCGCCGACGGCGGGCAGCGCGGGTTGCCGGCGGCCTTCGCGCAGTTTGTTCAGCGTCACCGTCCGCAGCCAGCTCCGGAAGCTATGGCGGTCGTCGTAGGTGAATTCCGGCAATTTACGGAGGAGCAGGGCGAAGACTTCTTGCACGAGGTCGGCGGCGTCGTCGGTTTGCAAGCCGGCCCGCCGTGCCCAGTAATAGAGCAACGGCGTATACAGGTCCACGAAACGTTCCCACGCCCCGTTCGCATCGGGGCGGCGCAGGCGCTCCAGCAGACTGGCCGACGTGGTGTTCATGCAGCCAACGTGCTTTCAGGGCTTACCGCGGCGCAAGAGGGCGGCCAGGCCGCGGCCGCGACGGTTTTGCCAGAACAGCGCCCCCAGCCCAACGGCAATGCAGATAGCGGCATGGGTCAGCAGCACCAACACGGCGACGGTCGTGGATGAATCCAGTTCCACGTCCGGTACGAAAGTCTTCACCGTATCCGGTAGTCCCAGCCGCGCGTCCAAGCCGCTTTTGCCCCAGTAGGTGGAGACGAAAAGGATTGCCAAACCCTTACTCAGCCCCTCCAGTTTGCAGATCGCCCCCGACAGAATGATTTGCGGAATGACCACCAACGGAATCAGCGTAATCGCCATTTCCTCCGTTGCCGACAGCGCCGAGATCGCCAGGCCCATCGTGACACCCGCCAGTGCGAGTGCCAACAATACCACCAACTCCGCGACGGGGTTGCCGGGCGGCTTGCAACAAAGCAGTACGATGCCGAAAAGCACCACCGTTTGCAGCCAACTGAACGCCGTCAACAGGATAAGCTTCGACGTATAGTAGCTTTCCACGAGCAGGTTGAAATCGCGCTCGCGCGTGTACAGGGTGCGTTCCTTGACGATTTCCTTGGCCGCGTTGTTGCACCCGAACCAAAAGCTCGACACCGCCAGCAAGAACATCAGGTTGAGCGAACGCGGCCCGTACTTGTCCACCGAGTCCTTCACTATTTCGAGGTCGCCGAACAGGAGGCCCAGCAAGACCGCGACCACCACGGCTTGCCCCATCATCGCCAGAAACGACGCGTAGTCGCCGCGCCAGATGGCGGCGTAGCGGCGCGTCAACAGGAGCGTCTGCCGTCCGAACAACCGCAAGCGGTCCCTCACGCTGCCGGCCCGCGCGGCGGCGACGGGAGCCGGCGCCGCCTCCTGCGGCAGGCGGTCGCCGACGTACGTCTTCCACAAGGGACTCTTCAAAAACAACTGTTGCCAGTGTTCCGGCGGCTGTTGTTTCAGAAGGTCGTAAACGTCTCCCAGGCGGTCGATGGCGAAATACTTCAGCGCCTCGGCCGGCTTGCCGACAAAGGCCACCTTGCCGCCGACCGTGAGGATGACGACCAAATGACAGGTCCGATCCACGTTGGCCAGGCTGTGCGTGACGCACACGACCGTCTTGCCTGCGTCAGCAAGCACGCGAAACAGGTTCATCACTTCGCGGTCCGTTTGCTCGTCCAGACCGCTCGTCACTTCGTCGAGGAACAACAGGCTCGGCTTGCACAGGATTTCATTGGCCAGACTGGCCCGCTTCACCTGCCCGCCGCTGAGGTTACGGATCATGGTACCGCGGTGGGCGGTCAGACCGACGGTCGTGAGCATCTCCTCCAGGCTCGTTTCGATCTCGGCAGGGCTGGTATCCGGCGGCAGGCGCAACTTGGAGGTATACCACAGGGCCTGGCCGACGCCGAGGGATTCGTTCAGCACGTCCTTCTGCGGGACGAGGGCGATGTCCTGTTTGAGCGCCTCGAAATTGGCGTGCAAATCCTTGGAGTTCAGTAGGACGGCACCGTCGTTGGGCGTGGTGCGACCGCTGAGCGCTTGCAACAACGTCGATTTGCCCGAACCGCTGGGGCCAAGAAGGCAGACGAACTCGCGTGGGCGGATGACGAGGGTTACGTCGTCGAGCAGTACTTTTGGCTTGCCGGTATCGCGGTCGCGCACCACGCGCTTGACGGCACGGGCCACCAGTTCGACATTATCGGAGCGCGGCCGCGGGACGAGGGCGGTACCCGTGAATTGAAGTGCGTAGGGGCCGACGTCCAGCTGATCGCCGGGCTTGAGCGCGGTGGCGGCACTGACACGCAGGCCGTTGACGAACGTGCCGTTGGCGCTTTGCAGGTCGGTGAGGGTAGCGGTATTGCCGCGGAGGGCGATGGAGGCGTGAGCGCGCGACACCTGCGGGTGCGGCAAGAAAATTTGCACGCGGCCCTGTTCGCGGCCAATGAGCATCACGCCGGACAGCGGGAAGGCCGCGCCGGCGAGGGCTTCGCTGCCGGCCCGCGATGCCCCCGCCATGATGGTCCTGTCATCGACCTGGGGTTGTGGCACCCGCGCGGCCCCTTGGGCCGTGACATCGCCGGCGGGCCGCAGCAAAAACTGAAAGCGCGTCTGGCCCGCCTGGAGGAAAGCGCCGTGCGCCACCGGCGTGGACCGCACCGCGGGCTGGCCGTCAAGGTAAGTCGCGTTGGCGGCGTTCAGCGGCTCGACGAAGTAGCTGTCGTCGTGACGGACGATGCGAAAGTGGTGGCGCGAACAGGCCCGGTCGAGAACGCAAACGTCGGCGGTTTCATTACGGCCGACGAGGAACGACTCGGAGACGCCGAGGGGGTGCAGCGTCTTCGTCGCCAGCTCGAAAAGGGCGGGATAGGTGATCATGGCTTTTGGCTGTCGTTGTGGTGAGTGCTCGGGCAATTCCACATGGTTATTGCCGTTCAATCGAGCAACACGTCGCTACTTGTCGCGGGGCGGCGGCAGCCGAAAGAGGTAAACATTGGCATCGTTGTAAGCCGCCAGGGCGTGGTGCCCGTCCGGCGAAATGGCGACGGCCGTGGCATGGGAATGGTCCTTGTCAGAAGGGTTCTTGAAGCGCAGCAGCCTGTCGCCGGTGTCCATGTCCCACAACACCAGGCCGCCGTCGAGGTGGGCCGTGAGTGCTCGGCCCCACGGCCAGAACGCCCCGCAAGTTATGAAGTTCGGATCCTTGGCCTCGGTTACATTCGTCAAATTAGTCCCACTACTTCCGGCCTTGATCTCTTTTATTTCTTTGCCCACGTTTTCCTTGTCGGCTTCATCAACATTCCACACCCGCAGAGTGCCGTCGTAGGGTGAAGCGGAAAAAAGACGTTTGCCATCGGCGAAGAATGCGACCCATGCCGCCGCTTTCGGGTGCCCGTCCAGTTGGCGAACGAGTTTGCCGTCATCGACACGATAGACGTATATTTTCTTATCGCCACTATTAAGGATGTTCATACTGGCCAAACTGCCATCGCTAATCGCCAGGAATTGGCCGTCGAGGGAGAACGAAAGACTGATAACGGGCGCTTCCAGTTCAATCGTCTTTCTTTGATCGCGTTCCTCCGCGTCCCAGAAGCGAATCCGTCCCTTTTGATCGACCTTTTCGGCGGTAGCCAGCAGCTTGCTGTCTGGCGAAAACGTCAGAGCCGTGCAGTCGCCATAGAGGCCGACGGGCGGCCCCTCCTTTTTGTAAGTCTTCCCGTTGAACAGTTCGATTGCGTTCGATGTGGACGCGGCAATGCGCTTGCCGTCGGGCGAGACGATCATCAGCCCGCGGCCTCCCGCTCCTGTGACCCAGGGTTTCGGCCTTTGAATGTAATCGGTCAGATCCCAAATATGGATATTACCGTACCATCGCGAGACTCCCGTACGGCCATCCGGCATGAAAGAGATCGCAGAAGCCATATTATCAGCGTTGGGGTGGCCAGATATTTTATGCAGGAGGCCAGGCTCCCCACCGACCAGCACCGGACCTGTCGGCGGTGGCGGTTGTTTCACTTTGTCCTTGGCGTTTGTCTGGGCGTCGGTGCCTTTCGGCTTCCACACTTCTTCGCGCACTACCAAGGCGACTACCCCCCCGACCAAGAGGAAGCACGCTGCCGCGGCGACCAACCCCGCGAGCCACCACCGGCTCCTCGGCGGGGCCGTATGGGCAGCCGGGTTCGTCGGCATTGGCGGTAATGGCGTCGATCCTAGTTGAGTGGGCATGTTCAGCAGCCCATCATGCAGGCCGCGATTGCCGGCAACCGGCGTCGAAGGCAGCGTCCGTTTGTTGCCCGCCACGAGGACGTCTTCCATTTTCAAGACGGGCGGGGGCGTGGCTTGCTCGACGGCCGCGGGCGGCAGCAAGGCGAGCAGCGGCTGCGAACCGGCACAACAAAACGGTTGCAGCGCGTCTGCCACTTCGCCGGGCGTTTGGTAACGCTCGTTGGCCGCCTTGTTGACTATCTTGGCGAGGACGGCGAGCAACTTCTTCGGGACGTTGGGCCGCGTCTGTTCCAGCGGCGGGAACTCGTCGCGGACCTGGCCGTGAAGCTTTTGCTCGTCGGTGCGGTCGAAAAACGGCGGCCGGCCGGCCAGCAGGAAGTAGAGCGTGACGCCCAGGCTGTAAATGTCGGCCCGGATGTCCGAGGTGCGGGCGTCCCGGATTTGCTCGGGCGCGAGGTAATCGGGGGTGCCCATCTCCGCCCCCAGTTGCGTGAGCCGGGCCGTCCGCGCCTCGGCCTCGCCGGTGCGCCGGACCAGCCCCCAGTCGATGACGACGACGCGGGCACCCGACGCGCCGGCGCGGGCCAGCATGAGGTTGGACGGCTTGATGTCGCGGTGGATCAGGCCGCGCTCGTGGGCGGCCTGCAACCCCAGCGCGGCTTGCCGAATGATCTCGCACGCCTCGGGCACCGGCAACAGGCTGTGCCGGGCCACAAGACCGCTGAGCGATTCGCCGTCGAGGTACTCCATCACCAGGTAAGGGCCGTCGGCATCGACGCCGGCGTCGAAGGCGCGAATGACGTGCTGACTGCTGATGCCGCCCATCGACTGCACTTCGCGGCGAAAGCGGGCAAGCAGCATGTCGCGGTCAACGCCATCGCGCGCCTGCGGGCGCTTGATCGCCCGGTAGTCTTCCAGGTGCGTGTGGTAGCCGAGGTAGACGACGCCGAGGCCGCCGCGGGCCAACTCGCGCCGCAGTTCGTGACCAGCAACCGTTCCGGCCGCACCGATGATGGCCGGGCCGGCCGGGGCATGGACGAGGGCCGGTGCTTGTTGGACGCCCGCCGCTTGCCCGGCGTGCTGGCCGCCGTCCTTCGGATGCGACTTGAATCGGAGAACCGCTCCACATTTAGGGCACATCGCCTTTTCGGGTGCCGGTTGCGGCACCGTCAGTTGGGTGCCGCACTTCGGGCAAAAGCGGTTCATGGACGGCATGGATCACACTCCAGGGGGTTGGGCAACCTACCGATTCAGCCCGGGCGGACGCTTCCCGGCAACGATCGGGACGGAGAGGGGTTGATTCTACCCCCCCGCGGCGGCGGGTGCAAACAACTTCACGACACAAATTCGATTTGCGACGCGAAAAGGGGGGAAAAGCAACCACTATTAGCGAACCGGCGGCGTCCGCTGCCGGGTGGAGTCGCGGCTACTTCACCCGGCAGCTGACGCCGCGGTGAGCCCAAAAATCCAGTCAATCCCTTTGCGCGCGGCGTCCGCCCGGAGGCGTGCCGCGCTACCCGATCCGGCCCCGCGGACTCCGGAATCGCGTATTCTCGGCTAAAAAAGCGGCATTATTTGACGAATTCGTGCAAAAGCCCTGATTTTCAGGCAATATGCGGTTGACATTCCGGCGATCCCCTCTTACGCTCCCTCTTATCGTGTAGTTTGTCCCCGTTCCGTCCCCAGGTTTTCGAGGAAAAGATGGCCGACAACAAAGCTGCGGGCAAGGCGAAAAAGATGACCAAGACCGGCATCTACCAAGAGCTGTCGAACGTCACCAACTTGTCGAAAAAGCAGGTATCTGACGTCTTTGATGCCCTCACCGCCGTCATCAAGAAGGAACTGGGCAAAAAAGGCCCCGGCGAATTCACCCTGCCCGGCCTGCTGAAACTCAAGCTGGTCCGCAAGCCCGCCACCAAGGCCGGCAAGCGGCCCAACCCGTTCAAGCCCGGCGAAATGATGGACGTCAAAGCCAAG
This sequence comes from Gemmatales bacterium, assembly GCA_038231495.1. Lineage (GTDB taxonomy): Bacteria > Planctomycetota > Planctomycetia > Gemmatales > Gemmataceae > JBBRLG01. Next base: position 7,439 of record JBBRLG010000140.1, on the reverse strand, counting down.
ACCGCCCACAACGTCGTCAAGGCCCGTCCCCTGAAGACCCTCGCCGAACTGGTGAAGTAACTTCCGGACCCGGCCGCGTCGCACCGACCGACCTGCCCCCAAACCCCCGCACCCTTTCGCGGCCCGCCGTGGACCCGGAGGCGTGCGGGGGTTGTTTGCGCCGCCTCTTACGCCCGCGCGCCGACTCGGTCTGGCCTCGGCTTGCCGCGCCCGTTATGGTGGAAGCAGGATTGGCGGCTCATCGAACCCTGGGACCGGACCGCGCTGTGAAAAAACGTATCCGCCAACCCGCCTTCGTTCCCACCGCGCCGGCTCAGGCAGCACGTGAACCGACGGACTCGGCTCAGGGATCTGCCATGAACGATGTCAATTCGCTCACGCCGGCCAACGGTTCGCACGAGGCGGACCGACCGCCGCCGGACGCGGCCGACGAGGGGGAGCCGTCCCTGGCACCAATGGGCGACCACGAACTGGTTCACCAGGCGCATACGGACCTTTCCCTGTCCTCGGCCCCGCTTTCGGAACGCATGGACTCCGTGCCGGCGTTTCCGTCGCATTCCTTGCCGACCGGCATCCCCGCGCCCGCGATCGCCCTGTCGCCTTTGGAAGAACGCCTGCGCCGTCTCGAAGACGCCCTGGCTCAGGTTCCCGACCCGAAACAAATCGAAACCCGCATCGCCGACCTCGTCGCCGAACGACTCACGATCGACCGCGCCGTCCCCGTGGCCCAAATCGCACCGGCCGCGCCGGCCGGGGTCCAGGGCGTGACCATTCCGACCGGCATGATACTCGACGTGGGCAAGCGCATCCTCAACTCGACCGCGGGCATGGCCCGCCCCGCGTCGGGTTCGGGACACACGGAGTCCGCCCTTTCCAACGGCGTGCGTCGTACGGTACTGTTCTTCGACCTGCTGACGGAGGCGCGGGCGGTGTGGTGCATGTACACCGACCCGCGCTATAAACTGTCGTGGGCCGGCCGGCTGGTGCCACTGGCGTTGGGCGGGTTTTTGCTCACCTCGGCGTTCCTCGTCCCCGGTGCGTCCCTGACCGGCATTGGGACGATCATCGACAAGCTGGCCGACCTCATCCCCGCGTTCATCTTTTTCAAACTGCTGTCCTACGAGGCCCGGCGGTATCGCGAGACGGCTCCCGATTTGCCGACGGATTTGCGGTTGTAGGTTTGGATGTGCTGCGAGCCTGGCGACAGGAACCGTGCGCTACTCAGTGGTACGCGCCGCCCGCGTTCATCTGCTGCAACGTACCCAAACGGTGTTGCTCCTTGAAATCGCGGCCCAGGCGTTGAATTTCCTGGTCCACCGCCGCGCGGTTCGTGCCGGGCGGCAACGGACTGCCGACGATGATGTACACTTCCTTGCGTTTGTTCGCCGGCTGACCAGGCGGTAGCTCGTAGTAGACCGGCACGATCGCGGTGCCGTGGCGCGGGCCGATTGTCGCAAACAGCGGCTCCGCGAGGTTGGCACTGAGCGGGTCGTCCACCGACACGCCGACGACTTCCTGGCGTTGCAGCACTTCCTCGGCCCGCTTCCGCAACAACGGCCAATCCACGTCGGCCGGGAAGTTTTCCGAGACGACCGCCAGCGTGTAATGGGACACCAACACCCGGAGCACGGGCGGCAGCGGGTTTTCTTCAAAACGTTCGACACACAGGAAGCGCGTGGTGCGGTCCGTCGCCGTCACGATTTGCAGGCACATCTGCATTTGCGTCGCGTTGGTGGCCAGGATCACCGGACCGCGGTCGGGCAGTTGTTGCATGCCGTAGACTTCCAGGGTCGCGCGGCTGCGCCACCGGAACCAGAGGCGGGTGCGCAAATAGATGTCCGGCAATTCGCGCCGCACCAACGCCAGGGTTAAAAGTGTCATGGCGGCGATCGCGACGAAGAGGAGTTTGGGCACTTCACGCCGGTCGTAGACGACTGGTTCCTTCTCGTCCGGGTGGCGCAGCTGGTACTGCGTCACGGTGCCGATCTGGTAAGGCGTGGCCACGATCTCGTCCTGCACTTGTACGCCCTTCATCAATTCGAACAGGTCGCCAGGCTTGCCGATTGCCACTCCGTCGATTTTGATGCTCTGGGGGCGGTGGTGCTTGTCTCGAACCAACTCGCTCAAAGGCCCTTCAATCGGCCTGGCGGAGGCGGCTACAACCGGCGCAATCCCGGTGTGCGTGGCCCCGAAATCGAGCAGGAAAAAGACGAGAGACGCCAGCATCGCGCCCAGGACGTTGATGAAATTGCTCGTCGCGATGGAATCGCCCTTGCTGGCCTTGGGCGCGCGGTGCTGCAACAACGTAAACAACGGCACGATATAGAAGCCTGTGAAGAAGCCGATGCCGATGATGCAGACGATCAGGCCGGGCGTGTAATCCAGGGTCAAGGCCGCGATCAGCGTTGCCAGGATCATGCCGAGCGCGCCGACGGGAACCAAGCCCACCTCGACTTTACCGCCCGACAGGTAGCCGACCAGCGGGCTACCCAGGCCGATGCCCAGAGCGACCATGCCGACGATCTGACTGGTAAAAGACTCCGACCACGGCGGCACCCGCGTCTCGCCGTGCATGTACACCGTTTGCCGCATGAACGCGACCAGGAAGGTAAAGAACGCGATGCCGACGACCGCGAGGGCCAGGGGGCGCGAACGCAACAACGTGCGAATGTTCTCGAAGAGCGGCTTGTAAAGCAGCGGCGGAAATGGCCGGTGCGGGTTCGAGGCGGGTACGTACTGGATCAACAGGCTCGCCGCCGCGCCGACGACAGCCAGGATCACCAGGACGACGCCGATCAGGTATTCTTGTTCCTTGAACACTTCCGACAACACACCGCCGGTGACGGTGCCGAGGATGACGGCCAGGAACGACAGCGACTCCAGGACGCCGTTGCCGCGCGAGAGCATGTTGGGTTCCAGGATTTCCGGCATGACCCCGTATTTCGCGGGGACGAAAAACGCGCTGTGCAAACCCATCAGAAACACGGTCGAAAGCACGATCCAGGGACCGAACCAAACGCCGGAGCCGCGTGGACCGCCGCCGAGCCAGAAGCCGACGAGGGCCACCAGTGTGATGCCGATTTCTGCGAATTTCCAGAAGATCAGGGAGTTCCGCTTGCTGTAGCGGTCCGCGAGGTAGCCGGCCAGCGTGCAGAAGATGGCCCAGGGCGCGTAGAACAGAATCGGCATCAGCGAAATGGCCGAGGCCTGGCTGAGGGTCTTTTGGTCGATGGCGAAAAACATCGCCGAGGCATGAATGGCCTGGTCGTTAAAGGCGGCAAAGAACTGGGCCACCAGCAACGCGAGAAACGTCCGCGATCGGAGGGTCGCCGCAGGCTGAAACGTCGCCATATTCTTCCTAACGCCTGGACACCGGGGCGGGAACGAAATGCTGTTATATGGGGCGCGCCCGCGCGAGGGCAGGGTCGGGAGATCGGGTGTCGGGTGTCGGCATTGGCTGACAGCTAATAGCTGACAGCTAACAGCTATTTATTTCTCCGCTTCCGACATCCGACCCCCCATTTCAATCCGAAGGCGTTTTGCCTACTTCGAGACTCACCGTCGTGGTTTTGCCTTTGCGCAGGATTTCCACCGCGATGGTGTTGCCGGGCTTGACCGCTTGCAGGGCACGGCGCAGCTCCGGCAGCGTCGTTACCTTGGCGTCCGCGAGCTTCGTGACCTTGTCGCCCGGTTGCAGGCCGGCCTGGTCCGCCGGGCCTTTTGTTGCCACCGACTGCACCGTCGTACTCTCGCCTTCAAAGTTGATGCCCAGGTAGGGCGTCAGGGCCAGCGCCGTGCGGATGCGCTTGGCCTCGCCAATGGCTTTCTTGCCGGCGTCGGTGTCCGGGTGGTTTTTCGCCAGCAAGTCCCAGGCTTTCAGGGCGGCGCGCGTCTCGCCGTACTTCTCCAACGACCGGCCTTGCGCGCCAAGGACCAGCCGCTCTTCCGCGCCGCCTTGCTCCTCGATCAACTTGAGACGCTGCGGGTCGTCGGCGATCTCTTTCAGGAGCGCACGGGCCTTCTCCGCCGGTTCCGTTTTGCCCCACCGGGCGTTGATGCCCTGCATCAAGGCGACCGCACGGAAGGTACGTTCGGGCTTCTTCAACTCGTCCTCGGCTGTCTCCAGCAGGCCTTTCGCCTGGACCAGTGAGGTCGCCACCTCGGTCGGCGACGCGCTCAGGCCGGGCCGCTCCTTGGCGTCGGCTCGGCGGCGTTTCAGGTCGTCGTCCAGCCACTTTTTTGCCTCGGCCAGCACGTCGGTACCGGGGATGGCGTGGCCCGTCTTGGCTGCCACCCACAGCCGCGAGCGGATCGACAGGTCCTGGAAAAAGGGGAACATGAAGTCCTCGTTCTCCCGCCGATTGAAATCGGTATCCCCGGTAACGAACGCCACGGACAGCCGAACTTGCACCCGGTGCCGGAGGTAATCCAGCCGCGGCAACGGGTTGGTGCCGCAGATCGGCACGACGCCGCCGAAGTATTCCGGCAGCGCGAACCCGATCGTGCAGGCCATGCGCCCGCCGCCCGAAAAGCCTGCAATATACGTCTGATCCGCGTCGACGCGGTACTGCCGGCGCACGTCGTCGAGCATGTCCAGGACGATGCGCACGCGCTTGCCGGCCGGGCAGTTGTTGCCGGCACCGTAGGCGGCACAAAACAAGGTGTCGCTGTCTTGACAGATCTTTTGCCAGTGCTTCCAGCCCATCGGGTCGTCGCCGGGCGAAATGAAGACGAGCAACGGCCAGTTCTTCGACGCCTCGTAGTTTTTCGGCACGAAGAGTTGATAGCGCTGCTGCGTCGAATCGTAATCGGCGGGCAGGCGCAGGGCGTCTTTGCCGAACCCGGACGCCACGAATTCCCAGTCGAGGCGCGTGGCCTGTTGGACGGTGACTTCGGCCTGGTAGCCCGTGTCGGCGGCCTGGACCGCGGTCGCGGTGAGTCCGATTCCGATAAGAAGAAGGGCGGCATACGCGACGCTGCGGGTGACTGTCATGGCGTTGTCTCCGGAAAACTTCCCGACTTCCCCAGTCTTCCCTTTTAACCTATTTTGCGAAGTCGCAAGAATAGCCTTCGTCATCCTCCTTTCGGATGATACCATGTCAGGAAGACCGCGCCACCGGCGCGGGCGGACGGCAAGGCGACCCCAGGACAGTGCCGCAGGTGCTTTCGGTTGCGGCCAAGGTGAGGCGTGGGCATGGAGCGGCTGCGCGAACTGCTTGAACTCCTGAGGAAAAAGGGGACGGCGCGGGGCAACTTCCTGGGCCTGTTGCACCTCTTGATCGTGCGCCGCATCACCGCCGCGGACGGTACGGTCGTGTCCGCTGGCGTCACCTGGCGTGAGTTGTCAGCCTTATTGAAGCGCGTTCGCTGGGAGCCGGAGGCCGTTCAGGAAGTCGGCCTCGACCCGGCCAACCTGCCGATGCGCGACCGGCAACGCTACTGGTACACGGCGATCGCGCAAGCGGGCGTGGACCAGCCCGACGCCGCGGCCCACGGCGAGCGTTTGGCCGCCGCCCTCCGCGGCCTGGGTTACGTCGTCGGCCCTGCGCCGGGGGCGGTGCCGACGGACAAATGACCCGCGAATCGCATTGACCAGCCCGCGCCAGCCGCCTATCATCACCACATCAGCCAGGTCGCACGGCACCCGCCACGACGCTCGTTGAAGCGGAAGGTCCGATCGCGACCTCTCCCATAAGAATGACCGGGACCTTCGTTGGTGCGGGGAGACTTCCCATGAAAGCGGAAGAGCGCAAGGAATTGCAGAAAAACGACCTGGCCGCCGGGCTGGAAAAGCTCGTCACGGGCGTAACCGAAGGTCCGTCCAAGAACACCGTGACCTACATGACCCTCGGCATCGTCGGCGTCGCGCTGGTCGTCGGCATGTTCTACACCTGGCAGCACTTCGCCGCCCAGTCCCGGACGGCCGACGCCGACCGCTGGGAAGAACTCAACCGCATCAACAGCGACAGCGCCTGGACCGTCAACACGGACAAGCTCGAAGACTTCGCGAAGAAGAACGCCAAAACCCCGCAGGCCCGCCTGGCCCGCTTTGAACTGGCGCGCTACTGGATTCAGAGCGACCGCGACCTCGCCGCCCCCGGCCGCCAGGGCGACGCGCTGAGCAACGTCAAGAAGGCGCGAGACCTTTACAAGGAATTGATTGCGGAGTCGAGCGATTCGCCGGTCCTGGCCCAGGAAGCCCTGATGGGCACGGCAAAGGGCAGCGAGACCATTGGTGACATCGACGAGGCGCGCCGGCAGTACGAAAAGCTGGCCAAGGATTATCCGCAGAGCGTCTACGGCAAGGACGCGGCGAAGCAGTTGGAGCGGATCAAGGACAACAAAGACCTCGAAGCGCTGAAAACCCTTTTCGATACCAAGCGCCCGTGACGACACCCCTCGCTCCGACCACCATGGACCCGTCCCCGCCGGACGATCGTGCTGTCGATCTCGTCGCCAAGATTCGCGTCGATGGCTTGCGTCTGGACCACTACCTCGTCAGCATCTTCCCGGATTACAGCCGTTCCGTGGTGCAGCGCGTCATCGAAAACGGCGGCGTCGCGGTCAACGGCAAGATCGCCAAGGCCAGTCACAAGATTCGCCACGGCGACCAGATTCGCGTCGTGCCGCCCGCACCGACGCACCCGCTGCCGGTCGCCGAAAACATCCCCATCGAAATCCTCTACGAGGACGAATTCCTGGCGGTCGTCAACAAGCCGGCGTTCATGGTCGTCCACCCGGCCAAGGGGCACTGGTCGGGCACCCTGGTCAACGCCCTGCGCTACCATTTCGACCATTTGAGCGAGATCAACGGCGACTACCGGGCCGGCATCGTGCATCGGCTCGACCGCGACACGAGCGGCGTCATCATCATAGCCAAAGAAGGCCAAACGCACCGCGACCTGAGCCTGCTCTTTGAACAGCGCAAGGTTTTCAAGGAGTACGTCGCGCTGACGGCGGGCGTAATCGACCGCGACACGGACTACATCGAAGGCCGCATCGCCCACCACAAGCACGACCGCATCAAGATGACGGTCACCGACGACGAGGACGACGACGATGCCAAGGATGCGTGCAGTTATTACGAAGTGATCGAGCGGTTTCGCGGTTACACGTTCGTCCGCGTGCAGCCGCGAACCGGGCGGACGCACCAGATTCGCGTCCACCTGGCGAGCATAGGTTGCCCCGTGTTGGCGGACAAGGTCTATGGCGGCCGCGATTCGATCCGGCTGTCGGATATTGTGCCGGGCCTGGACCCGCAAGCGGACGTACAACTGTTGCAGCGCCAGGCGCTGCACGCGTTCCGGCTCCGTTTCCGGCACCCGCGCCGCGGCAACCTCATGGAGATCGAGGCACCGCTGCCGCCGGACATATACCAGACGCTGGCGGCGCTACGCGAACATCGCAACCAGAGCCGCGACCGTTAGGGAGCGGTGGGA
>JBBRLG010000139.1:0-13760 GCA_038231495.1 Gemmatales bacterium | reverse complement strand
CTCCATCGAGCTTCCTGGCGGAATATGGAAGGCTTGGGCAATCTAGGCAGCCGGTTTTCATGCAAAATCGGGCTATTTGTAGCTCAGGAAGCTCGATGGAGTCACCACCCAAGTTGCTGCAGCCACATATAACCCAACTTGGGCATTTCTTATTTACAAGGATGCACAAGGTATGACTCAAACTGTGAGTGCGAAGAACGCCGTCAACGTCGTCGTCAAGTGAATCCATACATCCCTTCAGAGCGTGGATGTTGCGCTTTGAAACACAGCCGCTTGCGAATCTTAGGTGGCATCCAAGAATGACTTCCGGGAATCTGCTGTCCGAATGGCAGATATGCAGTTAGCACACCCTGGAGTTGTTCTTGGAAGCCGCCGATGGAACACGATGAATCCTGTTTCATTAACTTCCAGTCGTCAACTCTGAATGGAGATTGGCAGCACCAAGAGGGCGCAGTTACGCCTCGGTATTTCAAATCCACGGACTGTCACGAATCGAGCATCTGGCGAGAAGGGAGATTCAATGAGCAAGAATCGGCGCGCATTTACCCTACTCGAGTTGTTGGTCGTCATTGCCATCATCGGCATCCTGATCGCACTTCTACTTCCCGCGGTTCAAAAAGTCCGGGCCGCCGCCGCCCGGATGCACAGCACGAATAACCTAAAGCAATGTACTTTGGCTCTTCACAATTTTTCAGGCACGCATACAGGAGAATGTCCTACCTTGTCGGGAAGCGAAGTTGGCTGTCCGAATCCGGGTGACTCTTTTTTCTTCGCGCTTTTGGCTTATGTTGAAGAGGATAATTACTATCACACCGTCAAGACGGGTGTTGTGCCCAACTCGAGCGCCCACACGGTTAAAGTTTTCATTAGCCCGAGCGATCCAACCCTGGCTTGGTTGCCGAAAGCAGATAACTGTGCAAGCTATGCAGCGAATGCAATCGTGTTTGACCGCAGATCCAACCTGTCTGCCAGTTTTCCGGATGGAACGTCAAACACGATTGCTTTTGCCGAACATTATGCATTCAAGAGAGACGTTATCCAATTCAGTTGGTACTTCACTGATTCCCTCAAGCTTCCAAGCGGGGATGTTGTCCATCGTGCCAGCTTTGCCGAGTTCCATGAAGGCTCAAAATTGTTTGGCTCGGCTTCCCCCCCCGACGTATATCCAGTGACACAGGGCAATCCACCTATTACCGTGGGATCCGTCGCCGGTCTAACTTTTCAAACCGCACCACCTGCTAACAATTTCGACCCGCGCCTCGCGCAGACGCCGTATAGCAGCGGGATGCTCGTCGCCTTAGTAGATGGGAGCGTGCGTACGCTGTCGCCCGGCATGTCGCCGACGACCTATTGGGCAGCGGTCACGCCGGCGGGCGGCGAAGTCCTGGGTAACGACTGGTAATTAGGCCGGACGATACCTGGCGTACGCCAAGTGTTGGTGATCGACGGCTCGTCCGTCGCTTACCCTCCCGGCTCACCCGATTCCGGCTCCTGCGGGTTCAGTGACACCCAGATGTCACTAAACGGTGCCTCCTGTTCTGGCAGAATCTGCCGGCCTTTCGTCAATTCCAGCACCGCGAGAAATAACCCCACCAGACGGCCGCGCGTGTGCGGCGGCGTAAACAGGTCCGACAGACGCAAGCGCGGTTCGCGCTGCAAGCGTTGCAGAATCAAGTCCATATAAACGTGCAACGGCGTCTGATCGACGACGATCGACTGCGGCTGTAGCGCCATCGTCTCGCGCATCAGCCGGCCGAACGCGCTGACCAAATCCCACAACTCGACGGGGCGGACGGTCGGTGCGTTGGGCGCGGCGGATTGCGGCGGCGATTGACGCGCCAGGCGCTGGCTTTGCTCCTCGGCCCGCGCCTCCAAGACGGCGGCGGCTTCTTTGAATTTCTTGTACTGCAACAGTTGCCGGACGAGTTCCTGGCGCGGGTCGTCCTCGTCCTCGGCGGTCTCCTCGGCGCGCGGCAGCACCAGGCGGCTCTTGATCTCCATGAGCGTCGCGGCCATGACGAGGAAGTCGCCGGCCACCTCGACGTTGATGAAATGCAACAGGCCCAGGTATTCCTTGAACTGCTCGGCGACGCGCGCGATGGGGATGTCGCGGATGTCCACCTCCTCGCGCTTGACGAGGTAGAGCAGCAGGTCGAGCGGACCGCGGAACGTGTCGAGTTCGACCTGGTAATCGGGCTGGTCGGCGGTGGACAATCGAACTCCCTGTTGCCGCTTGCGGCTTTGCGAGTAAAACCGCAAAGCCGCAAGCGGCGACTCCCGAATCGTCAATCGAACAACATCGGCTGGTCCGGCGGCGGCATCCGCATCGGCTCGCCGAGCAGCTTGTACGCGCGGGCCGTCGCCACGCGACCCCTCGGCGTACGGATAATGTACTGCTCGCGCAGCAGGTACGGCTCGACCTCGTCGCTCAGCGTGTCGGCCGGCAGGTTCATCGTCGCGCCCAGGGCCTCCACGCCGGTCGGGCCGCCGCCGAAGACGCCCACCAGCGTTTCCAGATAACGGCGATCCTGTTTATCCAAACCGTCCGGATCGACCTCCGCCATTGCCAGGGCGGCGCGGGCCAGGTCCAGTGTGATACGGCCGTCGGCCTCGCTGTGGGCGAAGTTGCGCGTCCACCAGAGGCGCGAGTTGGCGATGCGCGGCGTGCCGCGGCTGCGGCGGGCCAGTTCCAACGCGGCGTCCTCGGCCAGCGGCGTTTGCAGCTTGCGGGCGTTGATGCGCAGGATTTCGGCCAGCTCCTCGACGCTGTAAAACTCCAGGTGTTCGTGCATCTTGAAGCGGTCGCGCATCGGGCCGGACAACATGCCGCTGCGCGTCGTCGCGCCGATCAGCGTGAACCGCTTGAGCTTCATCGAGATCGTCCGCGCGTTGACGCCTTCGCCGAGTATGATGTCGATGCGGAAATCTTCCATTGCCGGATAGATAAACTCCTCGACCACGCGCGGCATGCGGTGAATTTCGTCGATGAACAGGATCGAGCCTTCCTCCAGGTTGGTCAAGAACGGCAGCATGTCGGCGGGCTTGGTGAGGGCCGGGCCGCTGGTCATCTGGATGGAGGTGCCGAGTTCGTTGGGCAGCACCGAGGCGAACGTCGTCTTGCCGAGACCGGGCGGGCCGTCGAAGAGGATGTGTGCCATCGGCTCCTTGAGCTTGCGGCAGGCGTTGAGGACGATGGTCAGGCGTTGCACGACTTGCCTTTGGCCGATGACCTCGCGCAGCCAGCGCGGCCGCAGCGCGGAGTCGCGGTCGGGGCCGTTGTCGCCGGGTTGGTCGGAGTGAACGATTGCTTCACGAGCCATCGGCGGGGACTCCAAGCGGGCATTGCCGCTTGCGGCTGAGCGCTCAGCCGCAAGCGGCAATACCCGATTCTTCACACACCTTGGTTGTAGATTTCCAGCAACACTTCTTCCGCCGACTTGAAAGAGCGGCCCGTGGTCAGCACGCGGTCGAGGCGGTTGCGGGCGTCGATCGGACTGTGACCGACACTTACCAGCGCCTGGTAGGCGTCTTCGATCACGTTGCCGTCCACGACAGTGCCCGGCGTTGTGCCGTCGGCGGCTTGCCCGGCGGGCGGCGACATGAGCGCGTACTTGGTCACCTTGCGCCGCAGCGTCGCGATGATCTGCTCCGCCGTCGCCGCACCCACGCCGGGCAACGTCGTCAGCCATTTCGCGTCCTGGCGCTGGATGGCGTCCGCGATCTCTTTGACCGGCCGCACCAGCGCCTTGAGCGCCTTGCGCGTGCCCACCTTGTCAACCGTACAAAAGAGGTCGAAAAAGGCGAGTTCCGCCTCGTGGGCGAAGCCGATCAGGCGCGGTACGACGCGGCCCTGCATCGGATTGCCGTCCAGGTAATGGCTGGTGTGCAGCGTCACCTCCTGGCCGACGCGCCCCTGGATGCCGCGGCGCACGAACTCCGGCACCAGCACGGCGTACTCCAGCGCCCCCACCTGGAGGCGCACTTCGTCGTCGTGGACGCGGCTCAGCACGCCGGTAATTTTCGTTATCATTGGTAAGTTCTCACGCCGCCAGTTTTTGCATGTAGAAGTGACACAGCGCCACGGCCAGCGCGTCGGCCACGTCGGGCGGTTCGGGCAGCTCGGCCAGGCCGAGTTCGCGCTGGATCGTGCGCTGCACCTGCTCCTTGGAGGCGTGGCCGTTGCCCGTCACGGTCTTCTTGACGCGCGTGGCATTGTAACTGTGGACCGGCAGGTTGCGCTGCGCCGCTGCCAGCAACAACACGCCGCGGGCGTGGGCCATCAGGATCGCCGTGCGCGGGTGGTCGTAATGGGCGTACAACTGTTCGACGGCGACGACGGCGGGCCGAAATTGCTCCATCACTTCTACTATACTATCGTACAGAACCCGAATGCGCGGAGCCATGTCAGTAGTCGAACGGCCCTCGGCACTGCGGACGACGCCGGCCTCGCAGACGCGCGGCGTGCGGCCGCGGATTTCGAGGACGCCGTAGCCGGTCACTTGCAGGCCGGGGTCGAGTCCCAGGATGCGCAAGGCGGCGGGCGGTGCGGGGATCGCTTCGGGTTCCGTCATGAATAACTCCCTGGCCAAAGGCCTATACGGACAGGTGCCGGGGAACCTTCCCGGCGAGCAGGAAATCCAAATCCTGCGCGGTCGATTTCGCGACGCGCGTCACGCCGGTCAATCCGATCGGGTGCGTCAATTCGCCGTACATAACGTGCTTCAGTGGGTACTCGTTCGCGCGCGTGCGGTAGCGGAAGCGCTGGAGGACTTCGTGCGGCACGACCGTGTCGGGCAGAAAGCCGGTGCCCTGGTCGCCGAGAAGCACGACCTTGTGAAAGGCGAAGATCAACGGCTCGTCGGCGGGGTTCGACTCGACGTACGCCGCGCGCGTCGTCGTTGCCGTGACGCGCAGCCGGCCGAGCGCGTATAGCTTTTTCTGGTGGATGCGGACCGGGTAGACGTAGATGCCCGGCTGGACCTTGAACTGGCCGAAATCGTAGAGCGACACGAACCGCAGCGGCTTACCAATTCGACCCGCCTGCCGCAAACGGTCGCAGTCCGAGTTGGTCCAGAGGACGGTAAAGCGGTCCGGCGCGTCCACGGCGTCCAGCCATTTGCGGTGTTTGGCGTGGAGCGTGTCCCGGACTCGTTTCAGGCGGTCGCGCAGGGCGTCGAACTCCGCGTAGGCAAGTCCCGCTTCCGCGAGCCGGGCGTCGAGGCGCAGCAGCTCGCCGCGCGGGTCGCCGCGCTCTTCGAGGTAGTCGGCGTAGATCAGGCGCGTGGCCTCGTCATTAGGGTCGGCCCGGATCGCGCTGAGGAAACCGGCTTCACTCATGGCGGTGGCTACTTCTTTTCCGAATCGGGGAAGAGCTTGCGAACCGGTTCCTGGTCCAGCCGCAGTTTTTCCAGGGCCGCGGCGAAGGCGTCGCGCGTCGGCTGCCGGAATGGGGCGGCGCCGAACAAATCGGCGAGGTCGGCTTTGAGTTGCAGCACGGCGGACGGCTTGACGGTCTGATCTACCACAAACACGCGGCCGTTTGCCAGGGCGAAGCGCTCGCCGCCGATGAGGAAGACTTCCCGCGCCGTCTCTTTCAGGACGCGATAGCGAATCACCGGGCCGCCGCCGGTGGACACGTGCAGGACGTTCCAGGCGTCGGCCTGGTCCGGCGGACTGACGGACGCACTGCCGCCGACGGAGTAGTCGTCCTCCTGGGCGGGCAGGCGCACCAGAACGAAAAACGCCGGGGCGAGCGGCTGTTCCGGATACTCGACGGCACCCAGGAGGAACGCCCGGTCGTCCTTGAGCCAGTAGGGCAGCCGGCTCTCGAACATCGCGCCGTCGTCGTCCAACCGGGGCGACGCGAATTCGTTGAGGAAGCCGCCTGCGGCCGCCGGCGGTCGGCCCGGCAGTTCCGGCGGCGGCTCCTGGACGGGCCGTTTGGGCTGCTCCGGGACCACCTTGACGGGATCGGTGCCGGGCCGCTCGGCGGGGGTTGCGGCATCCTTGACCTGTCGGGCCGCCTGGGTCGGGTCCTGGGGTTGGGGGGCGTCCGCTTCGGAGGCCTTGCGGCAGCCTGCGAGGAGAGTTAGCACCAGGAGGCACAGGAGAATGCGACGGCGGATCATGGTATTCTCCCGTGAAGAGCGTTTGAACCGGGTATGCCATTCTCACTGGTAAATTTTAGGGAGCCTTGAACCCGTTCGGCACCATCGGCAGCGACCGCAGACGCACGCCGGTCGCCTGGCAAATGGCGTTGCCCACCGCCGGGGCCAGGGCCACCATCGGCATCTCGAGGGCTGTCGAGGTCGTCGCGGAGGACGCTGAGCAGGCTGCGCTTCGGGTCGGCGTCGATCGACCGTTTGCCGCCGTTGACGTTGAGTTCTTTGACCGTCGGCATGGTCGGATGCTCCCCGGAAAGGCCGCGACGATTGCGCATTGCCCCCGGTAAGAATTTACCGCGGGAGATGAGAGACTGCAATGAAAATGTAACCCACGAATCGGAAAGCGATAAAGTGTATCGGAATAATCCGAAAAGTCGATTTTGGAAAAGTCTCCCCGGTCCGACTCAAGGAGTGGGTTTGTGCTGCTTGTCCAGCCAATCGAGGGCGGCTTGAGCCTCCACGGTCTGACGGGCTTCCGGTGCCCCCTTGGCAAGCTTCTCTAACACGACCCGCGCGTCCGGCGTGCTTATGCGTTGTAGCACCCAGATGGCGCGCAGGGCTTGTAACCGCTCGGGGTCGCTGACGAACCACTCGTCCGGTCCCAGTCAGAATTCCCTCTGTTTTGTCCCTTTGTTCAGTCCGCACGATTCTGGACGCAGGTCACTCTTCGCGTCGAATTACCGTTAGCTGCGGACGGGCTTTTTTTAGTTTGGCAATCGCTCCGTCTGTCACGTTAACGCAGCGAAATAGTTCCAAGCTCTCGAGATGCTCGCAAGCTGCCAATTCATTTAACCACTCGTCCGTCATCCTTTTACAGGTAATGAAAGATAAGGATTGGAGTTTTTTGCACTTCGCCAGCTCTTTTATTCCTGCGGCCGTTACGGTGTCGCAACCACCGAGCCCCAACGTCTGAAGTTGTTTGCACGCGGCGAGTTCCTTCAGGCCCGTGTCCGTAACTTGCGCAAAAAGGTCCAGTTCTTGGAGTTGCCTACAAGCGGCCACCTCCTTCAAACCTGAGTCCGTCAGCTTGTCACAGCCGTAAAGGTCTAGCGACCGAAGTTGCTTACAGCCACGCAGTTCCTTCAGCCCGTCATCCGTCACGTTTTTGCAAAAACATATACTTAGCTTTTGGAGTTGCTCCATAGCTGCCAGTTGTTTGAGACTCGCATCCGTTATCGTCGAAGCGCCAAGGTGGAGTTCTCGGAGTCGCTTGCAAGCGGCCAATTCCTGCAAGCTCGCGTTGGTTATGCCGTCGCACTTGAGAAGGAGCAGAATTTGGAGTTGCTTACGCGCCACCAGGACTTTTATTCCTTCATCAGTCACCTCACTGCATTTTAGAAGAGCAAGTTCGTGAAGCTCTGGTACAGAGGCAAGTTCTTTCAGGTTCGCATCCGTGACTGGCACTGAGAGGCATAGTACATGAAGTTGCTTAGGACGCCCGAAAATATAACTTGAGCAAATCTGGCAGGCTGGTACCCTACCAGGATGCACGCTGCAACGACGATCCACGGACTGCGGACCAAGTAGGAGATCCTTCAGCCGATTATGGACGAACGCGTGCGCCGCCACTGGGCGGCTACCGAAGCGTTGGCTCTCGGCTGGGGCGGTATTACCGCGGTAGCCACGGCCACGGGGTTGTCGCGCAATACCATTGCCGCGGGAGTCGCTGAGATTGAACAGCGCTCCCCGGCACCGGGGCCGCTCCCACCCGGCTCGTGGGTGCGCCGGCCCGGCGGCGGCCGCAAGCCCCTGACGGCCACCGACCCCTTGTTGGCCGAGGCGTTGGAGACCCTGGTCGAGCCGCTGACACGGGGGCATCCCACCGCGCCCTTGCGCTGGACGTGCAAGAGTACCGCGACCCTGGCCGAGGAGTTGCACCGGCAGGGACACCCGGTCAGGGACCGCACGGTGGCCCGGCTGTTGTACGCGGCGGGCTCTAGTTTGCAATCCAACCGCAAGACCCGCGAAGGGTCCGGACACCCCGATCGGAACGCCCCGTTCGAGTACAGCAACGACCGGGTGCAGCGCTTTCAAAACCAAGGAGAACCGGTGGTGTCGGTCGACACCAAGAAGAAGGAATGGGTCGGGGATTTCAAGAAGGGCGGCCGGGAGTGGCGGCCCAAAGGCGAGCCGCCAGCAGTCCGGGTCCACGACTTCCAAGACCCGGCCCTGGGGCAGGCGATCCCCTAGGGGGTCTACGACGTGACGAACAACCAAGGCGGGGTCAGCGTCGGGATCGACCACGACCCGGCCCGGTTCGCGGCCGAGACGCTGCGGCGTTGGTGGCGGGAGAGGGGCTCCAAGCGGTTCCCGCGGGCGCGCAAGCTGTTGATCGCGGCGGACGGCGGTGGCAGCAACAGCAGCCGGTCGCGGTTGTGGAAGGTGGCGTTGCAAGCGTTGGCCGACACGCTCGGACTGCCGTGGAGCGTGCGTCATTTCCCGCCGGGGACGAGCAAGTGGAACAAGAGCGAGCAGCGCCTGTTCTGCCACATTACGCAGAACGGGCGCGGCCGGCCGCTGGTCAGTCAGGAGGTGATCGTGAACCTGATTGCTCCTACCACCACCGCGGCGGGGCTAGAAGTTCAAGCGGCGTTGGACACCAATTGCTACGCGACCGGAGCCAAGGTGAGTGCCGACGAACTGGCGTGCGTGCAGATCACCAAAGCCGACTTCCACGGCGATTGGAACTATACCATTGAGCCAAACTGACATTTGCTCAAGTTATATTTTCGGGCGTCCTAACGGACAAATGGCACCTCCTTACTATGGTTTAGGTGGGTACTCAGCCTTGAAAGTATATCCGTCCGCCGCATAGAACTTCTCAAGATCCTTGATTTCAGCAGCTACGGCTTTTCTGAGTTCCGGCGTGTCGGCCATTAACACAAAAACGATGTTTTTTATCTTTCGCAGCTGGTCGGCCGTCGGCGGCGTGTCCGGCCCTATGTAGGGACTCAAAATATCAGCGTGTTTCCAAGTTTTCGTTGCGATTCGGATAGTCTTCAACCTACGAACGGTCCGATCATAGATCTGCCTTTCGGCCCAGTCAACCTCGCTGCCTCTCGGTAAAAGCAGAGCGGTTTTCTCCTCCACAATCGTTTTCAGATCTGGCTCAATGCGGTCGATGTTGTTTTCAAGCTGCTGGCCGCTGTTTTTGTACTTGTTTAGCGGGTCCGACCCTTACAGCGTAAGGACTTACGGCGACAAGAGTGCGCAAATTGCGCCTGCTACATCTAGTGACAAAGGCATGTCACCTCAAAATCCAAGTGAAAAACGACGGTTGGTACCTGTACAAACTACTGGCAGACCCGCTAAGAGCGTTCGGAAAATATGAGTTTCCTATGGCAGGAACCTCATGCAGATGAGGCCGCAGGCCAATGCGAGGAACGCTTCCTGTACCTCGGCAAGGCGGTCGCGGCGACGACGCAGACGGCCGAACGCATGCAAAAAGGCATTCGTCCGCTCGACCACCCACCGCGTCTTGCCCATGCCACTGCCCTGCGCCGTGTTGCGGGCGGCCAACTCCGGCACGATGCCCAGCCACCGCAAGAGCCTGCTCAGTGGATCCGAATCCTAACCCCGGTCGCCCTGCAAGCGGTCGGACTTCTCACCCTTCGGACCCGGCTTGCCTCCGACCGGCGGCATCGCCGTGAGCACTTCCAGCACCGGCACCACGTCGGGCACGTTTGCGGCGCTCAAGGTCGCGGCCAGCGGGATGCCGTTCGCAGCGGTCAACCCAGGGTGCTTGCTGCCGCATTGGCTGCGCTCCGTGGGGTTCGGGCCGGTCTTTTCGCCGCCTTCGGGAGCTTTCGCAAACGGGCCAGCAATGATGGCCCGCGACCAGTCGATGAGGTCCGCGGCGTTCCGTTCGCTCACAAGCAGCGCGTGCAACGCGTGCCAGACCCCGGCCGTGTGCCAGCGGCGAAGAGACGCGCGGCAGGTCTGGCCGCAGCCGCAGCCGAGTTCGGCGGGCAGCTCGTCCCAGGCGATGCCGGTTTTGAGGACCTACCGGATGCCGGTGCGGATTCGGCGGCGAGCCAACGGCTTGCGGCCGGGCCAGCGAAACCGCCGCGGCTCCTCGGGCGGCAGCAGTTCTTGAAGGCGCGTCCACAAGGCGTCGGCAACAAGCGGCTTCAGGAGCAGCCCTCCAGAGGAATCAGGGAACACCCCCGCTACCAGCTGCTTTCATGCCAATCCCGTCCTATTTTCCGAACGCTCTTATATCCCACTCGAACAAAACGTCCGTGTTGTAGGTGCCGTCGCCGACCGTGACATCGGCGTGAAATGGCCCTGCCCTCGACGCGCCGGACGCAACGGTTCCCGAAATCAAACCCGTGCTGCTATCAAGGATCAACCCGCTCGGTAATCCGGTCGCGCTGTAGGTTAGCGTGGCTCCGGTTTCATGGGCGTTGACCGAAAGGGAGATCGTGCTGCCTTCTAAATCCGACCGGCTTGCGATGGCATCGACGGCAACGCGAGGATTCACCGTCCAGTTGAAGGTTTTGTTGTCCCCGGCGGTGCCGTTGCTCGCTGCTACGCTGGTGGAGTAGGGTCCGGCCGCTGCCGTCCCGGCCGCAAGGGTGCCCGACATGACTCCGGTCGAACTCCCAATGGTGAGGCCCGCCGGCAAGCTGTCGGCGGTGAACGTGAGCGTGCCCGTTGTTGTGCTGGCCGAAACCGCCAGCGACACGGCGTCACCCTCGGTGTTCATCTGGTCCGCCGGTTGCGTCACCGCCACCGTGCCCACATCGCCCACGACCCACGCAAACGTTTGGCTGGCGACCAATGTTTTGTTCGTTGCCGTCACCGTCACGCTATACGGGCTTCCCCTGACACCAGCCGCCAGATCAATCGTCCCGGATATCTGGCCGTAGACGCTATCGATCGAGAGGCCGGACGGAAGGCCAGTTGCGCCGTAGGTGAGTCGGTCGCCGTCGATCTGACTTGCGTTCACCTGAAGCGTGACCGCAGCGCCCGCCAAATTGGTCTGTGCGCCGGGATTGGTAAGTACCGGCATTCGGGGGGTGTCGGTCACATTCCAGGTAAACGTCTGAGCGGAACTGGCACCCTTGCCATTGACGACAACCAGGGTAACCACGGTGTTGACAGCGACGGATTCCGCTGCCTGATAGTCCACCGTACCGGCGATCATCCCGGACGCAGGGTTGATGGTCAAGCCCTTGGGCAGGCCCACCGCGGCATAAGCCAGGGTGGGGTCTTGGAGCACGGAATAGCCCTGGGATTTGTACGCGGCGACCTGGAGTGAGGCGGCGTCCCCTTCGGCGCTGGTCTGCGCTCCAGGGTTTATAATCACGGGGGACGGCGGAGGCGCGATGCTCCAACCGAACGAAGGCCCGTTCCAACTGAGGGAACCGGGATTACCTGGTTGAGTGGAACCACCCGTTCCACCCGAACCGCCATTTCCGCCCGGCCCGGTCGGGCCATCAAAGGGTGACGCACCGGACGAATTGCCCGGCGCATTGGATTGCGCGGACGCGCCGTGCCAGAGGTCTTCACCGGGGGCCGTGGCAAGGGTGGCTGGTGGGGTTGCGGAAAGCGGCTGGGCATTCGTGACCGGGGAACTACCTGTACTGCCGGCGTTGCCGCCCGGCGACGCTGCGCCACCCGGTGACGATGGGCCGTTGGTGGGTACGGTCGGGGGAGCAGCCGGGTTTGCGGCGGGGTTGGCAAACAAGGTCGCCGCCGTGGGAAAGGTCATCAAAGCAGCAAACGTTTGATCGAGGGACGACGCTGCTTGCGGAAAACCGTCGCTACCAGTGCTGGTGGATACCGTAGGCAGTGGCGCGGCTTGCGTTGCTGAGGCGGTCTGGGAGAATGAGATCACGGCGGAAGGGTCACGCGGCGCTGTCGGAGGCGCAACCAGCGTAAGGTAGCCGTTGTGCTGGGCTGTTTGGGTTTCGCTCAACAGGATGTCGCTAGGAAAACCACCAAGGTCGGTCAAGCCCGTCGTATACAACGAGTTGTACAGGTTATTGGGCATCTCCAGCCGTTCAAGCTGTTCTAGTGGTTCAACTCACTTGAATTGATAGCCACCCCCCCTAGCGGAAGGCTTCGGTCGGCCGAAGTCGTATGTCGATTGAGGTGAGTTGAACCACTAGGTAAGGAGTGAAGCACCGCTCCCTGCGCGCTCGCCCCGTTTGGAACGGCCGGCCGAAGAAGAAACGAGCTAATCGCGAAACGACGCCGACACCGGGAGAGTTGCGACGCATGGGAGACCTTCCTGGTTGCAAATTCAGACGTGGTGCGCAGGTGAAGTCGTTCTTCACCTGCGGGGGCATCATGACGCGCCCGGAGAACGCATTGCAACAGCAAACACGCGCCAAAATACCGGAATTATCCGAATTATCGGAAGTGGGGCAAGCGTCGGGGCGTCGCGCCGCGTCCTCGAATGGTCACGCCGCGGACGGTGATTGCGCGTTACTTCCGCCCCTTGTGCTTCTTCTCCGCCTTGTGCCGCAGGTACGCCTGGATGAAATCATCAAGGTCGCCGTCCATCACGTTGCCCACCTGGGCCGTCTGCACCTCGGTGCGCACGTCCTTGACCAGCGTGTACGGCTGCATGACGTAGTTGCGAATCTGGTAGCCCCAGGCCACTTCGCCCTTTTCGTCGTACTGCTTCTCGACCTCGGCCTTCAGCTTCTGCTCCTCGATGCGGTACAGCTTCGCCTTGAGCATCTTCATCGCCATGTCGTCGTTCTTGTGCTGACTGCGCTCGCTGCGACTCTCCGCCGCGATGCCGCTCGGGAGGTGCGTGTAACGCACGCCGCTTTCGGTCTTGTTCTGGTGCTGGCCGCCGGGGCCGCCCGAACGAAACGTGTCGCGCCGCAATTCGTCGGACTTGATGTTGATCTCAATCGCGTCGTCGATCTCCGGCATTACGTCCACCGCCGCGAACGACGTTTGCCGGCGTGCGTTCGAGTCGAACGGGCTAATGCGCACCAGGCGGTGGACACCCGCTTCGCCCTGCAAGTGGCCGTAGGCATAATCGCCGATGACGCGCAGCGTGGCGCTGCGGATGCCGGCTTCCTCGTTGCGCAGCTCGTCCACCAGCTCGGCCTGGTAGCCGTTGCGCTCGGCCCAACGGCCGTACATGCGCAACAACATCTGCGCCCAGTCGCACGCCTCGGTGCCGCCGGTGCCGGCCTGGATGCGCAGGTAAGCATTGCTGGCGTCCTGCGGGCCGCTGAGCATGGCGCGCATTTCAAACTCGGCCAGCTGCTTCTCGAACGGGCCGAGTTCGCGTTCCAGTTCGGCTTCGAGGTCGGCGTCGTCCTCGGCCAGTTCCTCCATCGTTTGGAGGTCGCCGGCCTGCGCGGACAGATCCTCGTACGGCTTGAGCAGGCCGTTGAGGGGCTTCATTTGGGCGATGATCTGCTGGGCTTTTTCCGGGTTGTCCCAGAAAGTGGCTTCGCCCATCTTGGCGTTGAGTTGGTCGCGCTGCGACTGTTTGGTCGAGATGTCAAAGAGAGTCCCGCAGCTGAGTCAAACGGCTGATCACCTCGTCGGCACGGCGGCGGAGTTCCGGATTCATGGCTATCCTCGGCATGGGGCGAACGGGAAGTAACTCTCTCAGAGTAG
>JBBRLG010000138.1:0-13762 GCA_038231495.1 Gemmatales bacterium | reverse complement strand
TTCGGCGCTCGGCGACGAGCCGTCGGCGCTGGCGTAAGGTATTGGTGTAGCGTCTTTTGCGGCGCCCACCTGCGCCGACGAGCGCCGAGCCAACTGTCCGCTGTTGTACACCGCTATGTACACCGCCTTTGAGAAAGTCCCTCGGTCTGCGTCGGTCGGACGCGGCCGTCGTAGACGGCGAAGTCCTTGAAGTTCGTGAGGATAGGCAGCGGCAGCTTGGCTGACCAGGCGTAGCGGCGCAGCTTGAAGGCTGGTGCGGCATCGTCCTGGATGTTCACCGCCGGCTTTTTGGCTTCCAGGTAGAATTTCGGCGTGCCGCCGATGCGAAAGCTGTAGTCGGGAGCCTTGGTCGCGCCGCCGATCTTGAGCGACGCCTCGTGGATGACGTCCTTGTAAGCTTCCGCATGGCCCTGCTCGTTCTCCATGTCCCAGCCGAGGCACTTGAAGAGCGGGTTGATAAACTGCTGCCGTAACATCGCTTCGTTAAACTGGCCCGACAGGTACGCTTCGGAATTGCGGTCGAACGTCTCAACCAGGTCCAGGACTTTTTGCGGAGCGCTCATCGGCTCGGGGTCTCGGAACGGAATTCGTCGGCCAAAGGCAGTAGCACGCCAGCACAAACATCGTAACGGCCCGATGAAAGGGGGGCAAATGGAATGCGATTGTTGGGTGTCCCTTCCGATTTTGGCAGGACTTCATGGGGCGCTGTCTGTAACTGCTTTTGATCACTTCGCCTCAAACAACTCATGCACCAGCGCCCGCAGGAACGGCTCCGCATCGGTCACGACGCCGACCGTCTGGATGCTGCCCCGGTCGGTCAGCTTGGTGACGGTCGCCGGGTTGATGTCCACGCACGCCACCTTGACCCACGCCGGCAGCAGGTTGCCCGTCGCGATCGAATGCAGCATCGTCGCCACCATCAGGGCGAAGCCGACGCCGTGGACCAGCTCGCGCATCTGCCGCTGCGCCGCCAGCGCGTCGGTCACGACCTCCGGCAGCGGCCCGTCGTCGCGGATGCTGCCGGCCAGCACGAACGGCACGTCATGGCGCACGCATTCGTACATGACGCCGCTTTTCAGGATTCCGCGCTCGACCGCGGTGCGGATGCCGCCCAGCCGGCGCATCGTGTTGATGGCGCGCAAGTGGTGCTCGTGGCCCTCCTCGGTCGGCAGGCCGCGGTCCAGCGACACGCCCAGACTGGTGCCGTACAGCGCCTGCTCGATGTCGTGCGTCGCCAGCGCGTTGCCGGCAAACAGGACGTTGAGAAAACCGCCGCGGATCAGTCGGCAAATGTGCTCGACGCTGCCGGTGTGGACGACGGCAGGGCCGAGAACGGCGAGGATTTTTTCGCCCCCGTCGCGCGTGCGCCGCATGGCCGCGGCGATCTCGCGCACGGCGACGCCTTTGGGCTTCTCGCTCGACACCGGGCTGGCCATGAACTCGAACAGGTTCTGGCGGGCCAACACTTCCGCCGGAAAGACGCGCAGCCCCTCCCGGCCGACGACGATACGGTCGCCGACGCGCACGGCGGTCATCGGCAAACACCGGGCCGCGGCCTCCGCCACGTCCACGAGGATGCCGCAATCCATCTCCTGGTCTTCAACGTCGATCCACTCGCCGTACAGGCGGATTTGCGTGCGGTAGTTCGTCGTGCTGTAAAAATTCTCCGGGAAAGCGCCGTTCAGGTCGGCGGCGACGGTGGCACAGTCGCCGGTGCTGGTCGAGACGGCCCCGTGGTCGTGAATGGCGTCGAGCAATTCGGCCAAGTTCGCAGCGCTGGGGGCGCGGACTTCGATGCGGGCGTAGCTGGCATCCTCCTGGCGCTGGCCGACGCGAATGTCCTTGATGACGTAAGAGCCGCCGTGCGTCAGGATTTCGTCGAGGACCTTGGGCAAGAGCAGCGAGTCGATGATGTGTCCCTGGATTTCGACTTCTTCGACGAAGCCGTGCGGAGCCGTTGTGTCCGGTTGCATGCCTGCCTCCGTGTCGCGGGAAGGGAACCTCCTTGTCATTTTAGCAACCGAACTTGCTTCCCGCCCGTATTTGCCGCTTGCGGCTTTGCAAAGCCGCAAGCGGCGGAGGATTGGGTTGTAACCTCCTGTTCTACCGATCATTTTGCCCATTTCCACCGGAATGGAATTGACTCCCATTCCATGTAATCTTACTATCTAACCTAGAACCGCCATTTTAACAGAGCGTGCTCGGCGGCATGGCGGAACGGTGGTGTGAGGGGTCTAAATCAACGGATGGAGGTGGACGAAGATGTACAGCATGGTTCTGATGGCTGCTTTGACGACGGGCAGTAGTGTACCGGATGGTTGGTTCCGCAATCACGGTTGCCACGGTGCTTGCACCGGCGGCTGCTACGGCGGCGGCTGTAGCGGTTGCACCGGCAGCAGCTGCTACGGCGGCGGCTGCTATGGGGGCGGCGGCTGCTATGGGGGCGGCGGCTACGGCGGTTATTCCAACGGCTGCTACGGCTCCTCCACTTACGGCGGTTGCTCCGGCAGTTGCTGGGGCGGCAGTTGCTACGGCTCGTGGGGCGGCAGTTACGGCGGTTACGGCTGCTTCGGCAGCGCCAGCTATAGCGGGTATGCCGGTTATAGCTGTCACGGCTGCTACGGTTGCGGCGGCTGCTACGGCTGCTACGGCGGCGGCGGGATGATGGCACCCTCGGCGTACGGCCCGATGATGGCACCGTCCGGCCCGGCCCGCGAAGTGGTGCCGCTGCCGCGGAGGGACGGTGGTCCCGAAAGCATGGCCCCGACGCGCGCCAAGCTCATCGTCGATTTGCCCGCCGACGCGACGTTGTACATCGACGACCAGAAGATGACCGTGACCTCCAGCCGCCGGGTGTTCAACACGCCGGAGCTGGAACGCGGCGAAGTCTACTACTACATGGTGCGGGCGGAAGTGCTGCGGGACGGCAAACCCGTGACCGTGACCAAGCGGGTCATCGTCAAGCCGGGTCAAGAGGTCAGCGCCGATTTCCGCAACCTGGCCGAGCCGGCGGTGGCGACGGTCAAGTTGAAGTGAGTTGTTGGAAACAATTCTTTTGCCGCTTGCGGCTTTGCAGTCTCTCTTGCAAAGCCGCAAGCGGCAATCGTTT
This sequence comes from Gemmatales bacterium, assembly GCA_038231495.1. Taxonomy (GTDB): domain Bacteria; phylum Planctomycetota; class Planctomycetia; order Gemmatales; family Gemmataceae; genus JBBRLG01. Next base: position 10,653 of record JBBRLG010000138.1, on the reverse strand, counting down.
CTACGCCGGTTCCGGTGCCGCCAGACACAGGGCATCGACCGGACAGACCACCACGCACAGCGCGCAGCTGACACAGTCGAGCGGTAGCGGCAGCCACGGATACGGCCCGTCCATGGCCAGGCAATCGGTCGGGCACACCCGGACACAATCGCCGCAGCCGACGCACAGGCGTTCGTCCAGCGCGGGCAGTTCGACGACGGCAAGCGTGCGTTTCATTCCTTCCCCATCAGGCCGACGACGATCTCCGGCAACGATTCGCGCGACATCGGCGGCAACAGCACGTACGCCGCTCCGAGGTCCCAGGCGGTGCCGGCCAGCGCAACGTGCTCGGCGTCGCCGACCACGACGGCGGCGGTGTCCGGGTGCAAGTGGGCCACCCTTTCCAACAGCGTCAATTCGCGTTCGAGGTCGCGGCCCAGCTTGACAACGAACACCGCCGGGCCGCGGCGGCTCAGCAGCCGCAGGCAACTCGCCGGGTCGCGCGGCTCGCGCACCACCCACCGCTTCGCGCGCCCCTCCAGGCCGGCTTTCACCAGCGCCGCCAGGAGGCCGTCGCGCTCGTAAACGAGGACTTGAGGGTAACGCATGGGCTTATTCTACTGCCTCCGAAGACAAACTCCCGTCGCTTACGTTCCCGGCTCGCCCCAGCGTTAGCGCTACTCGATCAGGGATCGACCAACACATACTCGCGCGGCACCCAGCCGACCTCGCCGCCGCCCAGTTCGATTTGCGCCCACCCGGCACGCTCGAAAAGCAGTCGCGCCTCGACGCCACGGTTCACCACGACGTCGTAGCGCGGCGGGAATGTCAGGCCGTCACCCTTGCGCAACAGCACGCCATCCTCCGCGACCACGACCAACGGATACCCGTTCGCCGTCCCCACGCCGCGGGCCGACTGGGCCAGCAGCCACGCGAGTAACCCCGCCCCCATGATCGCGACCGCGCTGCCAGCAAGGTAGCGGAACCGCCGTACCATCCAGTACCGCGTCCCCGTGGCGCAACCCAGGCCGTAAAGCAAAACGGCGAGGACGAGCAGCGTATTATTCAGCCAGCCGGGCAGGAGTACGCGCCCTTGCACCACGGCGGGACGGCCGAACGCCGTGTTGTCGGGGTATACGACCTGTGCGCGCGCCTCCGCGAGACACCGACGCAGCGTCGGGTCGAGCGGGGCCAGGCGCGAACCTCGGCGATAGCACAGGAGCGCGTGCGGCACGTCGTCGGCGAGGAAGTAGGCGTTGCCCAGGCTCCGTTCGAGCGACGCATTCTCGACACCTCGGCGACGCAATTCCTCGTAGCAGCCGGCGGCGGTTTGGAATTCGGCTCGGCCGTGTTCGCCCTTGGCGCGCAGCTTCAATCCGTCCTGAAATGCCGTCTCGGCGCGGCCGGCAAGTTCCAATTCACTGGCGTCGGTCGGCACGATCGGCCCGGTGGGGACGGCGGACAACAGCGTGAGAAAGATGGCGAAGGTCACGGCTGTTCCTCCGCTGCGGGGGTCGGATGTTCGGGGGTTTTGCCACGGTCCGTGTCCGCATCGAGGGCGAGAATCACGTCACGGGCCAGAGCGGGAAGCTTGGCGCCGTCGGCCATCAGCGGCGGCCAGAAGCGCGCGGCGTCGCAGGTTTGCAGCAACGTTACCGCCTGTTCGACAGCGGCGGGGGAGCAGGCCGCGCGTCGCAGACAGACGCCGGCTTCCACCGGGGTCGGCTCGGCAATGGTCAGGTCCAGCCGCTCGCGCAGGTAGTCCGCCAACGCCGCCGCGGTCAGCGGCGCGCGCGCTTCGACGGGTGCGCGTTCGACCTGGGCCAGGCGCGTGAGCGCCTGCCGCGCCGCCCGGCTGCGCCGCCGCTCCTTTTGCCGACCGGCGTCGGGATTGCGCCGGCGCCACACGCCGTACCAAGCCGCACACGCCAGGGGCGGCGCGAGCATTAACAACAGGACAAGGACCGGGCCGGGCGGCGTCCACGGCGCTTCTCGGGCCAGGAGTTCAGGGCCGTCGCCGGCGTGGAGGAACACGTCCGCGACCGGCCGCGGCGGCGGCTCGATGACGGTGGCCGCCGTCACTTGCACGGGGATGGGGTCGGTGTACTTGACCTGGAACGCCTTACTCGCCGGCCGGATCGCCGGGTTGTAAAAAACGAAGGGCACACCGGGAATCTCGGTCACATCGACGCGCCGCGGTTTAAGGACGTAGACGAACTCCCAGCGGCGGGCGTCCGGCGGAAAGGCGTCATCGCCGTCCGGCTTATCGAGATAAAAACGCTCGTTAAAGTCGTAAATCTGGCTCAGATCGATGCGCCGGGGCGGACGGTGGACGGGGCCGTCCGCCTCGACAACCAGGGTGAGTTTGATTGTTTGCTCAACCGGGACTGCGGTGGGTTCGGCACGGGCACGGACCGTGAACGAACCGCTGGCCTCGCTAAACGGCAGGTCGGTGGGCCGTCCGACGACGGGGATGTCGGCCGCCTCCTTGTCGCCGGGCCACGCCGACAGGGTGCCCAGTGCCACCACGACAGCGAGGAGCAGACCTACCAATCGCGCACCCCCGGCGCGACGGGCCGCACCTTTTGCAACCGGTACGCCTTCTGCTCTTGCAGCACCCGCTTCGTCGCCGCCTCCAAATGGCTCAGGGCTTCCTTTGGCGGCAGCGGCGCGTGTTCGGCCAGGTCGGGGACCGGCGTCAACTCGCCGACGCCCGGCGCGGCCACGTCGGTTTCAATCGCCTTCTGGCCGGGGTCGGGCCGGGTCGGAACCTGGGCACCGCGCGGGTCCGGCTTGGTCGCTCCGGACGGGTCGGGGTTGGTTGCCGGGTTGGGGTCGCGCGGCCCGGCGTTGGGTTTGTTGGGCGGGTCTTCCTCGTTGTTGGGCGGATCGCTTTTATCGTCGCGCGTGGCCGGGGCCAGCAGTTGCAGGGCGAGCAGCTTCGCGCGTTCGAGGTTGTGGCGCACGTCCGCGGCGAACTCCGCGGCTTGTCCCGGTTCCCGCAAGCTCTGTTCGTACGCCTCAACCGCGGCACGCACCATCTCCAGATTCCGCCCCCGCGCCTTGGCCACCAGGCAGTTGCCCAGGCCGAACAGGGCCGCGCCGCGGTGCGGGTTGTCCCGGCCGACGCAGCACCGGAACAACTCTTCCGCCTCGTAAAGGGCCTTGCCTTCACCGTCCTCGACTGCGAGGCGGTATTTCACGACGGCCAACCGGTACGCCACCTCCGAAGGCTCGGTGGTGCGCGCCTCGGCCTTCTTGTACAGCGCTGCCGCCGCCGCGTAGTCGCCGCGCGCCGCGGCGGCGTCGCCGTCCTTTAAGAGCGTTTGCGGATCGGTAAGGGTCGCTGCCCCCAGGAGCAACAGCACGGCAAGCGCCCCGGCGACGACTGCGGCTTGGGATCTTTGCATGACGTTGCCCTCGGCGGTACGGCGTCGGAGCCGGGTGACGAAGCTTTGCAAGGCAGAGCGGAGGCGCGGCAGTCGATCCGGGACCGCCATCGCCAACGCGAGCAGGCCCAGCGCCGGCAGGTAGAACCAGGCGAAGCGCTGGTGGTATGCGGGCAGCGCGTCCTCCTCCGATTCATGGACCGGCAGCGCTGCGACGGTGTCGAGGTAGACCGGCCCCGCGGCGATACGCTGGGTCTGAGCCGGGACGTAAGTGCCTCGGGTGGTTTGAGCGATCTCGCGCAACGGCGTCTCCTCCAGGCGCGTGCGCACTTCCTTGCCGTTGGCCTCGCGCAGCACGTCCTTGCCGACGGGGATGGTGCTGGCGGTGTTCGGGTCGCCGAAGCCGACGACGAGGACCGGTATGCCTTGCCCCTTCGCCTCGGCCGCGCCCTGCTTCCATTCGCCGTCGCGCGCCGGGTCGTCGCCGTCGGACAGGAGCAGGATGTCACGCGCCCCGCGGAAACGCTCGTCGTGGGTACGAACGGCCAGGGACAGCCCCAACCCGATGCGCGTGCCGGAATCGTCCCTCGGTCCCGGCGCGAGGTCGAGGTCAAAGGTCTCCGGGTCGAGGGCGTTGAGCGCGTCGCGGAAGTAGTCGTAGTCGTGCGTCAGCGGACACGCCAGCCGCGCCCGCCCGGCAAACACCACGAGGCCCAGGCGGTGGCCGCCGCGCTTCTGAATGCTCTCGCTCAACTCAATAGCGAAAGCGCGGGCGCGCTCGAAGCGGCTGGGCGACTCGGCCAACATGCTCCGGCTGCAATCGAGGACGACGACGAGATCGCGGCCGGGGGCGGTGGCCTGTTTCCAGTCGCGGCCCCACTGCGGACCCGCGACGCCAACGAGCAAGGCCAGGGTGCCCAGGAACGCACACAGGCCGCGCAGGAACCGCGGCAGGCGGCGGACGGTCAGCACGGTTTCCAGCGTGGTCATCGTGCCGAAGCGTGCCAGCGCTTGCCGCCGGCGCAGCCAGGCCCACAGGACGAACGACCCCGTCAGGGGTAGCAGCCCGAAAAGCATCAGCGCCGAGGGGTAGGTGATCCAGTGGTTCATGGTGAGTATCTGTATTGCCGCTTGCGGCTTTGCAGGTATTTGCAAAGCCGCAAGCGGCAAACTTCATGGAAGTTTCCGCCAAACCGTCCGTTCCAGCATAAAGTTCAAACTCAAGGCCCCGAACGCCGCCAGTCCGCACCAGACGTACATCTCGTGGTACTTCCGATACTGAAAACTCTGGATCGGCAACCGTTCCAGCGCGTCGATGGACCGGCAGGCTTCCATCAATCCCTTGGTGTCCTGGGCCGCGAAATAACGACCGCCGGTAATGTGGGCCAACTCTTGCAACGTCTGCACCGCAGCGGCACGAACCTCCGGCCCGGCGGTGTCATTGCCGGCGTCGATGGTGTACAACGGAATCTGCAAACTGGCCGCGACCTGGGCGGCCTGGCGCGGCGTCCAGGTCGATCGCGGCTGGACGACGTTGTGTTCGCCGTCGGTCAAGAGCACCAGCACCTTGCGTTGCCCTGGTTCGGCGGCACGCAGGCGGGCCAACCCCAAGGTCAGTGCGTCGCTCAGGTTTGTTTCCGATTCGCCCGGCACGGAGCGCGGCCTTTCCTCGTCGAGCTTGTGCAACAGGGCGGAATGGCTAAGCGTCAAAGCCTCGACCGTTTCGGGCCGAGTCGCGAACGTCACCACGCCGATCAAGTCGGTCGGCCGGCCGTCGAACGCCGTTGGGTCCGAGCCGTCCGCCGTGTGACCGCCGCCCTTGCCGCCCTCGACGAACAGGCGGAAGACGTGCTTGACCGCGTCGAGCCGACTGACCGCCTCGCCGTCCCAGACGAAATCGAGCTCGCCCATGCTGCCGCTGACGTCCACCAGCATGACAATCGCGATGCCCTCGGTGTCGATGCGCGTGCGCAGGTCCGGCGTCCGCGGCCGGGCCAAGCCCACGACCAACAGCGCCAGGGTGAGGCCGCGTAACGTTGCGCCGCCGACGCGGGCGAAACGGGCGCGGCCACGGGGCAGGCTGGCGAGCATCGTTGTCGCCGGGTAGCGCAGGGCGTTGCGACTCTGGCGCAGCCACCACCACGCGAGCAGCGGCACGAGCGGCAACAGGAGCAAGTAGAGCGGGTCGGCAAACTGAATCATGTTTCAATCCGCCCCCAACAACGCGGCCGGGGGAAACGTCTCTGTATTAAACACGAATGCGGGCCGATGAACAAGCGGCCGGCGCAGCGAGGGGCAAAGGGTGTGCCGTCGAGGAAATCGCGTGGAACCCGTTAAGAAGCGGGGTTGGCGCGTGCCCGGTTGGTCAAGGCGTGTCCCCTGCTGGTCACGCGCTGGCCGCGCAGAAAACCGCAACGCTCGCGAAGGATTCCGCCGCGTCGCGACAAGTACAACGGTAGACCGCCCCGGAGGCCGAGGCGCCGCGATGGAGAGCAACGAACGGGTTTGGCGTGAGCAAGGACTGCGCCGCGCGGTCCTTGCCGGCGACGAGCACGCCTGGCGTGCCTGGTACGAGGAGGAGTACGCCAGCCTGTACGCATTCGTTTTGTGGCGCTGCGGCGGCCTGCGCGACCACGCCGACGACGTGGTGCAAGAGACCTGGCTGACCGCCGTGCGCCGCGTCCGCCGGTTCGACCCGGACCGGGGCAGCTTTGCCGGCTACCTCCGTGGCATCGCCGGCAACGTGTTGCGGAACCATTGGCGTTGCCAGGACCGCCACCGCGCCGCGGCACTCAACGGCCACCTGGCCGCCCCCGCAACGGACGTGCGCCAACGCGACCAGGCCGAGCGCATCGCCCGGGCGCTGGGCTTGCTGCCGGAGCGTTACGAAAACGTCCTGCGCGCGAAGTATGTAGACGGCCAGAGCGTCGCCGACATTGCCGCCGCGTCCGGCGACACAGCCAAGGCCGTCGAATCGTTGTTGACGCGGGCGCGCCAGGCGTTCCGCGAGGTGTACGAAAAAGACGAGTGACTCCATGAACGACCCGCTCGACGACCTGCTGACCCCGCACCCCGCACCCGCCGACGGCGCGAAACTTCGGCAAGCAATCCTGGTGCGCAGCACCGGCGTGCTGCGCCGGCGGCGACGGCTGAAGCAAGTCGCCTGGGGTCTGGCCTTGGCGGCGTGCTACCTCGCCGGCATGGGAACGACGCGCTGGTTTACGCCCACACCCGTGCCGCAGACCGTTCAAGTCACGCCCCCGGAACCGCAGCCAGAAGTCCCTGCCGCGCCGCCGTCTGCCACCGCCCTGGAATACCTGGCGCTGGACAGCACGGATCACCGGGCGGAACTCTACCGCGCGGCCGCGGAACGCTACCGCGAACAGGGCGACCTGGCCGCGTGGGTCCGCTGCCAGGACAACGCCCTGGACGCGACGAAGCAAGAAGACCTGGCCGTTTCGCCCGACGACGATTTCGTGACGATCGCCCTCAAACAAGATCGCCAAAAACAGGAGAAACGCGATGCACGCAAACTGGATTAGGGCTTGCGCCCTGGCCGCCGTTCTCGTCGGAACGGGCCTGCTCTGGGGGCAACAACCGCCGGCCAGCACGAAGGCTGCGCCGCCGCCGAAGGAGGTGGTGCCGCCGAAGGAGGTGATGCCGCCGAAGGAGGTGATGCCGCCGAAGACGAAGCTGGAAGTGATGCTGGAACAGGCGATGCGCAACAACGCGGATATCCGCGTCGCCGAGGCAAAGTTGGCCACGGCGGAGGCGGAATTGAATCGCACCCGCCTGGTCGTCATGCAAAAAGTCATCCTTTACAACGAAAACGTCGCCGACGCCATAGCGAAGGTGGAAGCGGCCAACCGCCAAATGCTCCGCATACAAAACCTGGAGAGACAGAAGGCGGTCAGTATAGAAGAGGTGCAAGCAGCGCAGGACGCCTTGCAGTCAGCGAAAGCGAACCAGGCCAAAGTCGAAGCGGAGTTGCCGTTGCTGCTCGGCACCGCGACGGGAAACAAGGAGCAGGTGAAGTATTGGCGCCTGACCAGATTAGCCCAGGGTCTTATAACCGAGGAACTGGACCAGGCCGTTGTGAAGCCGCCCGTGCAAGGACCGATGGTCGACCGCATCAAGAAAGCGCTCGACGAGGAAATCGCGCAATCCTTCAACGGCAAGCCGAGTGAGGTTCTCGCCGACCTGCTAAAGCAAGTCGCCGGCGTCCCTTCGCGCAGCACGCTAACGGACGAGCAGATTTCGGCGACGCCGATCCACCTCGATTTTCACCAAAAAGTGCCAATCGGGGCCATGATCCAGGCGTTTCAAGACGGCGCGTCGCCGAACTTGCGCCTGGTCGTCCGCGACTACGGCATCCTGGTGACCGACGAGAAGCATGTGCCGCCGGGCGCGCCTTTGCTGTACGACGTGTGGAAGGGCGGCAAGAGCGAAAAAACAGGCAAGGAGAAGGCGTCCGGGAAAAATCCCGAAACAAAGGTGGAAGGAGTCGTCAAACAGGTGGACGACAAGAGTGGGCTTGTCAGTCTTTCATTCGGCGGCGACGCCGGTTTGAAAAGTGGCGACGCGCTCGAAGTCTATCGCCTCGGCGAAAAGGGCAACGCGCCGATGTACCTCGGCCAACTCCGCGTGGTGCAAGTGAATCCCTACGAAACCTTGGCGCAACCCGTATCCCCGAAAAAAGAGAACTCCATCAAGGTGGGCGACCACTTCACGAACCAGCTGCAAGAGAAATGATGAAGAAGAAGGATGAAGGATGAAGGATGAATCAAAGGCAGACGAATAACGGCTTTTCCGATTCATCCCTCATCCTTCCTCCTTCCTCCTTTCATTTTTCCGGCCACCTCAAATGCTTGTGCAGAAACTTATAAGTCCCCTTCTCGTTAATCGTGTGCGGCCCGTCGAACCATTCGATCTCGGCTCGGTCGCCGATCTTTAGCCGCGCGTCGTACAGGTTGAACACCTTGGCCCACTCGAAGCCGACCATCTCGTCGGTGCCGACGCCGTCGCCGTGGCCGCGCTCCACCATGAACGGCCGCGGCGCAATCAACGCCGCCATCTCCGCGTAGTTAAAGGTGTTGCCCAGGTCGAACTCAAATATCTCGTACTCCATCGTCCAGACGTAGCTGAAACTGTGCCGCGTCGAGGCATTCTTGACGACCCACTCGTTGAAGTCCGCCGAGCAAATCGACAGGCAATAATTCTTGACCAACGGCGGAATGCGCATGGCACTCTTGCCGCCGTAACTGAGGCCGTAAAACCCGATGCGGTCGCCGTCCACGTTCGGCAACGTCTTGAGCCAGTCCGTAATCTGCTGGTGCTGCGGCACGATGACCGAGAACAACGTCTTGCCGAGCGGATTCGCCTTGCGTTGTAACACGCGAAAGCGATCTTTGAAGATGTATAAATTTTGCGGCGCGAACGTGATGAAGCCTTGCTCGGCCAGCTTCGTTGCGAACGCCTTGTAATAGTCGTAGCCCGGCTTGCCGATCACGTCCTGCGGCCGGCCTTCCAGGCCGTGCTGGCAGACGACAACCGGACGCTTTTCACCCTCTTTCATGCCTTTCGGCAGCGTCAACAGGCCGTAGGCGATCACGTCGGGAAATACGTCCAGCACGACCTCGTAGCGCACCCACTTGTCCGTTTCGTCGATCTTGCGCGTGCGCGGGTTTGCCGGCAGCAGTTTCTCGTCGAACTGTCCGATGACCTCCTTGGCGAAGATGTCGCGGTACGGTTCGACCGTCTGCCGATATTTCTCCAGCGAACTCGTATCGAGCTTGCTCATGAACTGCTTGCGGACCTCGGCACAATCGGTCAGCAGCGCTTGGGTGTGCCGCATCAATTCGTGAACTTGCCGGTCCTGGCGCACTTCCGGCTTGAAGTCCTTGCGCAAGTTTTCCGGCGCGGGGTTAGTGCCGCTGAAATGGTGGTCCGTTCCCAGTGCAGTGACGAAATCCATCAACGCCTGGCTACTACCAAATGAACTGGTGCCGTCGTCGCGCTGGATCAGGGCGATTTCGCTTTGATTAAATCGCGGCGCGGCGAGCTTGTTGCCGCGCTCGACTTCTTTGCGAACCGCTTCGAGCTTCGGCGTCGTCAGCCGGCCCGGAGCGCCGCCGTCGCTCGGAACGACCACCTCTGGCGCTTTGCACGCCTCGACGATCAGCTTGCGCGGCGCGATCAGGCTCGCAATCTCCGCGTCGCCGAACTGGTCGAGCAGGCCGAAGACGTTGCGATCGATCGGCTCCTTCCAGACGTCGTTGCGGTTGCCGAAGTAGCCGCTCACGCAAACGGCATCAATGCGTGTATCGAGCGCCCCGGCGTAGAGGGCCAACATGCCGCCGTCGCCCCAGCCGATGACGCCGATCTTCCTATCCTTCGTGCCGGACTTGACGAACCAATCGACGCCGGCCAGCACCTTTTGCAACTCATAGCCGATGACGTGCCGGCCCAGCTCGAATGCGGGGCGGTAGACCCACTCGCGGCTGGTGAGCCACGGCCCCTGGCCCGACCGCCGGCTCTTACGTTCGCGGTCGATGAGTACCGGCACCAGCACGCGGCAACCGTGAGCGGCCAGGCCGAGGGCGTATTGCGATTCCTTCGCAACGCCGGGGGCCAACCCGACGATCTGTTCGGGCGTGAGGCTGGCGTCGGGGATGGCGATCACGTCGGCGACGGGCTTACCCTTGGTCGGCACCAGCAGCAGCCCCTCGCCGGTCACGTCGCCGAACGCCGGCCAGCGGACGGCGAAGATTTCGTAGCCTTCACCCTTGCCCACCAGGGCCGGCTGCGCGACCGTGGCGACGAGTTCCGGCGCGTCGAACGGCACGCGCGCGTCGCGGACGCCGAGGATGTGGGCGAGGCGCTTACGGTTCGGCTCGACGGACGCGCTGTATTTCTCGGCGGAAGTGAAGTCGCGTTTCCAGTGACGTTCGCGGCCTTCGACGCTTTTGTCGATCTGCTTTTGCAGAAATTTATCCACGCCGTCCACGAGCTGCGAGGCGATGTCGCCTTCGAGGGTGAGCGGTTTGGTATTGGGTAAAGCGGCGTTGTCCGGCTTGGGATCGGCGGCAGCCGCGCGGGCGGTCAGTGCCAGCAAGAACAGGAAGCAACCGGCGAGCCGACGCGTACGCATGGCGGATCTCCGAGGGCGAGGAATGGTGTCACCCGGCCTATTTATCGTACCGTTCACTCCCCCCTTACGAAGGGGGGGGTAGGGGGGGTGGAGTTGAAGCCAGGACGCAGTACCTCAACCGAGCTTAACCCCCCC
>JBBRLG010000137.1:0-13776 GCA_038231495.1 Gemmatales bacterium | reverse complement strand
GCTCCCGGCTCGCCAAAATAGTTAGAGGCTCTCAACGACGAAAGCACAGCGGATGCCGAGTCGAATCGGCCCGAATTTCCGCTCGCCTCATTCTATTCCGAAGGGTAGGTCGGTGTCTTTTTTGTTCAGAACCTTCGGGCAACCATGAAAGGCCTGCCTTTGTGGCAAATCGCTACTTGCAGATTAGCGCAAGGGTAACAGAATAACATCGCAGAAGAGCAACACGGCGGGAAACGAAGCCGGCGACATGCTACAAGGAGAATTTCGATGAACAAAATGCTCATTAGGACAGCCGTCCTCACCCTTTTCCTGTCCCTCGCTGGTTCGCCGGCCTTCGCCCAGAAGGCCCCGGTCGTACCGGACGACGTGACCTTCGACGTGGGCGTCGAGTACAGCAACCCCGACGGCCAGCATCTCCAGCTCAACATCGCCCAACCCAAAAAAGGCGACGGTCCGTTCCCGGCGATCATCTGCATCCACGGCGGCGGCTTCCGCGCCGGGTCGCGCGACGGCTACAACGGCCAGTGCATCAAGCTGGCCCAGCAGGGGTATGTCGCCCTTACCATTACCTACCGCCTCGCGCCCAAATACCAATTCCCCGCGGCAATTTACGACACCAAGGCGGCGGTGCGCTGGACCCGCGCCAACGCCAAGAAGTATCACATCGACCCCGACCGCATCGGCGTCACCGGCGGCTCGGCGGGCGGCCACCTGGCGCAGTTCCTCGGCGTGACGACGGGCGTCCCGGAGTTCGAGGGCGACGGCGGCAACGCGGACCAGTCGAGCAAGGTGACGTGCGTCGTCAACTATTTCGGGCCGAGCGATTTCACCAAATCGTACGGCAAAAGCAAGGACGCGGCGGAGGTGCTGCCGTTGTGGCTCGGCGGCAATTTGGAGACGGCCCGCAAACTGCACGTCCGCGCCAGCCCGCTCTACTGGGTGACGCCGGACGCCGCGCCGACGCTGTGCATCCACGGCACCAAGGACGATTACGTTGCCTACGAGCAGGCCACGTGGATCGTCGATGAGCTCAAGGCCGCGGAGGTGGAGGCGGAACTGTTGACGCTCGAAGGGGCCGGCCACGGCTTTAAGGGCGAGGACGCCGACAAGGCCGATAAGGCGATGCTTGCGTTCTTCGACAAGCACCTCAAGAAGAAGTGAGTCGCCGAAAACCGCGCTCCGGCGGGATCGGGAGACCCGCGCCGAGCGCGACGCTCGCTTGCAAATCATTGCCCGATTTCGATCTTCCCCAAAAACAACCGCTGGCGGTCGCCACGGTCGTACAGGTCTTCCAGCAGCACCGTCGCGCTCGGGGTCAGCTTCTTCTTCACCGGCGCGAGCATGTTGACCCGGACCACCACGTCGCGGTCGAAATCGATCATGTTCTCGCCGCGCGCGTTGCGACCCAGCCAGACCGTGATCTGCTTGAGTCCCTGCGACGACACCTTGACCTCGTTCTTTGTCGAATCGATCGTCGCGGTCACGCGCGCCGCCTCCAGTTTCCGCCATTGTGAAAGTTTCAGGATGCAGCGGTTGATGTCGATGTTGTCCGACGTTAGCCAGTAGAAACGGTTGTCGCTCGGGCGCACGGCATAAAACTCGTTGCCGAACGGCTCACCCAGGCCGTCGGTGCCCAGCTGGTGCAGCGGGAACGCCCGCTTCTTGGCCCGCATCCAGTCGAAAATGTTCGGCAACTCGCCGCCGAACCAGTCCGCGCCGCGGCCCTTGTACGCCACCCACAACATCGGGTAGTGCCGGCCCACCCAGTGGTCGAACAGGTCGTGGACGTGCTCTTCGCTCTTGCCCGAATTCGTGCCGGTCACGACGTAGAACGGCAGGTACTGACCGCTCCGCCAGTACGCCATCGCATGGTAAGTCGGGTCCACGCCCATCGACGACACGCCGGCAAACAGGTCCGGGTGCGACAGGCCCACGTCGTGCGCCATGTTCGCGCCCTGGCCCTGGCCGAACACGAAAATGCGGTCGCTGTCCACCTGGAACCGGCGGCGCAGGTCGCGGAGCGTTTCCAAAACCGTCTGGTGCTCGTCATTGTCGCCGTAGGTGTAGCCGCCGATACCGGCCTTGTCCCACTCCGGCGCGGCCAGGATGTAGCCGTTCTCCGCGGCCTGCTCCTTCCACTTGTCGATCGTGTCGGCGGGCTTGTCGCCCTCCTTGTGCAGCAGGATCAGCACGGGGTACGCCCGGCTATGGCGGTATTCCGGCGGCAGCCGCAGGTCGTAGGTCACGCCTTTTTGCGCCCGGCCCAGTTTCACCGTTACGGTCTTCGTGGTAATCTCCGTCTCCGGCTCGACGGGTGGCAGCGTCGGCACGATGCGCGTGATGTCGTCGAGGGCCGTCGAGTCGTTGCGCTCCGCAAGGTAGTCCGCGAGCAGCTTTTGCCGGGTTCCGGCACCCGTGGTGTGCAGGTAATCGACGAGCAGGTGTCGGGTGCGCCAGAGCTTGGCCGCGATCAGCGGGTTGGCCTCCGCCGCGCCGTTGCCCAGGAGCCAGCCGGTAACGGCCAAAGCCATCAGTTCCGACGGATTCAACTCCGGCTTCTTGCCCGCCTTCGCCCGTTTTTCGGCCTGTTTGGCCTGGCTGAGAAACGTCTCAAGCCGGGCGAGGTTGTCGTGGGCCAGCTCGTCCTTGATCGCCTTCGCCGCTTCCGCGAACAGGGGGCGGAACTTGTCTTCGACTTTCAAATCCGTCAAGAAACGCACCGCCTGCTCGCGCCGTTCCTTGGCCCCTTCGTACTCGGACTTCAACTCGCGGAAGGCGGCCAGCGTGTCCTCCGGCACGTTCTCCGCAGGGAAATCCGCAATGCGCTTGACGACGGTGTCGTACTGTCCGCCGTTGTGCAGGCGCTTGATCTCCTCAAAACTCTCGCGGGCCCGCAGCTTGCCGATGGCCGTCTGTCGTTCCGTGACGCGCTCCTTCTGGTCGGGAAAGTCTTTCAAGATACGCTGGAGCTCGACTTCGGCCTCGGGATACCAGCCGGTGCGGGTGAAAAAGTCGGCGTAGCGGAAGCGGCGGGCGGTGCGGTCGGCGTTGCTCATGCCCTCCTTTTCCTGAAAGGCGGGGTGGCCGCCCAGCATCGCCTGCACCACGTCGGGCTTGAGTTCGCGCGTCAGGTAGACGCTGCCCCAGGCCCAATCGGTGGTCGAATCGAGGCGGACAAAGTAGGGCGTCGCCAGGTCGAGTTTCTGCTTCAGTTTGGACTGTGGTCCGCCCGGCACGGCGCGGAAGGTGAAGGTGCGTTCCAACCTGTTGTCCCAGGCGCCTTCATCGACGACCTCGGCGACGGTTGGCATCTTGGGGCCGAGGACGGGCTTGACGGGGTTATCGACGCGGTCGTCGATCGGCGGGTCCATCTTGGTGACGAGGCGGACCTGCTTGTGGCTGAAGACGATGCGGCGCGGGCCGTCGTCGACGAGGAAGAAGCCCTTGGGGTAGCTGTACGGCGTGCCGGTCACGGAATCGGTTTCGGTCACGGTGGATTCGCGGATGACCTTGCCCTGCAGGACGAAGCCGTCGTTAAGAATGACGAGGCCGTAGTGGTCGTTGGCCTTGTCCTGGGCGGGCACGGCGGCGGGGTTTGCGAGTAAGGCAGACACGGTGAGGAGGACGGCGGCGACACGGCTACGGGGCGGGAGGGGAAGGGACCGCGTGAGCATGGAACAACTCCGTAAACGAACGCGGGCCGCCCCGCGAAAGCGCGGCCCCGTCGCTGACCTGATTCCTGTCGCATTTCGTTCCGGTGCGTAACCGGGCGCCAACCGAACCCCATGCGTGTATTGTCGCCTGTTCGTCCCCCTGCCGTCAAGTAACAGTTGCGGTCGGGGACGACGCGGCACCCGATTTTCGGGATACTGTCGCGCAGTCAACGATTCGCCGGATGACGGTAATCGATTTAGAGGTCCAAACAGACCTGGCGAGGCGGGAGCATAAGCGACCGGAGTGCGTTTCAGCGATCCACTCCGGTCGCTTACGCTCCCGGCTCGCCAAAAAAATGGCTGTTGTTAGAGCTATGCGGCGGAGCCGGCGAATGGTTCCCAGAAGAATGACGGTCGCACAAGAGGGCAACAGCCTATCGAGTTGCCTGGTCCCAAACCGTTCACGCCGCCGGTTCGCCGGCCTGGCGCTCGTCGTCGGGCCAGTCTTCAAAACGCACCGCGAACCTCCGCGAGATGCCCGACTCTTGCATCGTCACGCCATAAAGCACGTCCGCACAGGCCATCGTTCGCTTTGAGTGCGTGATGATAATGAACTGTGAGCGGTCCAAAAAGTCTCTTAATACCGACGTAAACCGGCCGATGTTCGCCTCGTCCAGGGCCGCGTCCACCTCGTCGAGGATGCAGAACGGACTCGGCTTGCTGCGGAAGATCGCCAGCAGCAGTGCCACCGCCGTCATCGTCTTTTCGCCGCCGCTCATCAACGAGATGCTGCGCAGCTCCTTGCCGGGCGGGCGGGCGATGATCTCGATGCCGCTCTCCAAAATGTCGGTGTCGTCTTCCAGCACAATCTCCGCCATGCCGCCGCCGAACAGCTTGCGGAACAGTTCCTGGAAGTGGACGCGGATCATCTGAAAGGTTTCGGCGAACAGCCGGCGGCTATCCGTGTTGATTTTGCCGATGATCTCCTGCAACGCCCGCTGGGCCGAGTTCAAGTCGTCGTACTGAATCTGCAACGTGCCGGAGCGCGCTTCCAGGTCGTTTAGTTCCTGGATCGCTTCGAGGTTGACGCTGCCCAGGCGGCTCAATTTACGGCGTAGGTCGGTCACTTCCTCGTCGGCCGCGGCGGCGTCCGGGACGGCGGGCAGGGCCGCGGCGGCCTCCGGCGTCAGCGCGGTCAGTTCGAGCTGGTAGTCCTCGCGCAGGCGCGCGCAAAGCGTGTCAATGCGGTGGCGCAGGCCGTTGACCTCCAACTCGCGCGTGTGGGCTTCCTCCTGGCGGGTGCGCCAGGCGTTGCGGATGGTCTGTGATTTCTCGAAAAGCTGCTGCCGTTCTTGACGCAGTTGGTTGCGCTCGCGGCCGCGCTCGGCCAGTTGCCGCTCGGCGGTCTCTTTATGGAGATAAGCGAGGGCTAAAGTGGACGAAGTGTGCAGCAGGGTGCGTACGCTCTCGGCGAGGCGGTCGCGCGTGGCGGCGAGGTGGCGGTCGCTCTGACGCAGCTCGAAATCGCGCTGGGCGCGGTCATTTTCGATCTGCTGGTGGCGGGCGCGGAGGCCGGACAGCCGCTCCTCGACCTGGGCCAGGCTCACCTTGGCCGACAACGCCTCTTGAGACTGGCGGTGGCGGCCGGACTCGCGTTCGCGAATTTCGAGTTCCGCTGCTTCCAGCCGCGCGTACAGTTCCTGCACCCGCGTTTCGGCCTGGTTGGCCTGCTGCCGGGCCTTGTTCCAGGCCGCGTCCAACAATTCAATCTCGCGCTCCAGCTCCGTCATCTCCGTGCGACTGACCTGAACCTCTTCGTGCAAGCCTTCGCGCCGCTGGCGGTGTTGGCCCAGGCGCGAACGCAGGTCGGTGGACTGCTCGGAGAGTACGTCGATCTCCATTTGCTGATTTTCGGCCCGCCGGTCGAAGAGGGCGAGCCGTTCGCGCAGGTCGGTCAGCTCGCGATCGATTTCGCCGATGCGCCGGTCCAGGTCGGCCGCCCGCTCGCGTAGCTCGCGGAGTTCGCTCTTGCGCGACAGGATGCCTGTCTCGGCGTGGTGCGCGCCGACGGTGAGCGTGCCGTCCGCTTCGAGCAGTTCGCCTTGCAGGGTGACGCAGCGGAAGCCGGCGTTGGCGGCCGCGATTTGCCGGGCCGTGGCCAGGTCGCGCACGATCAGCGTCCGGCCCAGCAACCGCTCCGGCAGGTCGGCGAGTTGCGGATCGTCGCAGCGCACCACCTGCGACGCCACCGCAACGACGCCGGCCAGCGCCGGCACGTCCGCCGGCGGCCCCGCCCGCGCCGCCTGTTTGCCCGCGGGCGTCACCGGCAGGAAGCTCACGCGGCCGGAGAAGGGTTGGGCGCGCTTTTGCAACGCCTGGGCCAGCAGTTCGACGTTCTGCACCAGAAAGCGTT
This sequence comes from Gemmatales bacterium, assembly GCA_038231495.1. Taxonomy (GTDB): domain Bacteria; phylum Planctomycetota; class Planctomycetia; order Gemmatales; family Gemmataceae; genus JBBRLG01. The sequence goes on along the minus strand of JBBRLG010000137.1, from coordinate 7,710 downwards.
GGGCGCGCTCGCCCAGGGCCACGTCGATGAGTGCGGCGTACTCGCGGCGCACGTTGAGAACGTCGGCCAGGATGCCGATGACCGTGCGCCACGGGCCGGTGCCGTCCTGCTCCAATTGCGCGAACACCTCGCGCGCCCCGGTCCCGAACCCTTCGTGGCTGCGCTCCAGCCCTTCCAGGACTTCGACCCGGCTCGCCAACCCGCTCTTTTGTGCGCGCACGTCGGAGGCGAGCCGCGTCGTCTCCTCGAACTGCTGGCGGATGCGGTCCCGTTCCTGCTTGATCTCGCCGGCAAGCTGGCGGGCCGTCGCCAGCCGCGTTTGCAGCGCCTCGTCCGCGGCGGTCAGTTCTTGCAGTTCCACGTCGAGGGACGCGAGGTGCTCGGCAGCCTGTTCGCTGCGCAAGCGCAGTCGGCTGCGCTCCCGGCTCAAATTGTCCACCTGGGCCTTGTAACTCACGGCGTCGTTTTGCAGTCGCGCCGCCTGGCGCATCGAGTCGAGGTGCTCGGCCTTCTCGCGGTGAACCTGCTCGTGCAGCGCCGTCAGCCGTTGGTCCGTCACCGACAGGTCATTTTCCAGCGTCGCGACCGTCTCGCGATGTACGACGCACTGACCCTCCACCTGGCCCAATTCCGCGCCGGCCTGCCGGGCCGACTCGGCCAACGTCGCCAAATGCTGATTTACCTGGGCCAGGCGCAAGCGCGTCTGTGTCAGCTCCGTTTCCAGGTCGTCGCTCAACTCCCACTCGTGGCCCCAGGTCGTCTCCTCGGCGGCGATCTGTTGTCGTGCGCCGGCCAGGTCGCTTTCGTGGCCGCTGAAGACGGCGTCCAGTTGCCCCAGCGTCTCCTCCCTTTGCCGCAGTTCGCGTTCCCACGCCTCGGCCTGCGTGGTGTCGGCCTGGAGCGCCGCCCGTTGCTCGTCCAGCAACGCCGTCTCGGTTTGGAGGCGATCGCCCACCTGCCGGTATTCCTGGAAACCCAGCGCCACCCGGAGTTCCTTGAGCCGGTCGCTGTACTCCTGGTGGCGCTGGGCCTTGGCCGCTTGCAGCTTCACGCTGCGCAGCTGCTTCTCAACCTCGTCGATAATGTCCTTGAGCCGTTGCAGGTTTTGATCGACGCGCTCCAGCTTGCGCAGCGTCTCGACTTTGCGGGCCTTGAACCGGCTGATGCCGGCCGCCTCCTCGAATATGGTCCGGCGGTCCTTGGTCGAAGCCTGCAACAACACATCGACGCGCCCCTGCTCGATGATGCTATAGGCGTCGTTGCCGGCACCGCTGCCCAAAAAAAGGTCTTTACTGTCTTTGAGTCGGCAGAGGTGCTGGTTGATGAGGTATTCGCCTTCGCCGCTGCGGTAGACGCGGCGCGTGATCTGCACCTCGTCGGCCTCGGTGGCGAGCGACCGGCGGGCGTTGTCGAAGGTCATGGTGACTTCGGCCAGGCCGAGGCTGCGGCGCGACGCGGAGCCGTTGAAGATCACGTCGGCCATCTCGCCGCCGCGCAGGCTCTTGGCGCTTTGTTCGCCCAGCACCCAGCGCACGGCATCAACGACGTTGCTCTTCCCCGACCCGTTGGGGCCGACGATGCCGGTGATGCCGGCGGGGAAGTCGAACTCGGTCTTGTCCGCGAACGACTTGAATCCGACCAGTTCCAGACGCTTCAGCATGGCTCGTTACCGACCTAGTGGCGGACTTCGTTGGACAAGGGGACAATGCAAGGAAGGCCCCTAAGAGACTGTCCCGTAAGGGGGCCGCGAGTCCGCAGCGCCAAGCAAGGGCGAGCGAGAATGCGTCCGAAACCGTGCCGTTCGTCCTTGCTTCGCGCTGCGGACTCGCAGCATCGGACCCTTACGGGACAGGCCCTAAGTCCTCAACCTCTTTGCATTTTGTCCCCTTGTCCCCTTGTCCAACGAAGTCCCCTTGTCCAACAATCACCGGAGGCCGCTCACTCGCCGCTGTCGCCGCCGATCACTCGTTCACCCTTGGGTTCCTGGCGCACCGTGCCGCCCTGCTGGAACGGGTTTACTTTGGACGGCCGCTGGTTGTCGAACAGGCCCGGCGTCGCGCCGATGTCCGTGTTCGTCAGCAGGACTTCAACCCCTTCGGTCGTGTTGGCGGCGTTCTTCTTGCCCGCGTCGGCCAACTCCTGCACCGAAATCAACTGCGGCAAAGCGTCCGCTTTCAGCCGGCAACTCATGCACTTCGACTGGTCCGCCTGCTGCAACACGTCGACCACCTCCGGGTACGACGCGCCCAGGTCCGCCAGGGCACGCAACACGGCTTCCACTTGCAGCGGGCATTCCTTGCGCACCGGCGCGCCGCCGGCGAGGGGCACCCACGCGACCAGGCAGTGGTCCCGGTCGTTTTCGGTCGCGGTCACGCAATACTCGCCGGCCCGCAGCGCGAACGGCGTTTGCAGCCGGGCGTCGTCGCCGAACAACACGATTTCCGGCCGTTTCGAGCTGGTAACGTGAACGAGCGACCCCGTTTCCGGCGACACCCGGTGCAGCCAGAAGGAGTCGTTGAGCAACGCGCCGGCGACCACTTCATTCTTGGGGTTGAGCGTCCGCAGGGCGCGGAAGGCACCGTAGCGCACCTCGTCCTCTTTCGCCGTCGCCAAGATTTCTTCGAGAAGTTTGTAGCTGACTTTCTGGTCCAACGACGCCAGGGCCGTCAGGGCGAAGGCCCGCAAATAGGGCTGCTGCCGTATAATTGTAGCCAATTCTTCGCCGCCCGCCGCGTTCCCCAGGTAGGCCAGCGACTCCGCCGAGCAGAAGCGCACCTTGACGTCCTTGCTCTTGAGGCCCGCCTTGAGGGGCGTAATGCTGGTGTCGCCCAGCGCTTCCAGGCGCAGGGCGGCGGACACCGTACGCGCCGGGTCGAGCAGGTCGGTCGTCACCCGCTGCCGATAGCCGATGCCGCCGTCGGACGCCGGCGCGTCGCCCGGCGGGTGCAGCGGCACGGACATCACGACGCGCAGGAAGTGCGGCAGGTTGTGGCAGTAGTTCGGCGGTACGTTCAGCTCGACGCCGATGTCGTCGTGGGCGGTGGCGACTTGCAATTTGGAGCCGTTGCCGAACGCGGCGTGGAACGTCTCGTTGAGCCGGCCGGCGAGCAGGCCGGCCATGCTGGCCTGGGGCTTGTTGAGCATCAGGCGCAGCGAGGCGGTGATTTTCGAGTGGCCGCCGTTCCAGATGCGGGCCTTCTTGAGCCGGGCGTCGTCCTCGTCCTTGTCGAAGCCCATGCCGACGAGCAGCGGCCCTTCGGCACTGGCGACGGCGTGGCCGAGCACGAGGTCGCTGGAACCGCTGAAGTCAGAGCGCAGACTGCTGGCCTGGGCGTAGGTGAACAGCTTGCACTTTTCCAGCGTGCCGCCGCGGAGGCTGGTCGCCCGGCTGCCGCGCGGCAAGGAAACTTCCACGTCGAACGGTTCGCCCTCGCGCGTCCCCGGCGGGATGAGGGCGGTGATAATGACCATCGCATTTTCGGGCGAGCTTAGGAGTTTTTTCGGGTTGGCGATGCCGGACTTGCGCAGCTGGTCCTGGAGCAGGGTGCTGTAGGAATCGACGGGCGAGTCGCCGCCGGTGCCGTCCAGGCCCGACACCCAGCCGACGCCGCCGATGCGGACCGGGTCGGAGTTGCCGACGGTCGCCACGTCGCGGATGACGCGAATGTCGTAGCGCTCGCGGTCGGTCTCTTCCTCCGACTTGCCGCGCATGAGTTGGGGGCCGCAGCCGACGAGGGCGAACAGGTAGACGCCCACCACCCAGACGGGAGCCTGGCCCGTGCATAACAACAGGCGGCGCAGGGAATCGCGACGGATCATGGTTCTACCCCCTCGAACGGCGGGTTACAGGCCCGGTCCGCGGTACACGAACGTGAGAAAAAAGCATTTTGGAGCGGCGGACGATAGGCGGGGGGGCCGGAAGTGTCAATAGCGGTTTGGGGTGGCGCGACGGCGGTTTACAGAGATTGGCGAGCCGGGAGCGTAAGCGACCGGAGTGAGTTTTCAGTGATAGACTCCGGTCGCTTACGCTCCCGGCTCGCCTGAATTGCGCGACCCGCCCACTCCGCACCGTCGCCGCAAAACGGCCGGGATGCCGCGTTCGGGCAGCAGCGTGATGCCCAGGTCGAACGTCACCGCCGGCTCCGCCTCCAGCGTGAAGCGGTATTGTTGCCCTACCGTCGCCAGCAGCAGCACCGCCTCCATCATCGCGAAGCCGTTGCCGATGCACACCCGCGGACCACCGCCGAACGGGTAATAGGCGTACTTGGGCAGCCGCTTTGCCAGGCCGTCCGCCCAGCGCTCCGGCTTGAATTCCAGGGGCTTGTCGTAGAAGCGGCCGTCGCGGTGCGTCACCCACTGACTCATAAACACTGTCGTGCCGCGGCGCACGCGATAGCCGCCGAGTTCACGGTCCTCCACCGGTTCGCGGCCGATGATGTAGACCGGCGGGTATAGCCGCATCGTCTCCGTGATGACGTGCTCGGTGTACGCCAGCCGGGGCAGGTCCTCGACCGTGGGCGCGCGGCCGCCCAGCACGGCGGACCATTCGGCGACCAGCTTGTCCTCGACGCGCGGGTTTTGCGCCAGGGCGTACCACGTCCACGCCAGCGTCAGTGCCGTGGTTTCGTGGCCGGCAAGGTAAAGCGTCATGGCCTCATCGCGCAGCTGCGTTTCGGTCATGCGCGTGCCGTCCTCGTCGCGCGCGTGGATCAGGCGCGACATCAAATCTTCACCCGGTTCCTTGCGGGCGCGGCACTCCCGGATGAAACCGTCCACCAGGCCGCGCAACCGGCCGAGGGCGCGCCACAGCCGAATGTTGCCCGGCGTCGGAAACCACTTCGGCGGCCGCACCAGGGTGTGGAATCGATCTGACAGCCGGTGAAACACTTCGCGCAACGTCTCGGTATAGGCGTCCCGGTCCGCCCCGGCGTCGAGGTTGAAAAGCGTTTTGAGGGCGATGCTGCTGGTGACGCGACTCAACTCCGCGTGAACGTCGATCAACCGGCCGTCGTGCCAGTCGTCGGCGAGTAGCTTTTCGGTCAGCGCGACCATGACGGGGCCGTAAGCGGCGAGGCGGCTGCGGAGGAACGCCGGCTGGGCTAGCCTGCGCTGCCGCAGCCAGAAGTCGCCTTCGCTCGTGACGAGGCCGTTGCCGAGGACCGGCTTGTAATTCCGCGCGCCGAAGTGCTTGATGTAGTATCGGGCGTCAGTGACGAGGACTTGTTCGATGAGGTCGGGGTGGTTAATCAGCAAGACGCGGCGCGGCCCGAACCGGAAGGAGCAGATGTCGCCGTGCTCCGCGGCGCAATCCGTCAGAAAGTCGAGCCGGCGCTCGATGAATTCGGGCAGACTGCCGTAGAGGAAACGGCCCTTGGGTCCGGGGGGTAGTCGGTGAGTTGTGGGCATGCGGCCTTCCGTGACGGTGCGCGGCTAAACAAACCACCAAGAGTCTCTCGCTAATTATACTCAGGGCAGCAGCAGGTGGCACAAAGGTCGCCGTAGCCGCATTCGCCAGAATGCGGGTCTGCCCCGTGCCAGAAGCAGAAAAGACGGTATTGCCGCTTGCGGCTTTGCGGTCCTCCCCGCAACGCCGCAAGCGGCAATACAAGCGTCTGTCTCACCGCGCCTCCCGTCGATCACTTGCCCTCACGCTGACGTTTCAATTCGCGCTTGATTTCGGCGACCTCGCGCAACAGTTCATCGAGCTTCCGATCGAGGTCGCCGCCCGCGCGGCTTGACGACTCCGGGGCCGAGGGTAAGCCCTCCAGTTGGCGGACGCGGGCGGCGGCGGCGTCCACCGCCGCGGTCGCGCGGCCGACTTCGCGGCTGGAACGGCGTTCGACCCGGTGGACCTTTTCCTCCGCAACGAGGATTTGCAAACGGACTTCAAGAAGGGCTCCGGCGTACATCCGCTCGACCTGTGCGACTTCTTGCTGCCTGTCGCGCAACCGGCGGTCGGCCCCTTTTAGCTCTTGTTCGAGATGAATTCGCTGTTTCTCCAACTCGTCCTGTAACGATTTCAATTGCGGACTTGAGTCCGGCGTTGCGCCGGTGGTTTTGACCGCCAGGATCTGGCTCGTAAGGAGGGTGATGTGCTTCCGCCCTTCCACGACCTCCGGCAACGCCTCCGGGTCCTCGCGCTTCATAGCGCGATGCAACTCGGCGATAGCAGCGGCGCGTTGCCCCTCCAGCGCCCGTAGTTTCTCCTCAAGTTCGAGCAACTTCGTGCGGGCTTCAAGCAACGGCTTCAAGGACAGGTCCTCGACCTCTTCCAAGCGATCTACCTGATGCGCCAATACGGTTCGAGCCTGGTCGAGTTGGGCCGGGCGGTTCCCATCTTCTTTCGGTTCGATTCGCGTCGGCTCGGCACCTTGGGCCGCCAGCGCCGCGGTTGGCTCGGTCGCACCGGCCGGCGTCGGGGCGGCAACCCAACCCACCGTGACAGCCAGAGTGCCGAACAACAACACCATCCCGATAACGCAAACGAGTTTTCTTACGAACATGGCGTGTAACACTCCTTGGGCCAATTGGATCGCTTGGGCGGAAATCACCCCCGTGCCGTCGCCCTTGCCGAGCGGCGAAGAAAAGGCGGCTTGCACCGCCGCCAGGATCAGCGTCGCGGATACCGCCCCCGACGCGGCCGATTCTGTCAACCCGACAGCCACTCCGGCCGCGGCCAGTCCGACCCCCCGCTTGGCCAAACGCAAGCTAAGTCGCTGGCGTGCCGCAGCCAACCGCGACAGCACCGTGCCGCGTGGGCAATTCAACAGCTTGGCGGCGTGCGCCGTTGTGTGCCCTTCGACGTAACAGAGCAGCACCGGCAAGCGCAAACGCTCGGGCAAGCGGGCCAGTTCGTCGTCCAGGATCGAGCGCAGTTCCGGCCCCGCCAGCCGGTCCACCTCCTCGACTATCGGTTCTTGGAGCAGGGGTCGCTCCCGAGTTGCCCGCCGCGCCGCGCCGCGTCGCGCCCGCAGGGCGATGCGCAGCGCCACCCGGTGCAGCCAGGCGGCAATCGTCTGCTGGCGCACGGACCGCGCTTTACATGCGAGAACAAGGAACGTGGCCTGAAAGGCATCCTCGGCGGTGTGCGCGTCGCGGAGTACCCGCCGACAGACGCCCAGCACCAACGCGCCGTGCCGTCGCACCAACAGCTCGAACGCGGCCTGGTCGCGGCAGCGCAGGTAGTGATCTAACAGTTCGCCGTCCGTCGGCAAGTCGGCGGTGGCAGGGCTTGCGGCCTTCCACAGGCGCTCGACCAGTTGGCGTAACAGGCGTTCCGGCATCGGTCCTCCTTCGCGGTCGGTTCCTACCAGTTAGGAGGCACAGGAGGGCCAGGTGATTCAAAAAAAAGGGCAGGAGTTGTTCGGCTGGGAATCCGCCCGGTCACGCAATCAATTCCTTGATCACGCGCCCGTGAACGTCAGTCAGGCGGAAATCGCGGCCTGCGTAACGGTACGTTAGCTTCTCGTGGTCGAAGCCGAGCAGGTGCAAGATGGTCGCGTGCAGGTCGTGGACGTGGACCTTGTTCTCGACCGCCTTGAAGCCGAATGCGTCGGTCGAGCCGTACACCTGGCCGCCCTTGACGCCGCCGCCCGCCAGCCACATCGAAAAGCCGTGATGGTTGTGGTCGCGGCCGTTGATCTTGCCGGCGTTCGAGCCGGGCGTCGGCAACTCGACCGTCGGCGTCCGCCCGAACTCGCCGCCCCAGAT
>JBBRLG010000136.1:0-13786 GCA_038231495.1 Gemmatales bacterium | reverse complement strand
TGGTACCGGCGGCGGCACGGGCGGTGGCACCACCGGCGGCGGCACCACCGGCGGTGGCACCACCGGCGGCGGCACCACCGGCGGCGGCACCACCGGCGGCGGCACCACCGGCGGCGGCACGACGGGGGGAGGCACGACCGGCGGCGGGACCACCGGCGGCGGGACCACCGGCGGCACGACGAAGACGCCTACCGGCGAACCGACGCCGGGCGGCACTGCGGAACCCGGCGCCGGCGGTACGGACCAGACCACGAACCCGCTCGGCGGCGGCGGCGGTTCGATCAGCCGAACGCTCACGGCCGGCTCCGCCACGACTACCCTGGCGACCAGTACCCCGCTGATCCAAACGGAAACCGCCGGCAACTCCACGGGCGGCGGAGTCAACCTCTCCGGCGGCGGCGGTCAGGGTGCGGCGGTGGGCGGCCAACTCGTCGGCGGCGAAAACGCCGGCGTTTCCTCCGGCGGGGTGCTGCCTCCCGACAACGGCACCACCGGCGACGACGGCTTCTGGCCCTGGCTGTCGCAGAACCGGCCCTACGATACTCAGGCGACCACGCCGTCCGGCTCCGACGACGACGGCTTCTGGCCCTGGGTGCAGTCGCTCAACACCGACACCGAAGGCAAGGGCGCACAGGCCCCGCAGGGCGAGTCGGGCGATTCCTACTGGCCGTGGCTCGGCGCGGCCAAGACCGAGTCCGAACCGGACGGCGACCAACCCGCGGCCGCGCACGCACTCGACAGCGCGTTCCGCACGATGGAGAACGGCGATATGCTCGTGAATTACGACGGCGGCGACGAGGTGTGGCTCCTCGCGGACAGCCTGAGCCAGTCGGCGGACGACGGCAGTGGGAGCGTGCCGGCCGTGGACGCGCTGTTCGCGGTCAATGATAATGCAGATCGTTTACTTGACATGATGGAAGGTGACGGTGCGACGTTACCCGCGGCAGGCTGGTCGCGCCAGACCGACGACGGCACGGCGGACCACTCCGGCTGGGCGTGGGCGGGTATGCTCGCCGCGGCCGCCGGCCTGCCCCTGGCTCGACACGACGACGATGAACGCCGCAAGCGCGTGGGGCGGTAGCTGTCGGCCTCGGACGCTCTATACTCGGCGCGGGGCAACTTGACATAAGCCCGAAGCGCCAGCGAGGGACCGTCCCTCGCTGGCTTGACATAAGCCCGAAGCGCCAGCGAGGGACCGTCCCTCGCTGGCGCTTCGGGCTTGTGTCATTCCTGGCCGCGGTGAATATAACCACCCTTGCCAAAGCGCAAGAACTTGGCAAGGGTGGAATTTTGGCACGCAGCGACCGTCAGGAGCGGGCAGCGTCGCTTATATACCCTTGCCAAAGGTGTGGCAAACAGTGGCGAAGGTGGGTGGCAAGGGTCCAATTGGCGAGGGTCGCTTTGGCACCAGCCGGGGGCGCGGAACTTTCCTGCCGAGATAGTAAGATAACCGGCAACCCGAAGCGCCCCCTGACAGATGCGAAGGCAAACTCGATGAAAGCGATTCGTTTAATGCAGCCGGGCCACTTCGAGCAGGTCGTCATCGACCCGCCGCCAAGCCCCGGTCCCGGCGAGGCGCTGGTGCGCGTCCACCGCGTCGGCATCTGCGGCACCGACATCAGCGGCTACCTCGGCAAGATGCCTTTCTTCAGCTATCCGCGCATCCCCGGCCACGAACTCGGCGTCGAAGTCGTCGAGGTCGGTCCCGGCGTCGCCAACGTCCAACCCGGCGACCGCTGCTCGGTCGAGCCGTACATTAACTGTCAAAACTGCTTCGCCTGCCGCCGCGGCGGCAGCAACTGCTGCGAAAACCTGCAAGTGCTCGGCGTCCACACCGACGGCGGCTTGCGGCCCCAGTTCGTCGTGCCGGCGCGCAAGCTGCACGTCTCGCGCAAGCTGACGACGGAACAACTGGCCTTGGTTGAGACGCTGGCCATCGGCTGCCACGCCGTCGGCCGCGGCAACCCCAAGGCCGGCGAAAACGTCCTCGTCATCGGTGCCGGGCCGATCGGGCTGTCCACCATCGAGTTCATCAAGCTGACCCGTGCGAAGATCACGGTGCTCGACATGAACGACCAGCGCCTGGCCTTCTGCAAGCAGACGATGGGCGTCGATCACACCATCCAGGCGAAGGGCGACGGCACCGAGGTGGCCGCGATCGAGGCGATCACGAACGGAGCGCTCTTCACGCTGGTGATCGACGCGACGGGTAGCAACAAGTCGATGTCGCACGCCCTGAATTATGTGGCGCACACGGGCAAGCTGGTGTTCGTCGGCATCACGACGGACGAGGTCCACTTCCCGCACCCGCTCATGCACCGCCGGGAGATGACGCTGCTGGCGTCGCGCAACGCCCTGCCGGCGGACTTCGACCGCATCATCGGCCTGATCGAGGAGGGCACGATCGACACGCAGCCGTGGATCACGCACCGCACGCCGTTCGACGAGTTGATCGGCAACTTCCCGTCGTACACCAGGCCGGAGACCGGCGTCATCAAGGCGATTGTCGAGGTCCAATAGGTGTATTTGCCGCTTGCGGCTTTGCGCGTTTGAGGAAGCACCATGCCCATCCAGTCGAGCGTTACTATCAGTCTGGTGAAGGAAGTCCGGGGCGGCCCGTTCGTCTTCTGGGACGACCTGGCAGCGGCGTGCGCGAAGGCGGCGGAACTAGGCTTTGACGCGGTCGAGGTATTCCCGCCGTCGCCGCTGGCCGTGGACCCCGCCGAACTGCGGCGGTTGCTTGACCTACACCACTTAAAGCTCGCGGCCGTTGGCACCGGTGCCGGCTGGGTATTGCAGAAATTGACGCTAACCGCGCATGATGCCGGCGTGCGCGAGAAGGCGCTGGCGTTCGTACGCTCGATCATCGACTTCGCCGGGCCGCTGGGTGCGCCGGCGATCATCGGCTCGATGCAAGGCCGCTGGGCCGACGGCGTGGACAAGGTCACGGCCTTGAAGCACCTTGCCGACGCGCTGAACGTCCTGGGCGAGCATGCGGCGGGCTACAAGGTGCCGTTGTTGTTCGAGCCGCTCAACCGCTACGAGACGAACCTGGTCAACACCGTCGCCGACGGGATGCAGCTTTTGCAATCGCTGACGACGAAAAACGTGTTACTGCTGGCGGACCTGTTCCACATGAACATTGAGGAGTCCGACCCGGCGGCGGCGCTGCGGGAGGGCGCTCGCTACATTGGCCACGTGCATTTTGTGGACTCCAACCGGCGGCCGGCGGGCTGTGGCCACATCGATTTCCGCCTGATCGGCTCGGCGTTGCGCGAGATCGGCTACAACCGCTTCGCGTCGGCGGAAGCGCTGCCGTACCCAAACCCCGACACGGCGGCGCAGACGACCATCGCGTCGTTTCGGCGTTTTCTTATGTAACCGCGGCCTCTGAAACTTTGCGCCATGCTCAAACACACCTTGATTCATCCCAAAATCAACGAAATCCTCGGCCGCGCGGGTCATCACTGCCGGGTGCTCATCGCCGACGGCAACTACCCGGCCTCCTCGACGTTGGGGCCGAACGCCGAACTGGTGTCGCTCAACCTGTCGCCCGGCGTCGTGAGTTGTGCGCAGGTCCTCACCGCCTTGGTGACGGCAATCCCGATCGAAAAAGCCAACACGATGCTGTACGAAACCACCGGCCCCTACGCCCTGAGCGAAGACCCGCCGGTGTGGGCCGAGTACCGACGCATCCTCGCCGCCGCCAAGGTCAACGTGCAACTCGAACCCGTCGAGAAGTGGGAGTTTTACAAAGCGGTGGGTACGCCGGACCTCGTGCTGACGATCCAGACGGCGGACCAGCAGCGGTTCGCCAACCTGCTGTTGAGCATTGGCGTCCGCATGGATTGAGGGACACAGTGGAATACCGCGAGCTGGGAAACACGGGCCTGAAGTTGCCGGTGCTGAGCTTCGGCGCGTCGTCGTTGGGGCAGGAGTTTCGCGCCGTCGATATCAACGAGGCGCTCCGCTCCGTCCACGTCGCGCTCGACCACGGCCTGACGTTCATCGACACGTCGCCCTTCTACGGGCGCGGCATGTCCGAGGTGCTGCTCGGCGTAGCCCTGCGCGGCGTGCCTCGGACGAAGTATTTGTTGGGCACCAAGCTCGGGCGCTACGACGCCGCTCACTTCGATTTCTCGGCCAAGCGGGTCGTCGAAAGCGTGGACGTGAGCCTGCATCGCCTTGGCGTCGATTACCTTGACATCCTGTTGTGTCACGACATCGAGTTTGTGGACATGGCCCAGATTGTTGACGAAACCTTACCCGCTTTGCGAAAGATTCAGCAACAAGGCAAAGTGCGTTTCGTCGGCGTCTCCGGCTACCCGATGAAGATGTTCCGCTACGTCCTGGACCGCGCGCCGCTCGACGTGGTGCTGTCGTACAACCACTACACCTTGCAAAACACGATGTTCGCGGACCTGGTGCCGTACTTGAAGCAAAAGGGCGTCGGCGTCATGAACGCCGCTCCGTTCTCGGCACGGCTGTTGACCAATGCAGTGCTACCGCCCTGGCACAAGGCGACGCCGCAAGTGCGTGCCGTCTGCCGGCAGGCCGCCGAGCACTGCCGGGCGCGGGGTGTGGACATCGCCCAGCTGGCGCTGCAATTCTCGATCCGCAATCCCGACATGGCGACATGCGTCACCGGCTCCGCCGACCCGGGCCGCATTGCGCAGTGGGCGGCGTGGGCGGCTCAACCCATCGACGAAAGGCTGCTGGGCGAAGTGTTGGGGATTTTGAAACCAGTACACAACTGGTTCTACGTCGAGGGGCGGCCGGAGAATAACGATCCTGCGGCGTGACGCGCAAAGCCGCAAGCGGCAGACAGGTCGGCCAGGGGATCAGGGTTTTCGGAAATAGTTCGTCGGAACGAGCAAGATCGTGCCGTCGCTGAGCGGCACGAACAGCCGGTTGGCGTCGAAACCCGCGGGACTCGTCGTCGGCGCAACACTGCCGTGCAGGGCGTAACCGGGGCCGACTTCCGTGCCCGTCGCGGGGTCGAGGCCGACGAACTTGCCCGACTGGTCCGCCACTACCAACACCCCCTCCACCAATTGCGGCTGCCCCTGGATCGGCTTGGCGAATGGCGGAGTGGTCCAGAGTGCCTTGTCGGCAGTGGGGTCGATCCACGCCAGCCGTCGCTGATCGACGACGCAACCGATTCGCAACCCGTCGGCCATTGTGCGCAGGAAAGGCCCGGCGGTGATCTTTCCGCCCAGATCCCATTTGCGAAGCAAGTGCAGTTGGCCGTTGGGCTGCACGGCCAGCACCGACAGGCCGCCGCCCGCGTCGGCCGCGCACACCTCGGCCCGTTCCGCCGACAGGAGTACCGGCGCGGTGGTGACGCGATTCTCCAGTACGTCCCCCGCACCGTCCGTCTCTTCTGGGACCGTGGCCCAATTGCCCTTGGCGTTTTTTTGCAGGACCTTGAAGCCGCGCGCGCCGTTGGTGACCAGGAACCGCTCCGGTGCCAGGGCCAGCGCGTGGCCGCGCGTGTCGGGGGCCGCCTGTTCGGCACGCCACGGATCGCCGTTCGTGAGCGTCCACTTGTCCAGGGCGACGCGCGCCAGGCTGCCGTCCGCCAGCGGCACGACGAGGAGGTTGGCCGCAAGCGCCGGCGTGCCCAGCAGCGGGGCGCTCAAGTCGTCGAACCGCTTGTCAACCAGCACCTTGACCTGGCGATCCGCTCCGAGCTGGACGTGGCGGACCAGCAGGCTGCGGCCGTTGCCGGGGCAAGCGACCTCGTAAGCCGATTGACCGTCGGCGGCGGGGATCAGGACGGCGGGCGCTTCCGGGTTGTCCTCGACGGCGTCGGCGACGCGCACGCCGCGCTCGCCGGGAATGTATTTCGTCTGGGCGGGGTCGAACGCAAACAGGCCGCCGCTCTGGTCCATCACTAACAGCACCGGGTCGCCCATCCCCCCCGGCAGCCGCAAGGGCAGGGGCGGCGTGCGGCAGATCAGGCCGAGTTGGCGTTGCCACAGGATCGCACTGGTCTCGTCGTCCACCGCCGTCGCCAGGCAGGACGGGTCGGTGAGCGACTGCGTGACGAGGAACAGGGTGGTGCGCGTGCGGTCCGCGCGGCTGTCGGTGACGACCTGGCTGCTGTGCAGTGGCGACCCGAGGGCCAACGGTCCCGGCCACGCGGCCACGAGGCGCGGGCCGCCTTCCGCGCCCCAGGCGATTTGCAGGTGTTGCAGCTTGCCGAGGGCCAGCACCCAGAAGTCGTTGCCCTGGACCTGCACCACCTGGGCACGGCCCTGAGCCTTGCCCTCCGGTCCCAGGAAGTTGTCGAGGCCGACGCCGCCGACGCCCAGCCGCGGATAGAGCAGGGGGTCGCGCGTACCCGGCTGTTGGACGCCGAACAGGCCCAGCAGGCCGGCGTCGCTCAGGAGGACTACTTTTTCGCCGTCGTACGTCGGCGGGAACCAGGTCCAGCCGCGCACGCGCGGCGGCGGGTTGACGACAGCCTCCGGTCCATAACGGTCGGCCAACGGCAGCCCGAACAGCCGCAGGCGCATGGCGTCCAGACCCTGCGTCTGGTTGAGGACGAGGTAGGCTTCGCCGCGGGCCAGAGCGCCGGCGTCCGAGGCCACGATCAACGGCTCGCCGCGTAGGGAGCCGGCCGGGTGGCCCGTGTACAGGATTTGGACCAGCCGCTGCTCGCGGACGTTAATGACGTAAACGCAGTCGTCGTCGGCCGGGAAGTAGACCAGGTCGGTCCCCGGCTGGCGGACGCCGCCGTTAGTCAGCTTGTGTTTGAGGTCGTAGCGGCCCACGAGCTTGCCCTGGGCCAACTCGATGACGTGTATCTGGCCGTCATAGGTCGGGACGTAGGCGAGGCGGTCCACCTCCCGCTCGACAATGAGAGGCCGTCCGCGGGAGGGCTTGCCGAGCCGGTATTCCCACAACTCCTTGCCGTCGTCGTTGAGGGCCGTCAGCGTCTGCGTGTCGGCGGAGACGACGAGAATCGCTTCCGGGTAGGGGGCCTTGGGCGGCACGCGCACCGGCAGGGTCGCCGTGTCGATGCCGACGCGCCGCGCCCAGCGCATCTGGCCACCGCTGCGCCGCAAGCCGTAGAGGACGCCGCGCGCCAACGCCAGCACATTGCCGTCGTCCACCGCATCGACCGCCCGCTTGACGGGGGCGACGATCCAGATGCTGGAATGTTCCTCTGTGGGAGGCACGGCCTTAAGCCCCTCGTCCGTCGCGGTGTACTGGACGCTGGCAAAGTGGCCCGCGAACAGCCGTTCTAACTCCCGTCGCGCCTCCGGGTTTTGCTCCCTCTTCTTGAGCCGCAGCAAGCGGTTGGCTTCCTGGATGGCGTCGGCCCACGGCTTCGGGCCGGGCAACAGGCGCAGGTGCGCCAGGACGGCTCCCGTTTCCAGCCACTGCCCGTGGCGGCCGCGGGCGTCGGCGATCGCCTTACCCACCTGCTCCAGGTCTTCTTTCGTGAAGCCGTTGTCGTCCAGCAGCGTACCGAGGTTGGCGACGAACTTCTCGGCGCGGTCGAGTTTTTCCGGCGTCTTCTCGTCCATCGGGACGGCGTTCGGATAGTCGGTGACCAGCTTGGCGGCGGACTTCGCCAGGCCCGCACCCTGCGGCCTGAACGTCTCGTCGTCCTTGTGTTCCTCGACGAAATGCTCCAGGTCGGCCAGGCCTTCTTCCGGGTTGAGTTGCGGGGCGCCGAGCCGGCCGCGCAGTCCGCTTAACTGTTCCATGTAGGCATACTCGTCCTTGCGGGCGCTGCCGGGGAACTTCTCCTGGAGTTGCTTGAAATGACTGGCCGCCTGGCTGAAGTTGCCCTGGTTGTATTCCTCCATACTTTCGGACGCCAGTTGCGCCTCGGTCTGGGCGAAGACCATTCGATAGACCAAAATTCCGCCGACGCCCACGGCGCAGACGAAGATCATCAGGCCCACGAGCGCGGCCAGGCCGAGGCGCTTCTTGGTGTGCGCAACCGGGTACGGGTCGTAGGTGGAATGGGAGTGTCCGGGGGAAAGGGGGTCTGTGCTCGCCACGGGCTGGTCGGCACCGTCGCCCTGCCGGACGGGCGGTGGTTCGTGCCAGGCCCCCGCGGCCACCGCGCGCGGCTCGTCGAGCATTTCCACCGCCGGTTCGTCCGCCGCGGCCACGGCTTCCACTGCGGGGGCGGAAACGACCGGACTGGGGCTGCTCGGCCGCCGCACCGGCGGCGCGTCCTGCCACGAAGAAGCGGCTTTTGGCTGTTTCGGAGCCGGCTTCTTCTTTTTCGGAAGCTCCTTCACGGGGTCGAGTTCGAGCGGCACCTCTTCCACGACTTCAAGCACTTCCGGCACTTCTTCCGCGACGACTTCCAGGTCGTCGAGCGGCAAGAGTTCGGGCACTTCGACCGGGGCCGGCATGACCGGGACGGCCGGCCGTGGCGGGGCAGGGGACCGAGCGGGTGCCACCTCCTCGGCCCGTAGGATCGGCACGAGGTCGCCGACCGAGCCGGAGTGCGTCTGCTTCGGCGACGGCCGGGGCTTCGGCGGTTCGGGCCGTGGCGCGGGAACGGGCGGGGGCTGCGCCGGTGCGGCACCGACGGTGAAGATATTCCGGCACAGGGAATTGGGGCAACGGATCGCCTGGCCGCGCATCGTCTCCGGCAGCTGGTAGTTCGTCTGACAGACCGGACAGACCGCGTTGATTTGCACGGCATCATTCCCTGGAATGGGGTGTCGGGACTCGAATCCTCATTTTACGCGAGAAAGCCGTTCGGGGGAACCAGGAAGCGGGTGAGAAAAGCAAACGAACCGTCTGGCCCCCCGCGCGGGGGTGCGGGTACACTGAAGGGCGTCAAAGCCGTGCGGTCCGGGCGGAGGATGAAACGTGCCGTTAGAGTTCGACGCCACGTTGAAACAACTGGTGCGCGACTTCCCGCAAGACTGGGCGCAGGCGCTGGGCATGGCGTCGGCCGGTCCCGTGAAGGTGGTGACGCCGGACCTGTCGGCGGTGACGGCGTTTGCCGACATGGTGCTGCACCTGGGCGACCGTTTGTTGCACCTGGAGTTCCAGAGCGGCCCGGACCCCGACCTGGCACGCCGGCTATTGCTGTATAATGTGCTGTTGTTTCACCACTACGGGTTGCCGGTACACACGGTGGTGGTGCTGCTGCGTCCGCGGGCCGACCGCGGCGATTTGATAAACCGCGTCGCCTATGCGGCCCACACGGGCTTCGGCAAGATGGAGTTCGAGTTCGAGATTATGCGGTTGTGGCAGACGCCGGTCGAGACGCTGCTGACGGCGGGCTTGGGAATGTTGCCGCTGGCAATTCTGGGTCAGCTGCCGGTAGGCGTCCCGCCACGAGACGCCATGAGCAGTGTCGTGAGCCGGATGCTCGCACGGACGACGAACGAAGCGGCCCCGCCGTTGGGACCGATGCTCGAAACCGCGGGATTCATTCTGGCGGGTTTACGAGTATCGCCGGAAGTGGCCGCGGAACTGTTTCACGGAGTAAGACGTATGCGCGAATCGACGACGTATCAATACATCCTGAATGAGGGGCGTCAGGAAGGGGAGGTGAAAGGCCGCCTGGAAGGGGAGGTGAAAGGCCGCCTGGAAGGGGAGGTGAAAGGCCGCCTGGAAGGGGAGGTGAAAGGCCATGTCACCGCGGTACGGAAGATTCTCCTTAGCTTGGGAAGCGTTCGTTTTGATGAGCCAGAGGCTGCTACCGCAGCGGCCATCGAAGCAATCACCGATCCGGAACGTTTGGAACGACTTACCAAACGCCTTTTGAACGTGGGAAGTTGGGATGAACTGTTAGCTACCCCTTGAACGCTCAGGCGATAGACTTCCGACCGGGTTGCGGCTCAGCGGCTGGCATATTGTAGACTTTTTCCAAGGAGTCGAGCAGTGCGCGGATCAATGCTGACGGCTGTTATTCTCCACGAAGGAAAGGCCGTAGGACGATCTCATGAATGCTCAATTTCATGGATCGAAGGCTATGTTGACGGCAACAGGGAAGGGTCCATGCTCCGGGTGCAGAGGTTGCTCCTCCGACTGGGCCGCGTTCGCTTCGGCGAACCGGGTCCGACGCGTGAGGCAGCCGTTCTCATTATTGAAGACGTGAACCGACTTGAGTTCATGTGTGAATGCATTCTTACGGCGACAAGTTGGGATGAAGTTCTCAACAGTACCTACCTACCGCCCAAGCCACCAGTGCCGAAGCCCCTGTTCTCCGGGACCGCGCATGCCGACCACAAATGACCTGGAATCCCTGACGCAGCGCTACGGCCGCGAGATCTTCGCCCGACTCGACCGCGGCGGCCCGGTGCCGTTCACTCCCGCGTGGTGGGACGACCGCCTCATGGAATGGAGCATGGGCGACGAGGCCGTCAAGGTCCAACTCTTCCGCTTCGTTGACGTACTACCCCTCTTGCGTTCGCCCGCCGCCATCACCAGCCATCTGCGCGAATACTTCGGCGAGGCCCACGACCGCCTGCCCGGTTGGCTGACGCTCGGCCTGCGCGTCCTGCCCAGCCGCGGCGTGCTCGGCGGACTGCTCGCCGCGACCGCGCACCGCTCCGCCGAACGCCTGGCCCGCAAGTTCATCGCCGGTGCCAACATCGACGAGGCGCTGGCCAACATCGGCCGCATGCGCCGCCGGTCGCTCGCGTTTACCATCGACCTGTTAGGCGAGGCGACCATCACCGAGGACGAGGCCGGGCAGTCGGAAAAGGAATACCTCGACATCCTCACCGGCCTCAGTCGGACGGTCAACACCTGGGAGGCCAACGACCAGATCGACCGCGACGACCGCGGGCCGCTGCCGCGCGTCAACGTCTCGGTCAAGCTGTCGGCACTGTACAGCCAGTTCGATCCCATCGACCCGGTTGGCAGCAGTGCCGCGGTGCGCGAACGGCTGCGGCCCATCCTGCGAGCGGCCCGGCAGCAGCGGGCGTTCGTCAACGTCGATATGGAACAGTACGCCCTCAAGGATGTGACGCTGCAAATCTTCCGCGAGGTGCTGGACGAGGACGAGTTCCGCGACTGGCCCGATGTCGGCATCGCGGTCCAGGCGTACTTGTGCGACTGCCCCGCCGACCTGGAACAGCTTGCCCGCTGGGCACAACGGCGCGGCACCGCCGTCTGGGTGCGGCTGGTCAAGGGTGCTTACTGGGATTACGAAACGATCTTGTCGCGGCAGCGCGCGTGGCCGTCGCCGGTGCTGGCGCACAAGTGGCATACCGACGCCCAGTACGAACAGCTGACGCGCTTCCTGCTCGAAAACCGCCAGTGGCTGCGGCCGGCGTTCGCCAGTCACAACGTCCGCAGCCTGGCCCATATTCTGGCACTGGCCCGCGCCCTCGACGTGCCCGCGCGCAGTTTTGAAATCCAGATGCTCTACGGCATGGCCGAGCCGATCAAGAACACGCTGGTCGCGATGGGCCAGCGCGTCCGCGTCTACACGCCCTACGGCGAGTTGCTGCCGGGCATGGCGTACCTGGTGCGGCGGTTGCTCGAAAACACGGCTAACGAGTCTTTCCTGCGCGCCAGCTTCACCGAGAACGTGCCGGAGGAGCAGTTGCTCATGAACCCCCAGCAAAAGAGTGCCGCCTTGAACCACAAGCAGCAGAACGGGACGCTCGCCGGCGAACACCGCGCGCCGGCCGGCACGCCCCACGTCCTGGAAGTCGAGCCGCTGACCGACTTCGGCAAGGCCGAGGCGCGCAAGGCGATGGAAACCGCCCTCACCCAGGTCGCCGGCCAATTCGGCAAGAACTACGCGCCGGTCATCAACAACCAGTCGGTCGCGACGCAAGCGTTCGTCCCCTCGCTCAATCCGTCGCACAAGCGCCAGGTCGTCGGCCAGTGCGGGCGGGCGACAGCGGAACACGCCCAGCAGGCCGTCGCCGCCGCGGTCGCCGCGTTCGCGGGGTGGCGCGACACCGACCCGGCGCAGCGGGCCGACTACCTGTTCGCGGCGGCCAAGGTCATGCGCCGCCGCCGCTTCGAGTTGTCGGCGTGGCAAATCTACGAAACCGGCAAGCCGTGGCGCGAAGCCGATGCCGACGTGGCCGAGGCGATCGACTTCTGCGACTTCTACGCCCACGAGATGTTGCGCCTCGCCGCCCCACGGCTGCGCAACGTGCCCGGCGAGGACAACGCCTACTTCTACGAGGCGCGGGGCGTCACGGTCGTCATCGCCCCGTGGAACTTCCCGCTGGCGATCCTGACCGGCATGGCGACGGCGGCGCTCGTCACCGGCAACCCCGTCATTCTGAAACCTGCCGAGCAGTCCGCCGTCACCGGCGCGAAACTGATGGAAGTCTTCCAGGAAATCGGCCTGCCGCGCGGCGTGGTGAGTTACCTGCCCGGCGTCGGCGAGGAGGTCGGCCCGACGCTCGTGAACCATCCCGACGTGGCGATGATTGCCTTCACCGGCTCGCGCGGCGTGGGTCTCGCGATCAACCGGCAAGCTGCGGAGACGCCACCCGGCCAGGACCACGTCAAGCGCGTGCTGGCCGAGATGGGCGGCAAGAACGCGGTCATCATCGACGACGACGCCGACATGGACGAGGCGGTCCACGGCGTCGTCTGGAGCGCGTTCGGCTATGCGGGCCAAAAGTGTTCGGCGTGCAGTCGCGTCATCGTGCCGGAGGCGCTGCACGACCGTTTCGTGGACCGTCTGGTGAAAGCGACGCGCAGCCTAAAGATCGCCCCCGCCGAGGAAGCCGGTTGCGGCTTCGGCCCGGTGATCGACGAGGAGGCTTATAAGCGTTTGCAAGCGGTGGCCAAAAACGGCCAGAAAGAAGGCAAGTTGGTGTACGCCGGCGACCTCGGCACCCTGGCGGACGAGGGCTATTACGTCGCCCCGCACGTCTTCGCGGAAGTGTCACCGAGTTCGTCGCTGGCCCAGGAAGAGTTTTTCGGCCCGATCCTGGCGGTGCTAAAATCGCGCGACCTGACGCACGCTTTGGAGATCGCGAATGGCACCAAGTACGCGCTGACGGGCGGCCTGTACTCGCGTAGCCCGGAGCACATCGCGCGGGTGAAGCGCGCGTTCCGCGTCGGCAACCTGTACATCAACCGCAAGATCACGGGTGCGTTGGTAGACCGCCAGCCGTTCGGCGGCTTCAAGCTATCGGGCATCGGCTCGAAGGCGGGCGGCCCGGATTATTTGCTGCAATTCGTGCTGCCGCGGACGATTACGGAGAACACACTTCGCCGCGGCTTCGCCCCGGACGTGGAACAGGGCGGGGAATAAGGCGGCGGGAAACCGCCAATCGGCCCCGCTTTCCCCGTTCAGATCAACAGCGAGGAGTGCAGTTTACTGCCCCGGTCGTAAACAAAACGGACGCTGCTTTTCCCCGGCCCACAGCGGTCGGGCGACGCTCACTTGCGTTTGGGTGATTTGCGCTTGCCGGCATTTCGCTCGGCCGCGGCCGTTGCTCTTTGGACCGCTTTGCGCCGGCGGTCAATCGCTGCCAATCGAATCGGATCCGTGATCGGCACCAATTCAATTTCCTGCAGGGTGGGGCCGAGCATCTTCTTCCCCGCTAACTTTTTCATGGACTAGCCACCTTCTTCGGACACGGTGAATGGCAGTTCTCCCTTTAAGCGGCGAACAAAGGAGACGGGCACATTATTGAGATTCGCTGTACGAACTCATAAACGTGCCCGTCCCGAATGGCATGGACTTAAGGCAGGGACTAGAGGGTTTTGGAACAAGCGTCCACCTGTTTCGGCGCTTTTCGGCGCCGAAAAGCGCCGAAACAGGTGGACGGGTGTGTAGAAAGCCCGCGGCACGCGCCTTAAGTCCATG
>JBBRLG010000135.1:0-13852 GCA_038231495.1 Gemmatales bacterium | reverse complement strand
CGCCGTCGAAAGCGCCCGACATGCCCAGGGCGAAAAAGCCGCCGCAAAAGAGGAGAAAACCGCCGTTGAGAATCGTGCCGAGGATGCTGCAAATCCAGCCGGCCCGCGTCGTGCCCTCGCCTTCCGGGTCCATCTCCGCTTTGCGCATCTTGCGCAGATCGACCTGCCCCATGACCCAGCCGATGACGCCGAAGATCACCGGCACAATCGGGATGACGAAAAAGCCCGCCAGGCTGATGATGCCCATAGTCAGCACAATGCCGGCGCGGTGCGGTTCGGTGTCGCGGCGGGAAACGGGACGGTCGTCGTCGTAACGGTCGCGGTCGCGGTCCGAGTAGCGCGACCGCCGGCCGTCCGTCATGCGCTCGCCGCAGTGGTAGCAGCGGCGGGCGTCGGCGTCGATCCACC
Source organism: Gemmatales bacterium (assembly GCA_038231495.1). Classification (GTDB taxonomy): domain Bacteria; phylum Planctomycetota; class Planctomycetia; order Gemmatales; family Gemmataceae; genus JBBRLG01. Next base: position 13,444 of record JBBRLG010000135.1, on the reverse strand, counting down.
GGCGGCAAACCGGGCATCGAACCCGGTCGTCGTCGCGCTCCCGGTCGCCGTTGCGGCCGCCGTCTCGGGAACGGTCGCCGCGACCCGACGGCGGTGCGGCGGCCGGCACCGGGACGGGCACTGGTGCGGGTGCGGGTGCCGGCTTCGGCCCGTCGTCCAGCGACAGGTCGATCTCCATGGCACCGACCAGCTTCGACTGGGGCGGCGCGTCGGCCGCTGCCGCAGCCGACGGCGGCACGGGTTCCGGATCGTCGAGCGAAAGTCGCAAAGGCACTTCTACCGGGGCCGGGCGCGGCGCGGGTGTGGGCGGCGGGGCGGAGGAGTCCGTCGCCACGAAGGTGTCGGTACACTGCGGGCAGCGCACGCGCTGCCCGCACAAGTCGTCGGGCAGGCGCAACTTTTCGCCGCACTTGGGACAGGAAGTTACCGTTGCCATGATCGAACTGCCAGGTCAAGGACTGGTTGATTAAAGCCACAGACTTCTCGGCGCGCCGCCAACGTCTTGGCGAGCCGGGAGCGTAAGCGACCGGAGTGCATTCGGAGACAGACTCCGGTCGCTTACGCTCCCGGCTCGCCCTTCAGCCAATTCCGCTTACGGGTGGTTGCCGCCGACTATACCACCAAGCCCACAAAGCAGGAACATCAAGCAGAACCCCACAAAGCTGACGACCATCAGAATGGACGCGATCATGCCACAAATTTTGCCGATCTGCGTTTGGCTGCGGCCTTCGGGGTCCATCCGGCCCGCGTCCATCTCTTTCAAATCTTTATTCCCGAGAATCCAGGCGAACGGTCCGAGCGGCCCGAAAACGACGAGCGAACCGATGCCCAACAGGAGGATGAGGACGCCCCGGTGCGGCTCCATCCGCGCACCACCGCGCCGCCGTCGCCGCGACGGCCGTGCGTCCCCTTCGTCGTCGTCGTCGTCATCGCGGCGCCGGACGGCCCGGGGCGGTGCCTCGTCCTCCTCTTCTTCTTCGGGAGGCGGGGCCGGTCGCTTGCGCGGCTTCTCCGCAATTTCTTCCTGAGGCATCGGCGGCGGCGCGGCCGGTGCCGATTGCGACAGCACCTGGGCTGTGAAGGTCTCCTTGCAGCCCGGACATTTGACGTTGCGGCCGATCAACTCGTCCGGCACCTTTAGTTGCTTCTGACACGACGGACACGCTATGACGCTCGGCATGGTAGTCCAACCCGATGAGAAAAAAATAGTCCCCGACACCCGCTGATGAAGTCCGTTTCGCCCTTACTCCAAATAGCCCCGGACGGCGTTGCGCACCTGGTGAATCAGCATCGTGTACCAGACGAACAGGCCGACGTAAACGCAAAAGAACAGAATGCTGCAACCCATCCCGAACAGGCCGCCCCCCGCCAGGTAGTCGGCGTTGCCCGACGACATCGTGCCGATCATGCTGCCGGCCAGGGCGAAAACCATGACGAAATACATGCACATCGACAGCACCCACACGGTCGGCAACACGATCGTGAACGTCAGCAGCTGTTTGCCCAGTACGGGATCGCGCAGCGCGTCGGCCACCGCTTTCAGGAACAGAAAGTAACAGACGTGGTAGCCGATGGAAATGGCCAGCGGCACAAAGCCGATGACCATGCCGCCCTGGCTGCGCAGCCCGTAGCTCACGCCGCAACCGAGGAAGCCGAGCAAGACCATGGCACTAATGCAGCAAAAGGTTGCGATGGCCATGGGCTTGCGGATGGTCCCGACCTTTTGCGGCACCGCGATGCAGAAGCCGTGGCCCGTGACCTGGACCACCAGGAAAAGGGTGTAACCCAGGAACAGAAAGCCGTAGAGCAAAAAGGCGGCGATGCCGGCACCCATCAAGGAGCCGAGGCCGACGTTGGGGTCGTTGTTCATCGAGCTCATGCCGACGACGCCGATCAGGGCGATGACGGAGCAGCCGAGCGCTTCGACGACCACGATGCCCATGAGGACGTAGGTGGCGTAGCAGAGCAGGTTCAGGCCGAGCAGCGTCATTTTCCAGCCGGCCCGCTTCTGCTCCGGGGTGGATTTGAAACGGTCGCGCCGGGGACGGTCGTCGTTCTCCTCGTCGTCGTCGTCGTCGCGCTGCGAACGGCCGCGCCGGCGGGGGCGGTCGTCGTCCTCGTCTTCGTCGGTGGCGCGCTTCGGCACGGCAGACTTGCCCACCTTGGCGGCGGGGGCGGTCGTAATGCCGCCGGTGAACTTCACGTTGCAGTCGGGGCACTTCACCTTTTTGCCGACGAGCTGGTCCGACACGCGCAGTTTGCGGCCGCAGTCGGGGCAGGTGATGATTTCCGGCATAACTCCTCGTTGGCTGGCAGCGGCAAGGCGACCGACGGTGGCGGGCGGTGCTAAAACGTCATTAAAAATAACGCAAGGTAGCCGCCGGCAAAGACCAGGCTGAGGACCAAGCCGGTGACGGCGCTGGCGCGGGCGGTTTGGGTCTGGTTGCGGCCCTGCGAGTCCATCAAGCCTTCGTGCATCTGTGCCAGGTCGGTCTGGGCCATGACCAACACGGTGATGCCGAGCGGCACGGCGACCAGGGTGCCCGCGCCGAACAGGCACAGCGACAGCGCGCCGGCGGCGAGGCCGACGTTGGCCAGCGTGGTCAACAGCGAACCGCGGTGCGGCACGGAGTCGCGGCGGAAGCGGCGCCGGGCCGGTCCCCGCTCGTAGGGGGTGTTGTCGAACTCCTCGCCGCAGTGCGGGCAATAACCCACCTGCCAGGGCACGACCCGTCCACACGCGGGGCAATACGGCCCGTCCCGGCCGCCGTCGTCAGCCGGCTCGCGGCGCGGCGGGTGCGGCAAAGGCCGGTCGGGGCGGTCCTTGGGCAGAGGTAGCGGTGCCGTTTCCGGGGCGGCGACGAAACGCTCTTCGCAGCCGAAACACCGCACGCGCCGGCCGAGGAGGCTCTCGGCCACTTGCATCTTGCAGCCACAGACCGGACACGTCACGAATTCAGGCATGGCACCCGCCGCTAACCAGCGCTGAGTTTACCGTTTGTAGCGGGCATCGCAAAGGAGTATTCGTCGGCCGCGCCCGAAAATTCTTGCCGATTGTGCCAATATTTCCAGGTAGCGCCGTCTTGCCGCTTGCGGCTTAGCGCTCAGTCGCTAGCGGCAATGCCGGAATCTACCGCGCCTTCGACAGTAACTCCAGCGCCAGCATCAGCGCGTGCGTGCCCTTCCGCCCCCAACCCTGGGCTTGCACCGCCAGGTACAGCTGGTTCGCCAGCGCCAGGCCGGGCAGCGCCAGGTTCAGCCGCCGGGCCTCGTCCAGGGCGATGCCCATGTCCTTGATAAAGTGCTCGACGAAGAACCCCGGCTCGAAATTGCGGTCGATGATCCGCGGCCCCAGGTTGTTCAGCGACCAGCTCGCCGCCGCGCCGCCGCCTACCGATTGCAGCACCGTTTTCAGGTCCAGCCCCGCCTTGTAACCGTACAGCAGCGCCTCACACACGCCGATCATGTTCGTCGCGATCAGAATCTGGTTCACCATCTTCGTGTGCTGACCCGCCCCCGCCGGCCCCTGATGAACGATCGTCTTGCCCAGGCACTCCAACAGCGGCTTGACCGCCTCCAACACCGGGGCGTCGCCGCCCACCATGATCGACAGGGCCGCGTTCTTGGCACCCACGTCGCCGCCCGACACGGGGGCGTCCAGGGCGTAAACGCCTTTGGCCTGCGCAGCCTCATGGATTTCACGCGCCAGCGACGGCTCGCTGGTGGTCATGTCTACCAGCACGATACCCGCCCGACTGCCCGCCAACGCACCGTCCGCGCCGAGGAACACTGCGCGCACGTCTTTCGGGAAGCCGACGATGGCAAACACCACGTCGGAGCGCTCGGCCAGAGCCCTGGGCGTGTCGGCCCAGGTCGCGCCGGCGTCGAGGACGGGTTGGGCCTTACTTTTGGTGCGGTTGTAGACGGTGGCCGTGTAGCCCTTGGCGACGAGGTGTTTGCACATCGACTGGCCCATCACGCCGGTGCCGATCCAGCCGACGCGCGTCTTGCCGGGTTCCGCCTTCTCGATCGCCATGTTCGCCCCTCGGTTGGTGGTGTGCTGTCGGGTGTTCTGATGGTGTAGTGGAGTGTTCGGCCCGCGGCAAACGCAGGAGGGTTGTACGTTTCGGCAACCCTCACCTAAAATACATCGAATGCACCCACCTTCCGCACGAAGGACCAAGTGCCATGAAGATCGCAACGTTACGCGCCCCGATTGTGATGGTCCACGGCCTGCTCGGTTTCGACCGGGTCGCGATGGGCGGCTGGGTGGTGACGAATTACTTTCGCGGCATCCCCGACGCCCTGCGCGCCGCCGGCAACCGCGTGCTGCTGGCCCGGCTCAGTCCCATGGGCGGCATCACCGACCGCGCCGCGCAGCTCAAGGAACAGATCGAGAAAGAGTACCCCGGCGAACCGGTCCACTTGCTCAGCCACAGCATGGGCGGCCTCGACTCCCGGCACATGATAACGCGCCTGGGCATGGCAGATCGCGTCCTGTCGCTGACGACCCTGGGCACGCCGCACCGCGGCACCGCGTTCGCCAGCTGGGGCATCCGCCGGCTCGCGCCGATTTTGCAACCGCTATTCGAGTACGTCGGCCTGCCGCATCAGGCGTTTCACGACCTGACCGTCGAGCGCTGCAAAGAATTCAACGACGCCACGCCGGACGCGCCGAACGTGCGTTACTTCTCCGTGGCCGGCAAGATCGATCGCGATTGGCTGAACGCGCACTGGCAAGTGCCGTCGGGCATCCTGGAAAAGTTGGAAGGAGCCAACGATGGCATCGTTTCCGTGGCGTCGGCGCGGTACGGCGAAGACTTTGAGGTTTGGGACGGCGACCACCTGAGCCTGATCAATTGGCCGCACGTCGTCCAGGCGATGAGCGGCGCGACCGGCGACCGCCTGGACCGCTACGCCGCGCTGGTTGGTCGATTGGCCGACGCAGGGTTTTGACGCGGCAAAAAGCGGCGTCGCGCTGCGCGCACGGGTGAAGCTGCGGGCTGCCGGGGAACTGCCGACCGCTTCGGACAAAGTCCTCGCGCTGGTCGGGCAGGATTATCTGAATTGAGCCTTCGCCGATTTTTCCGCCGGGAGTGAGGGCGGGATCGCCCCCTAGCTGTTGTTGCCCTCTGGTCAACCCCCCGCGCACCTGCTACCTTAACGGCTTGCGTTCGACGGGAGTAGACGGCCGCGCCGCGGCAGGAAACGAGCGAAGAAACCAGCCATGTACGCAGTATTTGAAGACGGTTCCCGCCAGTACAACGTGAAAGAAGGCGACGTGGTCAAGGTCGATTTCCGCGAAGCGGAGGTCGGTGCCCGCGTCGAGTTCAACCGCGTGCTGCTCTGCAAAAACAACGACGACTTACACATCGGCACCCCCGTGGTCGCCGGCGTGCGCGTGCTGACCGAAGTGGTCGATCACCCATCCACCAAGGTCACGATCCAACACTTCCGCCGCCGGAAGAACCACCGCCGGTTGAAGGGCCACCGCCAGCCGTACGTCAGCGTGCTCGTCAAGCACATCCTGCTGGCCGGTCAAGAACCGCCCGTTGCCCCGCCACCGCCAGCCCCGCCCGCCAGCACGGAACCCGCGCCGTCGGCTCCTGCGACCCCGACCGTTTAGTGAATTGCCGCTTGCGGCTGAGCGCTCAGCCGCAAGCGGTACGCGGAACGGCCGTTAGACCGCGACCTCACGCCCCTCTCGCGCCGACAGGGCCAGTGCGTCGAGGACGCGCAACGTCCGCACCGCCTCTTCCGCCGCGGGTTGCACTGGGACCCCGCCCAGCACGGCACGGCCGAAATCGTCGAGCATGTGGGCGACCTGGTCGTGGCCTTCGATCGCGACTTCTTCCACCGGGCGGCCCTCGCGCCGCACCTGGTACACGGCCCGCGTCGGCGGCACCCACAGGTCGGGAACGAACACCGTCCCCGTCGTGCCGACGACTTCCAACCAGCCGCGCAACGGCAGCGTGAAGCCGCAGTCGAAGACGCCGACCCGCCCGTCCGCCAACCACAACAGGCCGTTCATTTCCAGGTCCACGCCGTCGCCGCCGTGATACCGCGCCCACGCCTGCACGCGCACCGGCTCGGCACCGAACGCCCAGCGGATGCCGTAGACCGGGTAGCAGCCCACGTCGAGCAAACTGCCGCCCGCCGTCTCTGGCTTGAGGCGAATGTTCTGCGGTTCGAGCGGCAACGGAAAAGTAAACGTGCCGGTGACGCGGCGTATCTCGCCGATGCCGCCGTCCTTGAGGAAGTGCTGCAAATGGGCGGTACGCGGGTGGTGCGGCCACATGAAGCCGTCCATGAGCTGCACGCCCTTGGCCTTGCAGAACGCCGCGAGTGCCTGCGCCGCCGCCGCGGTGGGGGCGAGCGGTTTTTCGCAGAGAATATGCTTGCCGTGCTCCGCGGCCTTGCGCGTCCATTCGTCGTGCAGGGTGTTCGGCAACGGGATGTACACCGCGTCGATTTCCGGGTCGTGCAGCAGCGCTTCATAACTGCCGTGGGCCGTCGGGATGCCTGCCGCCTTTGCCGCCGCACGGGCGCGGTCGAGCGAGCGGCTGGCGATGGCCCGCAGGTCGGCGGTTTCGGCACGGGCGAAGGAAGGCAGCAGCCGGTCGTTGATCTTGGCGACGCCGAGGATGCCCCAGCGCAGTTTCGCGGTCGTCATGAAGTCAGCTCACTAAGAAATGCAAGAATTAGCCACAGATGAACACGGATCAACAGAGGACGACAAACAAGGTGCTGCCGCTTGCGGCGTTGCGGGACCGCAACGCCGCAAGCGGCAAAATCACCCCTCCCTGGCCGGCGGTTGCAAAAAGGCGTCGAGGTGCCCTTCCAGCACGTCGTCAATCCGGCCCGTCGTCCGGCCGGTGCGGGCGTCGCGCACCAGCGGGGCCGGGCCGAAGGAGTAACGGCGCACGACCGGCGCGGCCGCCGGGTCGGACTCCGCGGCGCGGGCGGCGATCACCCGCGCCCGCAGTAGCCAGCTTAGCCGTTCGATCGCCTCCGCCCTCGACCGATCCGTCCACGCCCGCAACGTCAGCAAGGACGGCCCGTGGCGCAATTGTATTTCCAATTTGGGCCGGGCGAAAAAGCGGGCGGCCGCCTCGGTCAAGGGACGTACCTCGGCGGTGATCGCGTCGCGCTCCGACGGATCGGTGCCGCCCGGCACCGGCAGCACCTCGACGCGAACGACTTCCCGGTCTGCCGCGCGTTTGCCGTCGCGGCGCGGGCCTTTGGCGCGCGCGACCTGGTGCAACCCCGTCTCGCCGGCGAGCAGGGCGTGCGCCCCCGCGCCGGTGACGAGCAGCGTGACCGCGTCTTCCGGCGGGTCGCCGCCCCGGTGGTCGTCGATCACTTCCACGTCGAGTTGGTGCCGCCGGGCGAGGTTCATGTACATGCGGGCCAGGGTAGCCACGGCGTCGAGTTCGCCGCCGTGCGTCGCCACGCGCCGCAGCGTCAGGAAGGCGTCGCCGAGGTCGCGGGCGCTGCGGCAGCCGATCAAAAACTCAACGTGGGCCGCCTTGGCCTCCAGCGCGTCGAGCTTCGCCGGCCACCTCGAACCGTCGCGCTCGCCGCCGCGCACCCGGCGCAGCGACTCCACCACGTCACGCGCTGCGCGCTCCAGATGAGCCAACGCCCCCAGCACGCCGTCGATGCGGTAGACCTCGTCGTAAAGGGTTTGCGCCGCGTCGCGGTCGTCCCACAAACCCGGCACGGCCGCCCGCGCCAACAACTCCGATTTGCGGTCGGACAAAGGCGCAATACCGTCGCGCAGCCCCGCAACGCGGGCGTACAACTGTTCGGCACGGTCCTTGACCGGCGAGCGCGGCGCCGTCTCCGCCACGGCCGTCGTGTCGCCGTTCTCCGGGGCGATCACTTCGACCTCGACACGGCCGCGCCGCGCCACGAGGCGCAGCACCGAACCCGCCGCGGCCTCGCCCGACGCGATCACCTTGGCCACGGGCAAGAGGACCATGCGTTCGACGGTGCGCTTCAGGGGCCGCGCCCCGTACGCGGGGGAATAACCTTCGCGCAGTAAGAGCGGCAGCACCGCCGGGTCCACGTCCACCACCAGCCGCCGTCGGGCGATGCCGCCGCGTTCGACGACGTGACCCAACTCCCGCCGTGCGATCTTTTCCGCCGTCTCCTCGGACAGCGGGCGGAACGTGATGATGCGGTCGATGCGGTTGAGGAACTCTGGCCGGAACGAGCGGCTCAACTCGCGCAAAATGAGGTTGGGGTCCTGCGGCGGCACGACCCGGCCGAAGCCGACCGGGGCGTCCTGCTGCACCCGCGCGCCGACGTTGGAGGTCATCACGATGATGGTTCGCCGGAAGTCCGCCGTGCGCCCCTGCACGTCGGTCAGCCGGCCGGCGTCGAAGATTTGCAAGCACAGGTCGTAGACGTTCAGGTGGGCCTTTTCGATCTCGTCCAGGAGCAGCACGCAGAACGGCCGCTCGCGCACGGTCGCGGTCAACAGGCCCGCGTTCGCCCCCTGGCCGATGAGGCGTTCGTAGGCCTCGTAGGTGGCGTACTCGCTCATGTCCAGCCGCACCATGCGCGCGGGGTCGCCAAACAGTAGCTCCGCCAGCGACCGCGCCAACTCGGTCTTGCCCACGCCGGTCGGCCCCACGAACATAAGCACGCCGAACGGCTTGTTCGGGTCGGTCAGGCCCGCCTTGACGAGTGTAACCATGTCGAGCACGGCCTCGACGGCTTCGGGCTGCCCCATGACGCGCGCCTCAAAAAAGGCGCGCGTCCGGGCGCGGTCCAACGGCACCGCGTCGTCGAGAAAATCGACCGGGATGCCGGTGGACGACGAGATCGTGTCGAGGATTTCGCGCTGGGTGACGGGGCCGGTGCGCTCGGTCACGGACCCCAGGACGCGGCGCAACAGGCCGACCGAGCGCCCCGGCTGGACCGTGCCGGAGACGTAGAAATCGGCCAGTTCCAGCAGTCTCTCGACGACGGGTTCGGGGACCTCGACGGCCGCCTCTTCCGCCACCGCTTGCAGGATGGCACGGGTATCGTCGGCGTCGGCGGGCGTGAGTTGCACCGCATGAAACAGCCGCCGCAAAGAGCGATTCGCCCCCAGCCCCTTGCGAAACGACTCCAACGTACTCTCGCCGAGGATGGCCACTTCACCGCGTTCGATGTGCGGTGCCAGGGCCGTCGCGACGTTGGCATCGCTCTTGGAAGACACGCCCGTGGTGGCCAACTCTTCGAGGTTGGGCACATACAGAATGACGCGGCGCGGGTGGCAGACGGCCTCGACGAGCTTCTTGAGCTTCGTCTCCCACTCGCCGAGGTACATGGTCCCGGCCAGGAACTCCGCCGGCGCGACGCGCAGGACGTACCACGGCCCGTCCGGGTCGATGCGCAGCCGGTGGACCAATTCGTACACCAGGGCCGTCTTGCCGCAGCCGGACTCGCCGACCAGGACGGCGGCGCGCGGCGCGTCCCCGGTCAGCACCTTGACGAGCGCGGCGACCGCGTCCTCGACGCCGTAGGCGCGGGGGAGCCGGCCCGCCTCGGCTTCTAGCGTGAGGACCGTACCGTAGGGTCGCAGTTCATCGGGATCGATGTCGTTCGTGGCCGGTTCCTTTGTTAACCTCCGGTCGCTTACGCTCCCGGCTCGCCTTAACTTAACGCTCTCGTCCACGTTCCCTTTGCCCCATCTTAGGCTCCGCGGGATTCCAAACAAGTTCGACGTAGACCCCGGCCCTCTCTCGCATACTTCGCAAAACCTCAAGAATTCCAAAGGCAAAAGAGCCGTATGGCGCAACACCAATGCTGACAGATGAGGGCGTGGCAAGTAGAATTATCCAAAAGGAACTCCACCAAAGGACCGCGCCATGCCCTCACCCTTTCCCGGCATGAATCCGTATCTCGAACGGGACGAAACGTGGCACGATTTTCACGAACGCTTTCTGCCGTTGGCCGCGGAATTACTGACGCCGCAAATTCGACCAAACTTCATCGCCAAACTCGATGAAAACGTCTATATCCACGAATTGCCTTCGTCTACGACCTTGCGAGCGCCGTCTTTCGTCCAGGTTCCCGTTGCGATCGACGAACAGCGCGAGACGTTTGTTGAGATCCGCGACCGGCAAACCCGCGAATTGATTACGGTCGTCGAACTACTCAGCCCGTCGAACAAACGCACCGGCCCCGACCGCGAACAGTACCTGGCCAAGCGGCGGCGGCTCTTTGCCAGTTGGGTCAACCTCGTGGAGATCGACCTGTTGCGTGCCGGGCCGCGGCTGCCGCTGGAGGACTTGCCGGCGTGCGATTATTACGTCCTCGTCAGCCGTCACGACGAGCGTCCCCAAGCCGGCCTTTGGCCGATCCACCTGCGCGAGCGGTTGCCGCTGATTCCCATTCCGTTGCGCGCCCCGCACGCCGACGCCTGCCTCGATTTGCAACAAATGCTACACCGCCTCTACGATGCCGCCGCCTACGAGGATTACCTTTACACCGGCGAACCCGAGCCGCCGTTGCCGCCGGGCGACGCGACGTGGGCGCGTTCCTTCGTTCCCGCGCGGTAGACTTCCCGAACGTTTTACCACGCCCAGGGCGTGCCCCCGATCGTCGGCACCCCGGTTCTAGGCCGCCAGTGCGAAAGAGGCAGGCCAGAGGTACAACCATGACGACCCGGCAAGCAAAAAACGCAGTGGTGCTGCTCAGCGGCGGCCTCGATTCGGCGACGGCGCTGGCGTTGGCCCTGCACGCCGGCTATCGCTGTCACGCGCTGACCGTCGCCTACGGGCAGCGCCACATCGCCGAACTGGCCGCGGCCCGAAATGTGGCGGCGGCGCTCGGCGCGGTCGAGCAGCGGGTCGTGCAACTCGACCTGCGGGCGTTCGGCGGCTCCGCGCTCACGGCCGACCTGGAAGTGCCGCGCGACCGTTCGGCTCAGGAGATGACCGGCCACATCCCGATCACCTACGTCCCGGCACGCAACACGGTTTTCCTGTCCCTGGCGTTGGCGTGGGCGGAGGTTTTAGGGAGTTTCGACATCTTCATGGGCGTGAATGCGGTTGACTATTCCGGCTACCCCGACTGTCGGCCCGAATTCATCGAGGCGTTCGAGCGCTTGGCCAACCTGGCGACGCGGGCCGGCGTCGAAAAGCGCGGCAACTTCCGCGTCCACATGCCGCTGATCCAACTGTCCAAGGCGGACATCATCCGCCGCGGCCTGGAACGGGGCATCGATTTCGGGCTGACGCATAGCTGCTACGACCCCGCGGCGGACGGCGGCGCGTGTGGCCGGTGTGACTCGTGCCAAATTCGCCGCGCCGGTTTTGAACAAGCCGGCGTTCCCGACCCCACACGCTATGCGGGCCGGTGAGATTATTGGCGATTTCGCCCCCCCACTATCCCCAGTTCTTGCTTGCACCCTGCCGGTCCAGTTGTTAGCGTTGGCGATACATCAGCCCACTCCCGGACCCAACGCCATTCTCGCGGACGACAGCCATGACGCAGAAAACCTTCCCCGCCGTTAGCTCGGACCTTCAGCAGCTGGCCACGGACCTCAAGGGCTGGTTCATCGCCAACGGCTTCGAGGTGCAGGCCGCCGACAACCAGGGCGTCCATCTTCTCCAGGCCCGCAAAACGTCCAACATTCGGACCTTGCTGGGGACCAACCAGGCGTTCAACGTGCGCATCGAGGGGACCAGCGGCGAATACACGGTGGACATCGGCACCGGCAAGTGGGTGGAGAACTTGACTGGCGCGGGCCTGACCGGCCTGTTCACCGGCGGCGTCACCTGGCTCACGGCGGCGGGCGGCGCGGCCTGGATCAAGAAACTCGAAGCCGACCTCTGGAACTGGTTCGAGATGCGCAACGTGCAAAATCGGGCGGCCCCCGCGCCGGCCCCGGCCGCACCGGCCGCCGCGCCGGTTGCGGGCACGCTGGGCATCACCGATCAAATCAAGCAGATCGCCGAGTTGCGCGACATGGGCATCCTCAGCCCGGAGGAGTTCGAGGCGAAGAAGAAGGAACTGCTCAGCCGCATGTGAGCCGATTCGTGCGGAAGGGCGGTTGACGATGTCGTCGCCCTTGCCGCCGCCTTGGTGCGCTTTGTTGCTGGTGCCTGCCGCGCGCCCGCCCAAAACGCCCTACCTTCCCCGGCTTGGTTCTGCTACCTTCCCACCTGCCCAACAGCCGGCTTGCCAGCGCTCCGGCGCAGCGTTTGAATACCCGCGGATCACCCAGGCGAGGGCCGACATGGAGAACAAGATACGCGTCTACACCGCCGAACTATTCTACACCTTTTGCCTGGTCGTCCTCACCGGCGGCGTCGTCTGTGCCGCCAACGTGCCCGTCGCGAGCGGCCAGCCGCGTTTCGATATGTTGTGGGCCATCGCCCTGGCCAACGGGTGTGCCCTGGCCGTCCTCCTCACGCTTTCCACCCGCATCTCGGAAGGCTGTCTCAACCCTGCGATCACGCTCATGCTGTGGGTGTGCCGGCGGCTCGACGGCTGGCAAACCGCGGCCCTGATTGCCGTGCAACTGGCGGGGTCGCTGCTGGCCGGCCTGGCGTTGCGCTTCGTGTTCCCCGAACCTTCGCTCCTCCAAAGCCGGCTGGGGACGCCGCACCTGGGTGCCTACCTCCTGGCCGACGGCGAGGCCGTCACCTGGACCAGCCTGTTCACCGGCATCGGTGTCGAAGCCTTCGCGACGTTCGTGCTCACGGTGGTGATCTTCGCCACCCTGCTCGACCGCACCGCGCCGCGCCTGGGCGGCCTGTACGCGGGGCTGACGCAAGTAGTGCTGACACTCGCCGCCTTTTACCTGACGGGCGGCGTGGCCAACCCGGCCCGGTGGTTCGGCCCTGCGCTCTGGCAACAGAGCGTCGAGCCGTTGAAAGCGACCGCCCCGTTCGCGGACCACCCCGTCTATTGGGTCGGCCCGATCCTCGGCGCACTCCTGGGCGGCTTGCTCTACACGAGCGTCATCAGTCCGGCACGGAAGCCGGCGGGGGCCGGGTCATGAACGCCCTGACGCTGGACGACCTGTTGCCGTTGGAAGAGTTCGCGGGCCGGCGGCGCGAGTTCTTTGAAGCCCACGGCCGCTACCTGGATCGCTACCGCCGGGTGCGCATCGGCCCGCGGCTGACGCTCCTGTTCGAGAATCGGCAAACGCTCTGGTTTCGCGTGCAGGACATCCTGCGCATCGCACGCCTCAACGAGCCGCGGCGCGTTCAGCAAGAACTGGACCTTTATAATCGCTTACTGCCCGGCCCGGACCGGTTGCAAGCCGCGCTGCTCATCGCCGTGGCCGACGAATCGCGGCTGACCGAAGAACTGGCCCCGTGGCGCGAGCTACGCGGCGGCGAGTTGTGTTTGCACCTGGGACCGACGGCGTACCCGGCAAACCTGCTAACCTGCCGCCCGGAGGACCGCGCGATCGGCACGGCCCATTGGGTGCAGT
>JBBRLG010000134.1:0-13871 GCA_038231495.1 Gemmatales bacterium | reverse complement strand
TGTCGGGTGTCGGGTCTCGGAAATACAGGGAAATAAAATAGCTGTTAGCTGTCAGCTATTAGCTGTCAGCCAATTCCGACACCCGACACCCGACACCCGACACCCGATCTTCTCCGACGCCCGACACCCGACACCCGACACCCGACACCCGATCTTCTCCGACACCCGACACCCGACACCCGATCCTTCGTGAGGGTCGCATGGAACTGACGGTCCAAAACGTTTACGGCCTGTTAATTCGCAGTAAGCTGCTTCCCATCGACGAGGCACGGAACCTGTACGCGCGCTGGCAGGCGGAGGCCAAAGACGCTTCCACAAACCTCAGCCGCTTTGCCGACTGGCTGGTCAGCAACCGCTACCTGACACAGTACCAGGCCTACCTTCTGGTGCGCGGCCACGCCGACGGCTTTTTCCTCAACGAGTACAAGATCCTCGAACGGCTCGGCCAGGGGCGCATGGCCGGCGTCTACAAGGCGCAACACCAGCTCGGGCAGATCGTGGCCATCAAAGTTCTGCCGCCGTCGAAGGCGCGCGACCCGCACATGCAGGCACGGTTTCAGCGCGAAGCACGGCTCGCGGTGCGCCTGAAGCACCCCAACATCGTGCGCACTTTTCAAGTCGGCAAGGCCGGCGCGCTGCACTTCCTCGTCATGGAATACCTCGAAGGCGAACCGCTCGACGAGGTGATGGCCCGGCGCAAGATTTTCCCGCCCGCCGAAGCAGTGCGGCTGATTTACCAGGCGTTGCAAGGACTCCAACACATCCACAACCAGGGTTTGGTCCACCGGGACTTGAAGCCCGCGAACCTGATGCTGGTGCCGGCGCCGAAACCGCCGCCGTCCTCCACGGTCGGCAGTACCTTAAAAATTCTCGACATCGGCCTGGGCCGGACGCTATTCAGCGAGGCGGCGGAGGAAGAATCCAGCCTCGACCCGAGCCTGACCGGCGAGGGCGTCCTGCTCGGCACGCCCGACTACATGGCCCCGGAGCAGGCGCGCGACGCGCGGACCATCGACATCCGTGCCGACATTTACAGCCTCGGTTGCGTGCTCTACCACCTGCTTGCCGGGCAGCCGCCGTTTCCGGATTCCAACATCATCAACCAGATGATCCGGCACGCCACGGAGGTCGCGGCGCCGCTGAACAAGTTTAACCCGGCGGTGCCCGACGGCCTCCAGCAGATCGTCAACTGGATGTTGGCAAAGGAAGCGACCGGCCGTTACCCGACGCCGGAACGCGCGGCTCAGGCGTTGCACGTCTTCCTCGCGGCAGGCAACGACACCCTGACCGCGCCCGAAAACGATCCGAAGATGCGGACCTACCTGACCTGGCTGGAAGTGGAAGACCACAAGCCGACCGCGAAACAAGCGTCCTCTCCCGCGACCGACCCCGCTTCGCGCAAGGCGGTGGACACGCCCACGGTTGCCTCCAGGGCATTGCCCGCGGTAACGGACGCGGCGGCGGGGTCGAATAAAGGAACCGGCCGGTCCAAGGCCGCGCAGGAAAAGCGCCGCCTTAGAAAAATGAAACGCAAAGGTGTCGCGCCCTACGCCATCGCTGAAACCGCCTCCGGATCGATGATTGACGTGGAACTGATGCCGTTGCCGCTTCCCGGCGCTGCCGCGGTTCCGTTCTCTTTGAAAACTTTGAGCCGGCGCGATTTCGCCCTGTTCGGCGTCGGGGCTTGCGCGGGGGCCGTCGCGACTTTCCTGGGCTGTCTCGTCGCGCTTTCGACGAAGCGGGCGCACCCGCCCACGCCGCCGCCGCCGGAGAACGGGCCGTAGGGCCGCATCTCGACACTTACACTTTCCCCACATTACCGAAATGCGACGACCGTAACCGGCCGCGTGCCGAAGTCTTTCGGATTAACCGCGAAGGTTGAACCGGCCGCGCAAGGCGGTCGATACCAAGGACGGGTCGCACCCTACGGCTATTTGCCATTCCAGGAGGGAACACCGATGGCCAGGCAGTTGTTTTGCAAAGCGGCGTTGGCGGCGTTGGCGGGTCTCGGCATCGTCGGGTTGGCCCGTGCCGACGGCAACTGCCCGACCCCGCAACCGGTGGTAATCAACATCATCACCCAACAGCCGGGCCAGGCTCCTATGGTGTCGGCCCCGTCGGGCGTCGTGGTAAACGGCGACGCCGCCACGACGACGCCGCGCGCCCATCCGGTGCGCGCGGCGATTGAGAATCGTCCGCACCCCCTTGCGAATGCCATCGACAATCATCCGCCGGTGGGTTGCTGGACCACGCACAACCTGTTCGGCTGCGGCAGCCTGCGCTCCGACCTGACGTTCATGTTCGGCTCCTGCCGGACGTTTTACGGGCAGTCGTGTCTGAAAGTGCCGGAGGACCCGCTCGCCCCGGTGCGTGAAGGCGGGGTGGAAGAACCGAAAGCGGGCCGCAGCTGGTTCCCATTCTTGTCCTGCCCCAGTTGTCGGTCCGGCGCGCCGCAGTAGCTAGGTATACTCACCTCTGGCGACTTGACACAAGCCCGACGCGCGAGCGAGGGACCGTCCCTCGCTTGCGCGTCGGGCTTGTATCAATCCAAGCCACGGCTCTTTAATCGAAAGGAACCTAACGCGGCCGCATCCAGCCGTCGCGCAGCGCGTCCTTCATTTCGCGCACGGCACGCTCCATCCCCACCAGCACGGCACGGGCCACGATGCTGTGGCCGATGTTCAACTCTTCCACGCCCTCAATGGCCGCCACGCTTTGAACGTTCGTGTAATTCAGGCCGTGTCCCATGTGGACGTGTAAGCCGTGACCCTTCGCGCACGCGGTCGCCTCGTGCAGCATTCGTAACTCGTCCCGGACCTGGGTCGCCGTGCGCGCCTCGGAGTAGCGCGCCGTCTGAATCTCCACGGCATGGGCACCCAGCCGTCGCGCCGCCTCGATCTGCCGCAGGTCGGGGTCGATGAACAACGACACTTCGATGCCGCACTGCTTGAGGCGATGAACGATGCGGCCGACGGCGGCTTCGTTGGCCAGCACGTCGAGGCCGCCTTCGGTAGTCAACTCCTGCCGGCGTTCGGGCACCAGGGTCGCCTCGTCGGGCTTCGCGGCGCAGGCGATGTCGGCAATGGCGTCAATGGCTGCCATTTCGAGGTTCAATCGGTTGGGCACGACGGGACGCAGCAGCTGCAAATCGCGGTCCTGGATGTGCCGGCGGTCCTCGCGCAGGTGGATCGTGATGCCGTCCGCGCCGCCCAGCAGTGCCAGCAGCGCGGCGGTAACGGGTTCGGGTTCCACGGCCCGCCGCGCCTGGCGAAGCGTGGCGACGTGATCGATGTTGACGCCGAGGCGAATCATGGCGGTCCTCCCCAGTTCGGTGAGGTATGAAGGGGCACCGTTAGCGCAGCGATTCCAGCGGCCGCACCCGCATCGCGAAAATGGCCGGCAGCAGGCCGCCCACGCAGCCCATCACCAACGCGAACAGCATGCCCAACATCAGGATGCTGGTGTCCACGCTCATTTTCAGCACGACGCTTTTGCCGCCGCCCCCGCCGCCGCCGACCATGCTCGTCGCGGAATAGCCGTTGCCCAGCGAACCCACCGCACAGCCGATGACGCCGCCGATCACCGCGAGCAGCAAGGATTCCAGGAAGAACGAGACGAGTACCTGCCAGCTGCGGAAGCCCACAATGCGCAAGATGCCAATGTCCTTGCTACGTTGACTGATTGCCGCGAACATCACGATCATCACGCCGACCACGCCGCCGATCGACATGAAGAACATGACAATGGCAATCGTAACCAGGAATTGCAGGTTCGTGGTGTTCAGCTTCTCATAGTATTCCGTCTCGACGGTCGCCTGGATCGCGGACTCCTTGTAGTTGGTCGTCAGGTCCGTGGCCAGTTGCGCCGCGCTGGCAGCGTCGGCGGTGCGCAGCACGCACGTCGAGTGGCCGGTCTTGCCGAACAGCGGGCCGGCGTAGTCGCGCTTGACCCAGATTTCCGAGTCGAACGTCGAGCCGGCCGACTTCATGATGCCGACCACGACCCATTGCTTGGGGCCGATGTCGAACGTATCGCCGATCTTCAAAGTGGCTTTCTTTTGGTCCTGGCCGAGTTCCCGCGCGATGCCTTCGCCGAGGACCGCCTGGCCGAGCGTTTGCTTGGTGCGCGAGCCGAACACGCGCCGGCCAGCGACGAGCGGCCCGGTGCCCATCGGGTCGGCAAAGTCGCCGGCGACCGCGACGGTCAGGTCGCGGATGGCGGCCGGGTTCACCTTGTCCACTTCCTCGACGCCCGCGGCGGAAAACCACTTGCCGTCCTCGTACAGGGTCAGGCCGTGGACCTCGCCGGAGGTCACGGGGTCGTCCACACCGCGGAGTTGGAGGAAGCGGTTGTGGCGTCCCCCCTTGACCGCGTTGGGGATCGGCTGGTTGTTAATCATGTACAACTCCCAGCTCGCCATTTTTCGGCCGCGGTCGTCGGTTTGCACGAGGTTGTTTAACTCGATCTTGCTCACGTCGCGGTAGCCGAGGTTGCTAAACACCTCGTCGAGGGCGCCGTCGGACAGCACGATCACGTTGCCCGGGTGGCCGCTGCCGGCGGTGAGCCGGTACATGCCGTTGACGAACGCCAGCATGAAAACCAGCATGCCCACGACGACCGTGAACGCGATGGCCACCAACAAATTGATCGGCCACCGCACGATGATGTTGCGCAGGTTGTACTTGATCGGCACCCGTCCGATCCAGGCCAGCAACACCATGAAAACCAGGAAGCCGATGGAGCAACTCAGGAAGATCAAGGACGTGGTGGTGGAGATCATGTGCCGCTCTTTTAGAAGGATGAAGGATGAGGGAGGAAGGATGAAGAGTAAAACCGTGCCCGGTTCATCCTTCATCCTTCCTCCCTCATCCTTTAGAAATCAGGCGACCTTCGCGAAGACTTCCGACACCTTCACCGAGCGGGCGGTCCACGCCGGGATGACGCTGCCGATAAAGGATGTCACCGCGCCGACCGTCACCCCCCAGCGCAGCGCATCGCCCGGCACGAGGAAGGTGGGGAAGAATGCGATCGGGAAATTGACGCCGCCGAAGCCCCAGTTGAAAATCGCATAGGTCAAGGCTGAACTCACGAGACCGCTGACCACGCCAATCAACAGCGCTTCACCCAGGATCAGGCTCATGATGTGGTTCGGCCCGAATCCCAGCACCTTGAGGACGGCCATTTCCGTTCGCCGTTCGCGGACGCCGATGCTGATGGCGCAGGCAAGCACCAAGGCCATCGTCGCCAGGATGGACGGCACCAACAAGTAGCTGACCGCCCACAACAAGTCGCGGTAGCCATCGAGGAACGCCGCGATACCCGACGACGCAGTCTCGAGCTTGACCGCCGGCGCGGCGAAGGGTGAGGGCCGTTGGTGGCCCTCGGCGTCCGACCCTTCGATCTGCTCGGCCAGCTGACTAAAGCTTTTCGTATCCGGAACGCGCAGCCACATGAGGTTCAGGCTTTTGTCGGACAGAGGATGGTGGGGCGTCCCCGTTTTGTCCGCGTCGCGGTTGTAGGCGTCCAGGGCGTTGTTAAGGTAACGACGGTTCATGACCGCGCTTTGGCCGTAGCGGCCCTTGGGGAAGCTGCCGATAATCTCCAGGTCCAGGTCGATGCCGCGATAATTCAGACTGGAAATGCGGATCGTCTCGCCCACGCGCTTCTTCAATGCTTCAAGGCGGGTCACGCCGATGACCACTTTGCGCGGGTCTTTTTCCATCTCCTCGCACGCCTTCTCCAAAAGGTAAAGGTCCGTCGTCGATAACTGGTCGATGTCGTCCATCATCGAAATCGGCTTGTCGTTCTCCATGCGCAACAGCTTCTTGGGTTCCATGCAGAAGAAGAAGACGATGTTCTCGCGCGTCAGATGTTCCTTGTCGATGGTGCCGCCGTAGAACGACCAACTCATGGAATCCTGCGGCGTCACGTCGCCCGGTCGGCGCACCGCGCCCTCGCTCAACTCGCGCTCGTAGCTGAACGGCATCTGGCTAGGGATTTGAAATCGCTCCGTGGCGATCGCCTTGAAATCCTTGCTTTTTTCCTGCGTCACCTGGTCCAGCGCCGCGGTGACAGTCCAGACCAAGGTGATCACTACCACGAGTAACATGACGGCGATGCTGACCATGATGCTGCGGACGAGGTTGCGCGACAGGTTTTTGAGGATGAACAAAAACTGCTGGAAATACGCCACGCACAGGACGACCACGAGCAACAGCACGCCGACGAACACGACGTTCAAGGGGTTTTCCAGCAACGCCAGCAGCAGGTCGTCGAGTTTTTGCATGGCAGCCAACTCCGCGTTCAGTGCGAAAAGGATCGGAAGCGAACACCGCTCAAACCGGCCCGCCGCCTTCCGTGCGAATGCCGGTATCCTGCGTGCCCTGCAGTCCGGCCGGCTGGGCAATGCCGTCGCGATGAGCCGGATGGTTCGGGTCGTTGAAACCGGCCGTGCCGTGGAACGCCTCGCGGACCAGCCGTCCCTTGTCCAGGTGCAAGACGCGCTCCGCCCGCACCGCCGCGCGCGGGTCGTGCGTCACCATGATGATAGTCTTTTGTAGCCCGTTTTTCAGCTCGACCAGCAGGTTCAGGATTTCCTCGGCGGAACGGCTGTCGAGGTCGCCGGTCGGTTCGTCGGCGACGATGAGCGTCGGGTCGGTGACGATGGCCCGTGCGATGCCGACGCGCTGTTGTTGACCGCCGGACAGTTGGCCCGGCCGGTGCGACAGCCGGTCTGTCAAACTCACCAGGTCGAGTGCCGTCAACACCTGCTTGCGCCGTTCCGAGGACGACATCGGCAACAGCAGCAACGGCAACTCGACATTCTCGTACGCCGTCAACACGGGGAGCAGATGATAAAATTGGAACACAAAGCCGACGTGCCGGGTGCGCCACTTCGCCAGCTGCGCCTCGCTCATCCGACTGATGATGTCCGCGCCGACTTCAATCGTGCCGTCGGTCGGACTGTCCAGGCCGGCGATAAGGTTGAGCAGGGTCGTCTTGCCCGAACCGCTCGGCCCCATGAGCGCCAGGAATTCGCCTTCGGGCACTTCGAGGCTGAGGTCGATTAACACCTGGATCAATTCGCTGCCGCGCCGGAACGTCTTGTGCAGGTTCGCGACACGCACGATGCTTTCCGCGGCCATCGTTCCAACTCCTCTTATGAGAGAAGTGATGAATGATGAATGATGAATGATGAATGATGAATCAAAGACAGAAACACAGAAGCCTTTGATTCATCATTCGTAACCGTTCACTCCCCCCTTCCGAAGGGGGGCGGGGGGGGTGGAGTGGACGCCAGGATTGTTAAACGCAACCGTTCTTACCCCCCCCGCCCCCCCCTTCGTAAGGGGGGGAGAAGTTGCCGGTGAACGGTTACCATCATTCATCATTCATCATTCATCACTACATTTCAGTCTTTTTCTACCTGTTTCGTCGTCTTGTTTTTCAAGACGACGAAAACGCCCATGGCCGGTTTGAGATAGAGGCCGGCCTCGCTTTCCGGAACCCGCACACGCACCCGGACGGTCATTGCTTCTTTGGCCCGGTCCGCAATCGGCATCACCCGCGACACATAACCTTCATAGCCGTTGGGATAAACCTTCAAAAACCGTTCGTCCCGCTGGAACGCTTCGGGCCGGATGGTGCAAAGTTGGTACTCGCCGTCCCGGGGCACCATGACCTTGGCAAAATCCCGTTCCATGATCGACAACTCCACCTCGATCTTGGAGAGGTCGGCCATTTCGCAGAGGCTCGACGCCAGACCGTTGGAAAAGGCCGACGGGTTGACGAGGGTGCCTTCCTCCGCCTTCTTCGACAGGATCGTGCCGGCGATCGGCGCCTTGATCACGCAGTTGTCCAACCGCCACCTGGCCTTGCCGAGATCCGCCTCCGCTTGCTTGATGTCGGCCGCGGCGGCGGCGATCTTGGCGTCGCGCGGGCCGCGCTCCATCAGCTGGGCTCCGAGTCGGAGGCGTTCCACGCGCCGCAGCATGGCATCGTAGCTAAACTGCGCCTGTTCGTAGTCCCGGACGGCGGTCGAGTTGGTTGCCCTGAGCTTTTCGGTGCGCGTGAGTTCGAGTTTCAATTGCTTCAGGTTGGATTCTTGCTCGCCCACGTCCGCCTGGGCCTGGCGCACTTCATCCTTGCGATAATTCTCCAGTTCGTTCCACCGCTCTTTGGCCGACGCCAACACGGCTTGCGCGTGTTCGTAATCGAAGCGGAATTCCTTGTCGTCGATTTGCGCGAGGATTTGGTCTTTTTTGAACCAAGCCCCCTCCTGGAACTCCGGGTCCACCTTGACCAGGATGCCGCCAACCTGGGGACTGACGAGGATCTGGTGCAGGGGGATGATGTAGCCCTTCGACTCCAGGACGACTTCACCGGACGAAGCGATGTCCTTGGCGGCACCACTGCTGCCAGCGGTCGCGAGCAATTGGCTGAGTTTCTCGTTCTCCGGCGACGACGTTTGCTCCGGCGTCGTGCGGTAGGCGCGGTAGGCAAAGAGGACCGCCGCAATCAAGAAAATCGCGGCCAACGTCCAGGGGATGATGCTGCCGCGCTTGGCGGTCGGGGTCGTCCGCTCCTTCAGCCGGAGGGACCGGACGCGATCGCTCAGCGTGCCGTTGCGGGCCGCAGTCGGGGCGTCCGCGATCGGCGATTGCGGAGGGTCCTTGGGATTACTCATGGTGTACCTTCTTCACTCGGGCCGCGGCGCGGCGGCTGCCGCGCGGCCGGGACGCTGTCGATTTTACGGAAGACGGAGTGCCACGCTCATTCTTAGGCGCGGCGGCGGGCACTTGCAAATAACTTCCCAACAAATCGAGAACCAGGTCGAGCATTTCTTGCCGGTCAAAGGCGTCGGGGTCGGCAACGCCAAACGGCGGAAGATGGGCAAGAAATGCGGGCTGGCGCGTCGCGCGTTGGTCGGAGCCGCGACGATTACACCGCCCGGATCACAACCACGGTCGCGTTGTCGGTCGCCCCCTCAATGTTGGCGAAATTCACGAGCCGCCGCGCCGCCATGTCCGCGGACTGGGCCTCGGATTGCAACATCTGCTTCAACTGCGTCGCGTTGATGTGATTGGTCAGGCCGTCCGAGCAAACGAGAATCCAATCGCCCGGCTTCAGGACGCCGTGATACAGGCCCGGCTCCACGTCCGGCTGGCCGCCGACCGCCTGCTGCAATTCGTTGCGGCGCGGGTGCGTTTCGGCCTCTTCGGGCGTCAACGTGCCCAGTTCGACGAGGCGGTTGACGAGCGTTTGGTCGCGCGTCAGCTGCACCAGGCGGCCCTCGTGCAGGTGGTAGGTGCGGCTGTCGCCGACGTGGCCGACCATGACGTGACGGCCGTCGATGAACACCGCCTCGGCCGTGCAACCCATGCCGCGGCGTTTACTACCGGGGGCGCGCGAGGCGGCGAATACCTGCCTATTCGCCTCTTTCAAGGCGGCTTTCAGCAGTTGCATGCCGACCGCCGGGTCGAGCGGCGCCGGGGCGTGGCCTTCGGGCCGCACGGCGTTCGACAGTGCGTCGTTGGGGAAGACCGAATTGCCGGCCAGGGCGGCGAACGGTTTTTGCTGGACCAGGTGCTGGCGCATGACCTGGATGGCCAGGGCCGCGGCCACTTCGCCGGCCTCGTAGCCGCCCATGCCGTCGCACAACAGAACCAGGGCCATGTCGCCGACATCGTCTTGCCGCGTCTCGCAGGCGTGCAGGATCGCGAAGGCGTCCTCGTTGCCGGTGCGCACCATGCCGGTCGTCGTCCAGCACGCGATCTCCAGGCGCACCGTGTCGAGCGTGCGGCCCAACACGTTGAGCGTGCGGATTAGCTCGATGAAGCCGGTCGGATCCTCGCGGCTGGCCTCGTCGGTCGGAAAGCGGGCATCGACTTCGCGCCGAAACGTCTTGGCCATCAACCGCCCGAACGCCGGGTGAATGTCGGGGAAGCGCGGCACGAACGGCTTGGGGTGGCCGGGCCGGTCGAAGTCCGTCTCGGCCAGGTCCCGGCCGACGTGCAGCGCGTAGAGCATGGCACCAAAGCTGTACAAATCGGCGCGGGCGTCGGCTTGCCCGGTCATGATCTCCGGGGCCGTGTACAGGTGGCCGCGGATGGGCGGGTCGGTCGGCAACGGCACCGGCAGCAGGTCCGTCATGTCGGTCAGGCGAGCGTGGCCGTCGTCCGCGATGACGACGATGTCGGGCCGCAACCCTTCCAGCATGGCGTTGCACTGGTGCAGGCAGTGCAGGGTCTCGGCAATCTCTACCAGGTAGTGAAACCGCTTTTCGTTGGTGGCTTCCGGGTCGTCCCAGGCCTCCCACAGCGAACGCCCGGTCGGCACTTCTTCCACCAGGTACTCGAACGCCTCGTCCGAAAAATGGTCCAGCACGCGCGGCAAGCCGGGTTGCTCGATGGCGCGCAGGATGCCCTGCTCCCAGGCCAGTCCGGGCCAACTGGGCCGCGGTGGCAGCACCTCGGTGATCGGGTTGGTCACAGCCATCGGGTCGTCGAAACCGGGCATGATCTCTTCGTCGGCGTCGGCGTCGGCAACCGCAACGACCGGCACGGCTTCCGCGACCACTTCGACCGGCAGCGGCGTGGCCAGCGCCGGCAGTTCCTGGCGCAAGACGACCACGGGCACCGGCGGACCGGAGCCGTCGCCGGTATCGACGCCGCGAAAGCGCACGACGCCGCAGCGCTCGGTGAGGCGGGCGCGCAACTCGTAGCGGCCCTGGAGCTTGATGGCGATTGGTTCGGTCTCGGTAGGCATGGCAACCCCTTCAGGACCGGCGGCGGCCGCCGCGAGGTCGGCGGAGGAGAAGTAGTAACCGCAATCGTCGCAATGGTTGCGCGACGCCGGCTGGCTCGAACTACAGACCGGGCAAGTGACCGCGGCCACCGCGGCGGGATCTGCTTCGGCGAAGACCGGCTGGGCAAGGGGGATGGCCACGGACAACGCCTCCGCAGGGGTGGCAGCCGACACCGCCGCGGCGACGGGCACGGCGACGGGGGCTTCGGGGTTCGGTTTGCCGGCCAAGACGCCTTCGTCCCAGGTCGGAGTCAGGTCGTCGTCCGACTTCGGAACGGCGCTCGAAGCGGTGGCGGTGGCGTTCGGATCGTCCGGCGACGGGTCGCCGGCCTGGAGAGTCTCAACCATGCCTTTTAAGCGGGCGAGCAGCGACTGCAAGCCGCCCGCCCTCTCTGGGTTCGGGTCGATGGGGTTCGTTGCCATGATGAAACCGCAAGTCAAATAGTCCGCGTGGCAAGCATCACCGGACGCAAAACAAGCGCTTACCGCAAACGGTTGCCGCAATGGATACAGCACCGGCTGCCCATGCGGTTGGCCTTGCCGCAGTGGTGGCACGGCGGCGTCGGGTCCGTCATCGGCTCGGCACACCGCGAGCAGTACGGCTCGCGCACCTTGTTGGTCTGCTGGCACTTCGGGCAGGCCAACTCGCGCGTCACCTGCTTGCGTTCGAGGTCGGCCTTGATCTCGCGGGCCGAGAAGTAACGCTCGTTCACGTCCTCGGCCAGGTTAATCCGAATCAGTTCGTAAAACCAGCGGTGGGCCGCCGGGTACGGACAGGCCGGGTCGGTTAACTGCGTCTCTAACTCCTTCGCAGTGTAGAACCCCTCCGGCGCTTTGCCAGTGGCCAGATGGTACATCGTCCCGGCCAGCGCGAATAAATCACTGCGCGGTTCCGGTTTGCCGACGATCTGCTCCGGCGGGGCGTAACCTTCCGTATAAACCCGCGTCTTGGCCGCCATCTTTTCCTTGGCCGTGCGCCCGAGGTCGCGGGCAGTGCCGAAGTCGATCATCTTGATGGTCTTGCGGTCTTCCAACAGCATGATGTTGTCCGGCTTCAAGTCGCGGTGGACCAGCGGCGGCGACTGCGTGTGCATGTGCGTCAGCACGTCGCAGATGTTCCGCGTCCAGGTTACGATCTCGTCCAGCGCGAACGGCTTGTTGCTGTTGGCCTCCATCAACTTGAGCAAATCCTGGCCGCGGATAAACTCCAACACGAGGTGCGCGCTCTGGCCCTGCTCGATCAGGTCGTAGACGCGGGGCACGATTGGGATGTTGTCCAGCGACCGCAGGATTTCGGCCTCGCGCCGGAAGAAGTTTAGGCGGATGGCGAACTCCTGCGGGTCGGCGCAGATCATGTCCTTGACGGCAACTTGCCGGTTGTCCTTTTTGGTGTCGGTGGCCAGGTAGACCGCACCGAAGCCGCCGACCGCCAGCAATTTCTCGATGCGGTAACGGCCCTGGAGCATGGTGCCCGGCGCGGTGGGCAGCGGCGTGCTACAGCGCTGGCAGTTGCGTTCGCCGGGGGGGTTGGCGACGCCGCACGCCGGGTTGGGGCAGATGTTCGGGGCACCCTCGGCGTCGGCGGCGGTCTCGGACTGGAGGAGGAAGCCGCAATCCATGCAGGCGATGGCGCCGGGCAAGAGATCGGCACTACACGCCGGGCACTTGGTCGGCATGGCCGGCGCGGCCGCGGGCTTGCCGGCGGTCGTCGTCGCGGAAGCGGCGGTCGGTTTGGTGGCCGCCGGGCCGTTTGGCGTGCTGACAGGCGGCAGCGATAACGCGGGTGTGGAAGCGGGTGCGACCGCGGGCGGTTTGGCGGCCGCCGCCGAGTTGACAGTGCCGGCACCGACGGCCGCCCGCGCCGGCGGCGACGCGCCGACCGTGAACGGCTTCTGGCAGGTGGGGCATTTGAACTGCTTGCCGGCGGAGTCGTCGGCAAGCTTCATCGCGGTCGCACAGGAAGGACACTTGATCACGAGCGGCATAGGTCATTCCGTCTCAGTAGAAGTTAGTCGCAATCGTTCAGGCGTCGTGGCGTTTTTGCCGTTCGCCGAAGCGGAGGACGCTGTTGCCCACCCGGATGGCGTCGCCCGCGCTCAAAGGCGTCGGCGCGCTCACCCGTTCGTCGTTTACATAAGTCCCGGCCGTCGTCTCGGCGTCGAGCAGGATGAACCGGCCGTTCTCACGCTTGATGCGCGCGTGAATTTTTTCAATCGCGTTGTCGCCGAACAGGCCCAGGTCGCACGATTCGGCACGACCGATGGTGGTCTCGTCCTTGGTCAGCATTAACTCGCGGCCGGCGCGGAAGCCGGATTCCACCTTCACCCAGGCGTCTTTCAGTATAACCTGGGCCAGCCCGATCAACAGGCCGATGCACAGGCCGAGCAGGACGAAGCCCCACGAACTAGGACTGAGAAGCGCGTCCTCGTCCTTGGCCATGATGAGGTGCGTCCACACGAACCGCATGGCCAGGGCGCAGCCGCCGCCGAGGAAGCCGCCGCCGCCGCCGCCGATCACGCCGTTGATCGTTTTGCGCAACGCCCCGCGGAAGTTCTTGCGGCTCGCCAGGGCGACGCCCGTTTCAAACGCTCCCAGCGACGCCCCGATCAGCAGGCCCGTCACCGTCCAACCGACGACGAAAAAGAGGGCACCGAGGACGGGCACGTTTTCCGTCTGCTTCCGAAAGAACTCGCCGATCACGCCGCTGAAGAGTGCCCCGATGCTGGCGATCACCACGGCCGTCATCCCGCGCAGGGCGATGGTGACGAAGCGGTTGAGCGGCACGTTCCAGATCGCATCGACGAGGCCGAGTGCCAGCGCCACCGTCATGCCCAGGAGCAGTGCCTTGACCCCCTGCTTGAGGTAGTTGTGCTCGTCGCCGATGGGCGCGACCCGGCCGAGCAGCCAGCCGACGAGGGCGGCCCAACCCCCGCAGATTGCACAATAATAGATGAACAGCCGAAAGGACATCGTTTTCTTCCCTGCCCGCAGAAATCGGGGGTGTGGCAAATCTTTTGGGACCGTGTGGTGGTCGCCGTAGCCGCAAGCGGCCCGCTTGCTGGCTC
>JBBRLG010000133.1:0-13879 GCA_038231495.1 Gemmatales bacterium | reverse complement strand
GACGCGCGACTGCGTTGGCGCGCCGCCCGGTGCGGCGACTTCGGACTTGCCGCGCTGGGCGGACACCTGCTGCACGGCAACGGCTTGTTGCTGCGCTTGGACCCGTGCCGCGTTGTCCACCGGCACCGTCCGCACGCCCTTGGCCGCGGCAACCTGGGCGGCCGGTGCCAGCACGTTCTGGTTGTTGTTCACGACCGTCGTGTTGTTGTTAATGACGGTGTTGTTGTTAATGATGGTCGTGTTCTGCTGCACGAGGGTGCGCGGCGGCCGGGCGTCGCGGTGTTCGTAGCGGTCGTTGTAGACGTTGATCTGAATGCCAATCCAATCGGGTTCGCGGCGGTGCTCGTAGCGCTCGTAGACGATGATCGAATCGTAATGGTCGCGGCTGTAGACGACGCAGCTTTCATAACCCCGGTCGCGGTATTCGACGCCGTAGTAGTCGCCGAAATAGTAATGGCAGCGCGACGGCCGCACCCACAGCGAATCGACGACGAGCGTCTCGCGGACCGCGTAGCACGGCGTGTAAACGTAGCCGACGACGACCACGTTGGGGTCGATGACGACCGGCGCGTAGAGGATGCCGCGCTTGCTGACGGCATAATCCCAGTAGCCGCCGATGTAGATGTAGCCGCTCGGCGTCCAGTTGTAATGGCCGGCCACCCAGACGTAGCCGGGTTCGACCTTACCCCAGTAGCCGGACTGCCAACCATAGCGGTCGCCTTTCCACACCCAGTGGCCGGGGACGTAGAAACTTTCCGGGTTCGGCGCTTCGCCGGGCAAGGCCACCTGGGGCAGCGCGGGCGGTTGCGGCAGGTAGGTAAGGTCCTGCTGCTCCTTTTCGCTCTTTTTGGCGACGGGGGTGTGCCAGAAGCCGGCGACCCATTGCCACTTGCCGGCGTCCTCGCGCCAGTAGCCGGCGACCCACTGCTTGCCGGGCGGCGTCGCGCGCCAGGTGCCGCTGACCCACAGGAAGTCGTTACGGTCGTCGTCGTAAGCCCAGTAGCCGCCGATCCACAGCACTTCGCCTTCGGGCTTCTCGGCGGGCGGCATCTCGTCGAGGGGTTTGGGCGGTTGCTTGCCAACGCCCTTGGTCGGGGCGGCCTCGGTGGCCAGCGAGGCGAACGCCTCGTGAACCGGTCCGCGGGCCAGCACTTCGACGCCCTTGGGCACGGCGGGGGTTTCGACGGCAGGTGCGGCGGCCGCGGGCGGGGCAATCTCCTGAGCGCGGAGGAGGAAGGCCTGATCGCCGACGACCACCCCGGCGAGGAGTAAGGTGAGACTGGTCTTGAGGGACCGCGCGAGCATGGCAACGCCTCCACCACGGCAGATGAGATCGAACAAACGTCCTGGCTGGACGGGGCATCCCCCCAAAGGGGACGACGGTGTAGCCGAACCTACCGTCCTCGTCAAGAGCATCATCGGCACAACCGGCGCGACCGATTCAGTCGAAAATGTCCGTGCAATGTCCGACGGAATCGGCATAATGTCACAGTCCTCGCCGCTTGCGGCTTAGCGCTCCTTCCCCAAGCTGTCCCTTATCCATCAAACGGGAGAATAGCGGATGACGAGTCAACTGCGGCGATTTGTGGAGCTACGGCTATTGCTCGGCGTCGGCCTGCTGCTCGGCGTGGGAGCGGGAGCCGCCCGCGCCGATCTGGCGGAGTTCGTCAAGAAGCCGGAGCCGAAGTTCGAGTGGAAGGTCAAGGAAAAGAAGGAAGTTCCCGACGGCACCGTCTACGACTTGCAGATGACCTCCCAGGTTTGGCACGACATCACCTGGACGCACCAGATACAGGTCTACAAGCCCAGGGACGTGGACCCGAACGCCACGATGCTGCTGTTCAACACCGGCGGCAACGCCAGCCCGGCGACCCTGCTTTACGGCATGTTCCTGGCGCAAAAGGTCAAGGCCCCGGTCGCCATCCTTTACAACATCCCCAACCAGCCCCTGCTCGACGGCAAAAAAGAAGACACGCTGATCGCCGAGACGTTCGTCCGCTGCCTGGAAGAGAAGGACGAGACCTGGCCGCTGTTATTCCCGATGGTGAAGAGCGTCGTCAAGGCGATGGACGTGCTGGAGGCGTTCGCCAAGGACGAGTGGAAGATGCCGGTCAAGGGTTTCATTGTGACCGGCGCGTCGAAGCGCGGCTGGACGACCTGGCTGACGGCGGCGGTCGATCCGCGCGTCGTGGCCATCGCCCCGATGGTGATCGACACGTTGAACATGCAGGTGCAGATGGCGCACCAGAAGGAGTCGTTCGGCACCTACAGCGAGCAAATCCGCGATTACACGGCCCGCGGCCTGGTGCCGTTGCCGAAGACGCCGGAGGCCAAGCACCTGTGGGAGATGGTCGATCCGTACTCCTACCGCGCCAAATATACGATGCCGAAGCTGATCATCAACGGCAACAACGATGCCTACTGGACGACCGACGCACTGAACCTGTACTGGGACGACTTGAAGGGCGACAAGTACATCGTTTACGTCCCGAACGCCGGCCACAACCTGGAGCAGGACGGCCTGCCGTTGCTGGAAAAGCGTAGCCGTGCTGTGAACGGGTTGACGGCGTTCACTCGTTACCAGATGACCGGCAAGCCGCTGCCGAAGTTGAGTTGGAAGAACGACGACGAGGGCGACAAGCTGCGCCTGGTGGTAACGGCAGACCCAGCGCCGAAGGGTGCGCGGCTGTGGACGGCGACGGCTCCGACGCGCGACTTCCGCAAGGCGAAATGGACTGACCAGGAAGTGAAGTTGGCGAAGGACAAGGTCACGGGCGAGGTGACGGTCCCGAAGGAAGGCTGCCTGGCGTTCTACGTCGAACTGGATTACGAGATCGACGGCATCAGCTACCACCTGTGTTCGCAACTCCGCTTGGTCGGCACGCCGAAGGAGGCGAAGGACGAGAAAAAGGAGTGACGGCAAGCGAAAACGCGAACCCGGTGCCGGCCCCGGTTGTCCGGTGATTGAGGTTGACGAAAGCGGGTCAGCCTTTAAGATTACAGGAGAAATCGGGGCGTAGCTCAGCTTGGCTAGAGCGTTCGGTTCGGGACCGAAAGGCCGGAGGTTCGAATCCTCTCGCCCCGACTTGTCAAATACCCGAAGCCCTTCCACCGACCGGTCGAAGGGCTTTTTGCTTGAAATCCCAAGACTATTCAACCTTCGGGCCGAGTTCAAATCGTCTTGGATTTGGGTAGGGTTTGTTTCTTCTGATGCCGCAACACTTTGCAGCGGTTGGCCTTACCGGAGTTCAAAAGACATCGGCACGGCATGGTTCAAAAGCCGCAAGCACGAGGCAACAAGTGGAATTCGTTTCATTCACCCTCCCCCTACACCCCCCGAACGAATTTCCCAAGGTGGAACTTCTGTCCGGGCAAAGACTTAAAGCATTCGTTCCAGGTGGCGCCCCAGCGACACGTCCTTGAACAAAGGTTGCTTCCTTTGCCACCCGAGTTTGAACCATGCCATCGGCACCTTGGTCAATTCAGCGATGCTACGTTAAGATTTCCTTTGATGAACCCAGGCTGCGGATCGCTGCCGTAGCGGACGTGTGACCGAATTCTCAGGATAAGTTTGGTCGTGCCTGATGAGCGAACTCACCCAGATCATCCGCGCCATCGAGGCAGGCGATCCGCACGCGGCGGCCCAGTTGCTGCCGCTGGTGTACGACGAGCTGCGGCGGTTGGCTGCCCAGCATATGGCCCAGGAGAAGCCGGGGCAGACGCTGGAACCGACCGCCCTTGTCCACGAAGCATACCTACGCCTGGTTGGAGATGGGCAAGGGCAGCACTGGGACCATCGCGGTCACTTCTTCGCAGCTGCGGCCGAGGCGATGCGGCGAATCCTCGTGGATGCCGCCCGCCGCAAGCAGACGGTCCGCCACGGAGGCGAACGACACCGCGTGCCCTTGCTCGATCACCACCGAATCACCCAATCACCGGACGGTCTCATTGCCCTCGACGACGCGCTGAGTCGCTTCGCCGCCGAGGAACCGGCCAAGGCGGAACTAGTCAAGCTGCGATTCTTCGCCGGGTTGTCCGCGCCGGAGGCGGCCGCTGCCCTGGGCATCTCGTTGGCGACCGCCGAACGCTGGTGGTCCTACGCCCGGACCTGGCTGTTTAGCGAACTCCACGATGATGGAAATCCAAATCCCCTCTCCGGTCGATGAGGGGGTTGAACCCGTTTTCTCGCATTGCAAGGAGGACCGCAATCGATTCTCCGGAGTCCCCGCCATGACCGAGCAATCCCCCGCCGAAGCCATCTTCTTCGCCGCCCTGGAAAAGGGTTCAGCCGAGGAGCGGTCCGCTTACCTCGATTCCGCCTGTCAGGGCGATTTGGACCTGCGCCGCCGCGTCGAGCGGCTCCTGGAAGCTCACCCCAAGGCCGGTGGCTTCCTGGAGCCGCCCGTGCAACCGGCCGGGGAGGCAACCGGAGCCTTTGT
The DNA here is from genome assembly GCA_038231495.1 of Gemmatales bacterium. Classification (GTDB taxonomy): domain Bacteria; phylum Planctomycetota; class Planctomycetia; order Gemmatales; family Gemmataceae; genus JBBRLG01. The sequence goes on along the minus strand of JBBRLG010000133.1, from coordinate 9,440 downwards.
CCCCTCCCCCGAGCATTCCGGGTATGTCGTCGCGGGACGCTACAAGCTGCTGGAGAAGATCGGCGAAGGCGGCATGGGCGAAGTCTGGGTCGCGGATCAACTGGAGCCGATCAAGCGGCGGGTGGCACTCAAGCTCATCAAACCCGGCATGGATTCGCGGAGCGTGCTGGGCCGATTCGAGGCCGAGCGGCAAGCCCTCGCCGTGATGGACCACCCGAACATCGCCAAGGTGCTGGATGCGGGAAGCACTTCGGATGGCCGGCCGTACTTCGTCATGGAACTGGTGAAGGGGACGCCGATCACCGAGTTCTGCGACGCCCGCAAGCTGACGCCGAAGCAGCGGCTGGAACTCTTCATCCCCGTGTGTCAGGCGATCCAGCACGCTCACATGAAGGGGATCATCCACCGCGACATCAAACCGGGCAATGTGCTCGTGGCGCTCCACGACGAGATGCCGGTGCCGAAGGTGATCGACTTCGGCGTTGCCAAAGCCGTCGGCCAGCAGCTCACCGAGAAGACCATCTACACCGGCTTCGGGGCGCTCGTCGGCACGCCGGCGTACATGGCCCCGGAGCAGGCGACCTTCAACCAGCTCGATGTGGACACGCGCGCCGACGTATACGCCCTCGGCGTGCTGCTGTACGAACTCCTCGCCGGCAGCCCGCCCATCGAGAAGGAGCGGCTGAAGCTGGCCGCGCTCGACGAAATACTGCGTATCGTCCGCGATGAGGAGCCGCCCCGCCCGAGCCAGCGGCTCAGCACCTCGCAGGCGAAGGCCAGCATTGCGGCGACGCGGGGTTCGGAACCGGCTAAGCTCACCGCACTGATTAAGGGGGAGTTAGATTGGATTGTGATGAAGGCCCTGGAGAAAGACCGCACTCGCCGCTACGAAAGCGCGACCGGGCTGGCGAAAGATGTGCAACGGTATTTGGCCAATGAGATCGTCGAAGCCCGGCCACCGACTTTCGGTTATCGGTTCCGGAAGATCGTGCGGCGGAACAAGGCCCGTGTCGCTTCGACAGCACTTGTGGCGTTGGCCTTGGCCACTGGCATCGCCGGGACGACGTGGCAAGCTGCCGAACGCCGCCGCGAACGGGAGGTGAGCCAGTTGCAGTCGCTGCAAGCAGCGAGTTCGGCGGCGGACCGGGCCGAAGCGGCGCTGGTCGCAAATCGGTTGTCGGATGTCGATGCTGCTCTGGCGCTGGCTAGCGAACGGGGCGAACTCGCGGAGCGAATCGAATCGATCCGCAGCGACCGGGACATGGTGGGCGCTTTGGAAGACATTTACGAAAAATATTGGACGGTCTGCCCTTATCACACCACTCGGGACGCGGAGCCAGCCAAAGCCCGCTACCCGGAAGCGTTCCGCAGCTACGGGGTGGTCTTGGCGGACGTGCCATCGGCGGCCGAGCGCGTTCGACAATCGCGGATTGCGTCGGCACTGATCGACGGCCTGGGAACCTGGTTCTTCCTCGACCCGAAGGTTGAGGGTTTAAGGCCGCTGCTGGATCGGCTCGATCCGGACGACTTTCGCATTTCCGTCCGGGCGGCGGTCGTGGCGGAGAATGCGGATCGCCTCCGCGAACTCGCAGCGAAGACAGACGCCAGCGAGTACCCGCCGGTGTTTTCGGTCATGCTGGCCAGCGCGGTTTCGGACCCCGACAGCTACCGCATCCTCAAAGCCACGTGGAACCGCCACCCCGATTCGTTCGCCGTGGCGCTCGCATTGTCATTTCCCAGCAGCGACGAGGCACGCGAGAAGGAACGACTTGCTTGGTCTCGCACGGCCGTCGCGTTGCGACCGAATAACGCACTGGCCAATTTTTATATGAGCCTCGCATTCAACAAGGCGAGCGACTATACCGGCGCATTGGAAGCGCTCCAGCGAGTCATCAAGCTGGCTCCGCGATTCGCCCATGCCCACGCGGAGATGGGGTTCACACTCATTCGTCTGAATCGCGAAGATGAGGCGTTCGCAGCATTTCGTATGGCAACCGAAGTCGATCCCTCGAACTTACCTGGCCATGTCGGGCTTGCGCAGTACTACGCTGGTCGCAAAGAGTGGGTCGCATCAGCGGCCGCTTGCCGCTCGGCATTCAAGTTAGACGAACAAATTGGCGAAGAAGGATGTCAGAATTCAAACGCTAAGGGGAGGCTCGTTGTTATTGGGGCACAGGCTGCAAAAGGCTTGTTTGACCTGGGCCACTTCGTTGATCTCGTTGAATTGTGGGATAATCTAAACGGCTCTTTTCTGAACCAGCGCTATCCATTTGGTTTGGACCATCACGGTCCATTTCTGGATAGCGGTGGTTTCTTCCCAGCCTGCGCTGCTGTGCAAGCAGCGGCCGGTCGTGGGGCAAACGCTCCGCCGCCCGATCGGCCGAGAGTCCGCCGCTTGGCGCACAAATGGCTCTCGAAGGATCTCAAGGCAGGCCAAGAGAAATTGGCTGGCGACTCGGTCGGACTCCGTGAACCGGCCCACTCCACGATGATGCGCTGGTTGGCCGAACCCCTCCTCAACGACGTGCGCGGCAACCGCATCGCCGAGTTGCCGAAAGACGAGCAGGACGAGTGGAAGGGACTTTGGGATGAAGTCATCAAGCTTCGCGATCAAACGGCCCAGCCGGCGATTAAGAAGTGATTCGTCGTTTGATACGTCGGAATGCTCGAAGCGACGTTAGCGAGTTCGTCAATCGTTCGACTTGAACTTGGGCATGTAACCGGTATACAACATCGTTTTCGGTAACTCATACGTTTAACAGTTCAGTTTGAGAATTGCGACTGCAAACCCGGTTTCCTAGGGAAGCCCTTGCTGTAAATCTGAGCCTAAATTGGAGGTACTGTTCTCCAACTGCCGCCGAACTTCCGCTTCCCAGCCCCTGATTTCCCGATGAAAAAGTTCACTAGCCGTCCTGTCGCCCCGCGACGCGAGCGAGTGGTTCGACACCGCCTGCTGTCACGCCACGCTGTCGGCCCTGGCGGGACGGGACGGTTCGGGTATTCCGACTGCCGACGCCCGACCGGAAGCCGATCAAGCCATGGCCTTGCTGAAAAAAGTGGTCGGCATGGGCTACCGAAACGCCAACCAGTTCCGCATCGAGACGGCACTCGACCCGCTCCGCAGGCGAGACGATTTCACGCAACTGGTTGCCGACCTGGAGAAGAAGTGACACCGAAGCCGAGCCGCTGTTGCTCAAGGGCGACGAGGGCATGAAGCAGCGGGAGAAGTCGATCCCGACGCAGGACGCGACCCGCATCCCCAACGCTCTCGCCCGGCTGATTGAACTTTACACCGCGACGAACAAGCCGGAGGAGACGAAGCAGTGGCGGGCCGTGCAGGCGAAGTATCCCGAATCCAAGCTGGCGGAGAAAAAGTGCTGGGCGCAATTTCATGCGCGGCGCGGTACAATGGCACTTGGAGGAACAACCCATGCCAATGCTGACTATTGACGAAGTGCAGTCGCGGCTAGCGCAGATCATCAATGAATTGCATCCCGGCGAGGAAGTCGTCATCACGCGCGGAGAGCGCGCCATTGCCCGCTTGCTGCCGCCGGAACCACCGAAAGGCGTTCCCCTGATTGGCCGAGGCAAGGGCAAGATGCTGCTCGACATGGACGACGACAGCCACTTGGAGGACGTCGCGGAGTACATGCCGTGAGGCTCTTGCTCGACACTCACGCACTCGTCTGGTATTACCAGGGCGATCTGAAACTCAGTGCAATCGCCATTCAAGCGATTCAGGATCCCAAGAATGACATCCTGATCAGCCCCGCGAGCTACTGGGAGGTCGCGATTAAGATCAGCGTCCAGAAACCGATTCTGCAAGTCCCCTACGCCGTCTTCATCCAAGAAGCCATCAACGACAACGGCTTCACCATCCTACCGAAGAAGGGTGTACTCAATTTGTTGGAGAGGTTTACGCCTTCGATTCGGCTGTTCAAAAAAGGCGAATTCGAGGTTGCGGTGCTTCGCGTCATTGCCAGTCTTCGAGTACCAGTCCAGGCACGCGGCTGAACTCGGACGTGTTATGGGTTACCAGGGACATGCCGTTCGCCAGGGCAATGGCGGCGATCATCATGTCGTTCGGGCCGATCAGTTGGCCGGCAGCGGTCAAGTGCGCCCGCAGCTGGCCGTACTCTTCGGCTGCTGCCGCGTCGAATGGTACGGTCGCAAACTGTGCCAACAGGCCGGCGATCAGCGCACGGTTCGCAGACTCTTTGCCGGGACCGCTCCGGATCGCCCCGAAGATCAATTCGCCAAGGACTACGCAACAAAGGAAAACCGTGCCCGGCGGGGCGGCGAGCATACGAGCGGTGACCTTAGATTTCGGCCCTCGCCGCAGGTGGTCCGCGAACACATTCGTATCGAGCAGATGGCTCACGACAGCGGCTCCCGCTCCTCCAACTCGCCCTGCGGCGGGCGCTCGAACTCGCCTTGCCAGCCGCCAGCGGTCGCCAGAATGCCGGCCCGCCAATCCTCCGGCGTCATCTCTTTCTTCGGACGGACCGGCTCAACCGTGACGCGCACGTCGCGGCCCGCCTGGTCCGCTCCCAGGGGCAGGGTGAGTTGAAGAAACCCGTCGTCGCTTACACGCCGCTCGACTACGATCCGATTCATGCTATTTCTCCTAACCCGGACGACACACCCATTGTACTCGCCGACCCCAGAGTACGCCCCGGCGTGTACAAGCGGCATCCACGACTTCATGGTGGGAACCCACGATTCGCGCCCGATCAGCCTACCAGATAATGTTCAATAGTCGGCCTCTCGCCCCGACTGTTTTCAGAACGAAGCTCTGCAGCGCGAACGCCGAGGGGCTTTTCTGCTTAACCGACCGGGCTCCCGATTGCGTCCGGTTGGACCGCGGCCTCAGACGAACAAGCCACCCCTGCCGCAGGCGCACAATCTTGGCAAGGGTGCGATTTTGGCACGCAGCGACGGTCCGGGGCGGGCAGCGGCGCTGATTTACCCTTGCCTCAGCCGGGGCAAAAACGGGCTTGGAAGCATGGCAAGGGTGAGTTTGGCAAGGGTTCCTTTGGTAAGTCCCTTGGCAGAATCGGCCGTATTATTCGGCAACCGGCAACGCGCTCAGGAGTTGGCGGTTCGCCTCGAAACGCGCGACGGCCCGCTCAAAGGAGCCGCGGGTCTTCGTGAGTACCAAGGAATAAGGACTCCCTTTGCGCTCCAGCACATGTTTCACGTCGCATTGATGCCGGGCAATGGTGCCGATCAGATGCTGGCGCACGTCTTCACGGGCCGGAATGCGTCCGACTTCCGTTGCCGGGTCGGCCAGAAAGGTCTTGAGCTTTGCACAGAATTGGCACGTGCAAGCCACGTCCGCCGGGCGAGCCCAATCGGTCGGCGGCGCCGGTTGCGTGGCGGTGGCCGATTCGAGCTGTTGTCGAACGCCAGTCAGCCACGACGCCAGTTGCGGAGGAACCGAGCCGAACTGCTTCTGCGACCACGGCACCAACGATACCAAGCTGGGAACCTGGCAGTCGTCCAGGCTGAAGGCGTCCGGCGATTCCCGAACGAAGCGAAGCGCTCGCGCCAACGCTTCGTCCTGCCCACTGGCCACAAGCGCCTTGAGCAACAACGGCAGTGCCATTTCGGAAACGGAGGTTTCTCGGCGATAGTGCGGCGCGTAGTACGTCGGTCGTGGCGGAAACGGTTCGCAGAATCGTTCAACCGCCAGCGCCCCCAATTCGCGGGCGAGCTTCGCCTTGTCCGGGTCCGCCGTCTCGTCACAACAGAAGGCGGAGAGCCATTCGATGTCACGGAAGGCGATTTCCGGCCGGCCCTGTCTTTCCGACCGCGCGGCGATCAGCTGTTTCAACTCCGGGGCGAAGGCGTTCCACCCGAACTCGCGGCACGCGGCCACAACAAACGCATGCAGGCGCAGCGTTTGATCCGCTTCCGCCAATTTCGACAGAAACAGCGCCAGCGTTTCTCGATCGTGCAGGGTCAGAAGCTGTTCCGGGAAGGCATCGTTGGGCGACGGCTCTTCAATCGTGGAATGTCGGTAGTTGTTCCAGCGGTGTGACCAGGTGGCGATGATCGCGCGGGCGAAGCGAATGCAGTCGCTGCGGGCGTCTTCGAGCCGTTTCTTGGGCGTCTTGGCCAGCTTTGCCGTCATCGAACCGAATAACGGAATGCTGTCGGCCGCCCCGGAACGCGCGACAACCTCGAAGTGCCGATCGCGATGCCAGACGACGAGAGCCGACCGGTGATACCAGCGGTCGAGCGTGTTGCCGGCATTGCCCGTATACCCTTCAAAATCCTCGGAAGTCGGCTTCCAGTCGTCGATCGGCACGGACGATACGATGGCCGCGTGATCGAAGGCGATCTCCCCCCAAAGCTGCTTCTTGCCGCGAAGATCGGCCCACTGCGTTCCTTTCAAATCGTCCTCATACGTCTCGCCGATCTCAAGCCCGCGCCGCGGCTTCCAGGAATGCCGCGAATAGCTTTCCTCGAAACTGCCGTCGTCCGCGAACTGCGACAAATGGCGTGAAACCTGCACCAGATGCACGAGGCAAGCCGTCTTCTCCGCCGCCGACACGACCAGGTCCGCGAGCGGTCGATCCGCACCCTTCAGCAAATCCAGCGACAAGCCGCGCTCGGTGTAGTGATGTTCCAGCGCGAAGACCAGCGGTTGCGTCGGCTGGGTCGCGACCCACGAGCCGATCGACTCCGCCAGCACGTCGGCAGGAGCAACCGGTTTGGCGGCGGCGGTCGGCTTCCCACGCTTCGGCTTCAACACCAGGTTGTATGCCAGGCAAAGCCGGGCGCCGCTGGTGACGCGTTGGACTTCATGTTCGCAGTCGGCGTAGAACGCGGCGTAACACGGCGCCTTGCCACCGGCCGCTTCGTCAAAGGTCAACGTCTGTTTCGCGGCCGCGTGCCGAACGATCAGCGTCCCGCCTTCAAACGGATTGGGTAGCACGACGATCAGGCTCGCCACCATGCGGTCGTGCTTTTCGCTGTCGCGATGCGGGAGGAAGAACCCGCCCTTCTCATACACCAGCAGCTTGTACAGCCTGGCCTCCAACTGTTCTGCCGGCAGTCCCAGCTGTTCCGCGACCGGTCGCAGCGCAGCGGCGATTGCCGCCTCCCACGCGGCACTCAAGCGAAACGTCTGCGGATCGAGTTCAAACGTGTTTCTCACCTTCTTATCGACCAGTGTCTGCGTACCCTTGCCGTACGGCGCAACCTGACCGTGAGCCACGAGCGCCTTCACCTTCGATGGTTTTAGCGGCAGTTTAATAGCCCCCAGACCATCCATTTCGATGCCGGGATCGACGACGGGCAAGCAGCCGACGACACAAAACTTCGCAGACTTTGTCGCCTGTCCGATCGCTTTCGACAGCCGTGCAACGGTGGTCGAATCGTTCACTCGTTCCTCCCTCGCTGGAAAAGCCAGCGCCCTGACTCGCTTTTCGGCGTTGCGTCCACCGCTTAGCAGCCGTCCAAGAATGACTTCCAAGGTTGAAGCGAGACAAGCGGGCGTGCGGCAATGGCCTGTGTGTGTCGGCGCGCAATGCAATCCATTCTCCTGCGCACCTCGCTGCCGAATGATACTGGCTCGTTTCGGCTGGTCCAAGAGGACTTGGCCGGAGCGCCCGAAAGTTGGACGTAATTCGTGGACAGCTCCTTATCGAGCGCCGCATCGCGGGCTTGCCTCACTTCGGCACAAAGCCGCGGCTGCGCAACTCGGAGGTCAGCGTCCGCAGCGTGGGATGATTGTTCTTTAGCTTGCGTGCCTGCTCTTCGGCCAGGCCGGAACGGTCGCTGCCGGCGAGCGCCTCGCGGAGTGCAGTCAATAACTCGGCGATCTGGTGATAGGCCTTGTGGCTGCGCTCGGCAACGAGCCGTTCGGTTTCGCGGAGGGTTGGCGCGGGGTCGGCTGCCATGGCGGCGAGTTTCTTGGCCCGCTGCCGCGCGGCCTTCTCGGCGGCCTTGCCGTCGGCTTCGTGTTGCTCTTCATCGGCGGCCGCTTCCAGTTCCGCAATCGTCCGATCCAGGCGGACGGTCGGCCACGACGGTACGTCCGTGGTCTTCTGGAACTCGTCGAGAATCTGCCTTCTTACGGTCGCGTGGGCGTCCGCCAGCAACTGGGCAAGCCACGCATTTTTCGTCGCTGCCGGCTGGCGTTCGAGCCACGCGGTAAGGCGGTCCTGGGGATCGGTTTGCCCCGCCAGGGGAGGGCCGTTGCGGGCCGCCACCGCGATAAAACTCTCGCCCAGTTCGTACAACTCCGCCAACGCGCGCTGGGCCGCCGACGGTTTGTTCAAGCCGGCCGGGACCGGGCCTTCCGTCGTCTCTTCGGGATCGTGGTTGCCGTCACACGCGACCGCCAGGTGAGCCAGGTAGAGCGGCCGTAGATCACCTTCGAGGATTTCGGCTCGCAAGGGAACCAGCCGCTCCAGGAGGCCGTCGCTGTCCCATAACTCGTCAAGATCGCCGGGTTCATGCCACGGCTCGATGGAGAGAATCCCGCCCGGTCCTTGTTTGTCTTTGATGAACAGTAGCGATTCCTCGTCAAAGTACGGCTTGGCCGCTTTGGGGTCCGGCAAGCCGTGCGGCAGTCGGATCATGAGTTTGCGAATCCCGAAATTCGCATAATGCAGATGCAGATCATAACCGCGGCGCAGCATCTCGATGGCGTCGCCGCCGAAGTCGCCGAAATGATATTCATTGTCGAACGACCAGGGCGTGATCTCGGCCCGCGACGATTGCCGCCGCATGAACTCAAGGTTTTTGTCACTGACCGGGCCGTCAACGGCTCGAAACGCAATGATTTGGTGTTCGCTCATCCGTCTTCCTTGTTTCACTTGGGACAGCGGTTGACTGGAACCTGGGCTGTTCCCTTCCTACCATCATCTGAAATGGCGGTGCCGAACGCAAGCGGCCAACACACACGCAAACCGCCTAGCAGTGTAACCCGAACCTCCTGACTTTTAATCCACGCCCGCTTTTAAGATGCTCGCCGAAAACAACTCGGCTACAATGCGCCGGATTGCTTTGTCGGTACGAAAACGCCTCAAAGGCCCAACGGGATTGGCCGTAGCCATGAAGGACTCCTATCAAACCGTTGACGGACCGGGACGGGAACAAGCCGCGCCCGTCCTCGCTGAGACCACGCCCAACCAAATCGGCCGCTACCGGATCGAGCGCGTCCTGGGCAAGGGAGGCTTCGGCCTCGTCTACCTCGCCCACGACGAGCAGTTACAGCGGCTCGTCGCCATCAAGGTTGCGCACGCCCAACTCGTCGCACAGACCACGGATGCCGAAGCCTATCTGGTTCATCCGACTAATGCGTACTTCGTTCGATGGAGGGCATAGATTTTGAGTTTGAAGAACTCCTGATCGCGGAAGCCGTAGGCTTGACGCTGCATCGTCCGGATCTTGTTGTTGGTGCCCTCCAGCGGACCCGTCGATAT
>JBBRLG010000132.1:0-13936 GCA_038231495.1 Gemmatales bacterium | reverse complement strand
TGTGCTATCGTGACACTCGCTTTCTGGTCTTTGTTCTGTTCTCATGCGGGGTTGCGCACAGTCCGTGCCACCTTCCCTTATACGAATGCGGTTACAGCCATCAAGCGAGCCTATTGCGGCTACGACAGCAGGTTCAGCCAGCAAGCGAGCCGCTTGCGGCTACGACAGCGGGTTCAGCCAGCCAGCAAGCGAGCCGCTTGCGGCTACGACAGTTCGCCCTCTCCAGTGGCAGCGAACTTACGAAATGGACATCTAGTCACGACGGGGCTGAAGAAGGTCAGCAGCAGCAGCAAGCCGGCATAGGGGTCGAAAAACAGGTGGCGATTGCCGGCCTTGTCGCGGGCGGTGGCGTTGCTCCGGAGGCGTTCGAGCAGCGGCCCGACGAGTCGGCAGTACTTCAGGCCGTGGAGGTTCTTGTCGCCGACGGCAGCGCGGCGGGGCTGCGCCATGGAGTTCTCCGCCTGGCGGGGGTGTGGCAAATCTTTCGGGGAGCGAAACGCTTCCGGCCTTCTCCCACGAGGTGAGAGGAGAGCCATTCACCGACCGCGGCAGCTTTTTCGCGTGCGCCAGCGTCCGCGGGCGCGAGCGTCCCACCTGCCTTCCGACCGGCAAAAGGCGGGCGGGACGCCCGCGCTCCGAGTTGCTTCGCGTCATTTCGGCAGCGGCTCCTCCGGGTTGTCTACCGTGATCGCCGCCTTCAATTGCTTGTCGCTGAGGTTTCCCTTCTGAAAAAAACGCACAGACCCGTCGGCGAGCAGCACGTGAAACCTATCCTTGAAAATACCTCCGAGCAGCGGTTCGACGGCCCCACTGACGGGGAAGGTCAGTTCGTCCGGCTTGGTCCACGGCACCGCGTCCGCCGCTTCCACCACGAGAATGGTGTTGAAAGTGCCGCGGGAGATACTGGAAAACTTGCACCGCAAATTACCCGTGAACAACGGGCTGAATTCCTCACGACCGCCGACGGTCGGGTCTTTCCTATGAAAGATGCGGTAGTACGTCAGGTCGGTCTTGGCCTCGCTGCCGGGAGCCGCATACGTCCGGGGCATTTTGGCCAGCAGCGGCTTGTTGTGGGGACTGTCCCACGCCTCGTCTAGGTGGAATTGGTTATAAAGGGGTTCCTGCTCGATGTACGGCAGGATGGCCACGCGCCAACTCAACAGCGGTTTGCCCTCCTTACTGTAGATCGCCCCGGCAGGAAACCCGTTGGTGGTGGCCTCGTAATTAGCCATGGCGAGGCCGATTTGCTTGAGGTTGTTCGAGGACTGCATCCTGGTCGCGGATTCCTGAACTCGCGCCTTGCCCGAGAAGTACCCGCCACAGGTGCAACAAAACAAGGAGCAAATGCTGCCGACGACGCCCAGCGCGATGCCGGTGCGCGCCATGCCGCCGCCCGCAAGTCGGCCGTGGGACCGCTTGATGTCGCCGAGGCTCTGTAGCCCGAAAAGGAGGGCCGGCAGGCCGCACAGGAGGGCGCTGCCGCCCGTTCCACATCCCATGACCAGTAAGGCGAACCAGGAGTCGCTCAGGAGCGCGGCGACGGTGGTGGAACCACCAAGGGCTACCAAACCCAGGACGAGGGCCACGACGGCCTTGCGGCTGGTTTGGGCCGGGGCCGCCGGCTCGTGGGCACGCTCGGCGCGTTGGGGTTCGTGCTCGCGCCGCTCCGCCGAACGATGAGGCGGCGGCGACGCCGGAATCACTGGCGTCACGGCGGTGGGTGCCGGAGCGGGGGCCGCCGGTCTGGCCTTGCCACCACTTGCGAAAGGAACGATCAGTACCGTGCTGCAACGGGGGCAGCGCACTTGCAGGCCGGCGTACTGGTCCTCCGTTTTGAGTTGGTTCCCGCACGGACAGGTAAAAACAAGGGCCATGGGCTAATCTCCACAGGGTCTCGACGCACAACAACAACCGCGGGTGACGCCGCGGCGTCCGTCTCACCGGAGACGTTATTTGAACGGTCCTTTTTACGAGTTAGCAACCTCAGCGGCACAGAGAACCCAGGCAAAGAAAGGGAGCAAAAGAGAGGGGTAAAGGAGCAGTATCGAAACTTGATGCCGTTTTCTTTCCCGTTGGCGGGAACCTCGCCGACCAGCCGCAGGTCTTGGCCGATTTGGTAATGGACGCCGACGACAAGCAATTCGCCGTGATCTATCCCGTAGCCACAAGCGGCTCGCTTGTGGGCGGCGGCAAGCCCACAAGCGAGCCGCTTGTGGCTACGATCCGCACTCGTGCCGCCACCTGCCTGGAAAAGCCGGAAGCGGAGCGTGGGAACAAAGACGTGCCGGGAGGTTTTCTACAATGCGCAGGGCCAGCCTTAAACCCCTTGCCCGCGCCGCCGCGCTGCCTTACAACTAAATGGCGGCGGCCGTGACACCTTACCGGAGGGGTGGCAGAGTGGCCGATTGCATCGGTCTTGAAAACCGACATGGCGAAAGTCATCGCGGGTTCAAATCCCGCCCCCTCCGCTTCTACACCACAACGACTGAGCCAACGAGGCGGCAAGCGGCTCGCTTGCCGGCCCCGTCCAGCACACAAGCGAGGCCGCTTGTGCTACGACCGTGTGGATCGCCCCAAGTCGTTTTGGCCGGTGGTGGAAGACGCTCCCAGCCGGTTGCTCTTCGGCCCGACGCCTTACGTCGAAGCCTTGACGTAATACTCGTGCGAACCGAGCACGGTCGCGGTAAAGGCGTTGTCCGTCAAACCCGATAGCAACGTGTTCGTCCAGAACGTCACGTCGTCGCCGCTGGCGGCGCGGTTGAGGAGCTTCTGGTACGCGGCCACCACCAAGTGGCTCCGGCCGTTCGCCGAATTCAAAATCTCCAGGGCCACGTCGTGCCGCGATTCGCCCTGGGCCAGCTTCGTGCCCCACGTCACCCGGCTCGCTTCGTCCAGCGGGCCGCCCAACACGTCGCGGAATACGCCGACCAGGAAGCCGTAGTTGCCGTTGCCGTTTTTCTGCTGGGCGGCGAAATACTCGTCGGACTGCAGGAACACCGCCTTCACTTCTTCGTTCGTCGAACCGTTGACGATCATCTGCACATACCCGTTCGCACTCGCGCCGTCCAGCGGATGGCCCAGGTAAGTGATGGCCAAACCCTGCACGAACGCGCCGCGGTATTCGCCGCTGCCGACGATGGCCGACGTGATGTCGCCGCGGCGAGCGCCCGAGCGTATTTGCACCACGAAGGAGTCCCGGCCGGTCGCGTCGATGGCACGCCCCAGGGTGTCCTGGTACACCTTGCTCAGCCATTTCAGGTCGGGTTGACCGTCGTAGTTGCTGGCCGAAGAGCTTAAGCCGATTTCCGCCGACGAGGTAAGTTTGGCGTAGAAGTCCTCGTCGCGCGTGCCGCCCTGGAGGGCGTTAAGCCAGTCGCCGGCACCGGCGTCCGCGGGCCGACTCAGGTACAGCGGGTAGCCCTGCTGGACCACCAGGTTGTCCGCGGCGCGCGTGCTAAGGATCTCCAAAGCCACGTTGTAGGCCGACTCGCCCTGCGCCAGCTTTGTACTCCACAGGTTGCGGCCGGCGTCGTCCAACGACTGGTTGAGCGCGTCCCGGTAAATGCCGTTCAGCAGGCCGAGGGTGCCGCCGCCGTTCAAGTTGACGTACTCGTCCGAGGTGAAGAACCGCGCCTTGATCTCTTCGGTCGTCGCTCCCTGGCGGAACAAGCCCAGGTAAAACAGCCGGCCGCTCTCGTCCAGGGGTCGGTGCAGGTAGGTGGTGTAAAGGTTGCGGACGTACAGCGTCTGGAACTCGTCGCTGCGGGTCATCTGCTGGGCCACGCTGAAACGGGTCAACGTGCTGTCCAGTTTGTTGGTCCAATAAGAGACTTCCTCCGGCCGGGCCTCGCGCTTGAGGAGGTTGCGGTACGCTTGCGACACCCACAAGGCGTCGGCCGAGCCGGTGATGACGACGGGGTTGGTCGTCACGGTGAACGTAAACGGCGTGGACGTGTCCTGGCCGCCGTTGGCCGTGCCGGCGTTGTCCCGGAGCAGCACCGTGACGCGCGTCTGGCCCGCGATCCCGGCAACTTGATAGGTCAGGGTGCCGTCCGCCGTGATGCTCGGTTGGACCGAGAACAGGGCCGGGTTGGCGGCGGTGACCTGGAACGTCAGCGTCTGGGCCGCCTCCGCCGGCCGGCCGGCCGCGATGTTGGTCGCCCAGTGGGGCACGGTCTTGGTGTCGTACACCGTCGCCATCTGGTCGGGGCCGCCGGTAAAGCTCGGTGCCGTGTTGACCGGGACGACCGTGATGTGGAACTGGGCCGCGGTTGACGTGTTCTGACCGCCGTTGGCCGTGCCGCCGTCGTCCTTGAGGACCGCCGTTACCGTCGCGCCGCCCAACGCGCCGACCGCAATCTGGTAGGTAAGGGTGCCGGCGGCGTCGATCGTCGGTTGCACGGCGAACAGGGCGTTGTTGTCGTTGGTGACGGCGAAGGTCAACTTCTGGCTCGCCTCGTTGGCCGGGCCGGCCGAGACGTTCCTGGCCCAGTTCGCGACCACCTGCACGGGCTGCGAACCGCGATTCTCGAACGGCTTCTGGTCCGGGCCGACGGTGAAGCTCGGCGCCTGGTTGACCGGGATGACGGTGATGTGGAACGTGGCCGGCGTGGAGGTGTCCACGCCGCCGTTGGCGGTGCCGCCGTCGTCCATGAGCCGGACCGTGACGGTCGCGGTGCCCCGCGTGAATACCGCCGTCTGGTACGTCAGCGTGCCGCTCGGGTCGATGCTCGGCTGCACGCCGAACAGGGCCGGGTTGTCGTTGCTGACCAGGAACTGCAGCTTCTGGCTCGATTCCGCGGGCCGGCCGGGGGAGATACTCGTCGCCCAGGGCTGGACGACCTGGAGGAGCTGGCTGCCGGCGTTCTCCAACGCCATTTGGTCGCTGCCGGGGGTGAAGGTCGGCGGCTGGTTGACCAGCGTTACCGTGATGCGGAACGTGGACGTTGCGGACGTATCCATGCCGCCGTTGGCCGTGCCGCCGTCGTCCATCAGTTTCACGGTGACGTTCGCGATACCCAGGCCGAAGGGGGCCGTCTGGTACGTCAGGGTGCCGGCCGCGTCGATGCTCGGCTGCACGGCAAACAGGGCGTTGTTGTCGTTGGCGACGATGAAGTTGACCTTCTGGCCCGACTCAAGAGGCGGACCGGCCAGGATGTTCGTCGCCCAGGGTGCGACCGTCTGTAGCGGCTGCGCACCGCGATTTTCGACGGGCGCCTGGTCGGGGCCGGCCGTGAAGGTCGGCGGCTGGTTGACCGCGGTGACGGTGATCTTGAACGTCTGCGTGGCCGACGTATCCACGCCGCCGTTGGTGGTGCCGCCGTCGTCCACGAGTCGCACCGTGACGGTCGAGGTGCCCACGGCGAACACGGCCGTCTTGTACGTCAGCGTGCCGGCCGGGTCGATGCTCGGCGGGACGGCGAACAGGGAGGCATTGTCGTCGAAGACGACGAAATGGACCGTCTGACCCGACTCGTTGGGCGGGCCGGCCGAGATGCTCGTCGCCCAGGGTTTGACGACCTGAAGCGGTTGGCTGCCGCCGTTCTCGATCGGGGCCTGGTCGGGGCCGGCGGTGAAGCTCGGCGGCTGGTTGACCGGGATCACCGTGATGCGGAACGTCACCGGGCCGAAGGTGTCCACGCCGCCGTTGGCGGTGCCGCCGTCGTCTTTCAGGAACACCGTGACGGTCGAGCTACCCACGGCGAACACGGCCGTCTGATACGTCAGGGTGCCGGTCGGGTCGATGGTCGGCTGCACGGCGAACAGGGCGTTGTTGTCGTCGGTGACGACGAAGTTGACCTTCTGGCCCGACTCGTTGGGCGTGCCCTTGGAAATGTTCGTCGCCCAGTTCCCGACCGACTGCAGGGGCTGGCTGCCGCCGTTTTCCAGCGGATTCTGGTCCGGCCCGCCGGTGAAGGAAGGCGACTGGTTGACCGGCGTTACCGTGATGCGGAACGTCTGCGCCGCCGAGGTGTCGCTGCCGCCGTTGGCGGTGCCGCCGTTGTCCCTCAGCTTGACCGTCACGGTCGCGGTGCCCACGGTGAGCAACTTCGTCTGGTACGTCAGGGTGCCGGCCGCGTCGATGCTCGGCTGCACGGCGAACAGGCCGTTGTTGTTGTTGGTAACGATGAAGGTCAACGTCTGGGCCGACTCGTTGGGCGGACCGGCTTTGATGTTTGTCGCCCAGGGTGTGACGACCTGCAGCGGCTGGCTGCCGCCGTTTTCAATCGGTGCCTGGTCGGGTCCGGCGGTGAAGCTCGGGGCCTCGTTGACCGGGATGACGGTGATGCGGAACCGCTTCGGCCCGAACGTGTCCACGCCGCCGTTGGCGGTGCCGCCGTCGTCCATCAGGTAGACCGTGACGGTCGCGGTGCCGACCGTGCCCACGGCCGTCTTGTAGCTCAGGGTGCCGACCGCGTCGATGGTCGGCTGCACGGCGAACAGGGTGTTGTTGTCGTTGGTGACGATGAAGGTCAACGTCTGGCCCGCGTCGGAGGGCGGGCCGGCGGAGATGTTCGTCGCCCAGGGTCGGACGACCTGCAAGGGCTGACTGCCGCTGTTTTCCAGCGGCGTCTGGTCGGGGCCGGACGTGAAGCTCGGCGACGAGTTGATGGGTTTAACGAGCCAGGTGAAGTTGATCGTGGTGTCCACGCCGCCGTCGGAGGCGGTGACGCTGACGGCGTAAGTCCCCTGTCCCGTCGTGTCGATGACGCCGCTGATGATGCCGGTGACGGGATCGATGCTCAGGCTGGGGGGCAGGTTCGTGGCGGTGAAGCTTTCGCCGTCGACCGTGACGATGGGCAGCGAGATGGTGTCGCCCGCGGTACTCGTCTGGTCGCCGGGCGAGGTGACGGCCGGCGGCGTGGTGTCGGCCACCGTCCAGTTAAAGTTCGCGGTGCCCGAAGTACCGTCGTCCGTGGCGGTGATCGTGACGGCGTAAACGCCCGCGGCGCGGGCGTCGATGGTGCCGGTGATCAGGCCCATGAGGTTGTCAATGCCCAGTCCCGGCGGCAGCCCCGTGGCCATAAAGTCGATGGCGTCGGGGTCGAGGTTGGCGGCCGTCACCGACACGACGTCGCCTTCGTTGTTGGTTTGATCGACGTAGTTCAGGGGCAGCTGGGCCGGCTCGCTGAGGGTGAACACGAGGGCGTTCGACACGACGACCTGGCCGGGCACACCGCTGCCGTCGGGGTTGATGACGGTGACGTTGACGGAAACGTCCTGGTTCAGGGCCGCGAGCGGGACCGACACCGTGATCTTGTCCTGGATAACGGACGTGGGGGTCAGGATGACGCCGCCGAAGTCCACGGTCGCGAGGGTCGATAGGCCGGTGCCCGTGATGACCACGACGAGGGGGCCGCTGCCTTCCAAGGCGTTGTCGGGGCTGAGGGTGAAGAGGACCGGCGGTTGGAGTTCAAACGCGCCGATGTCCACGGCGGCGCCGACGATGCGCGGGAAGCCGAAGCCGCGGGCGTCGGTGTCGAGGCCGGCCGGCAGCAGGCCGTTGTTGCCGGCATCGACGGCGACGCTGTTTTTCAGGAGGGCGTCGGTTTGCAAGAAGCCGCCGTTGCTCAGGAGCGGTCCGATCAGCAGCTACGCCGCGGTAACGCCGACCTGGTCGCCGGTGTTCGGGACGAAGGTGGACCCCGTCGGATCGCCCACAATGTTGGTACCGAGGCTGGTGACATTCCCGAACAGGTCCGGGCTGGTGGTGAGGAACGTGCCAGTGACGCTGGAGCCGGCGGCGTTGAGATCGACGATGGAGTTGCCCACCGAGGCGGTGCCGGTGGCGCTGTAGTAGCCGCCGCCGTCCGCGGTGGCGTCGGTGCCGGGCTTGCCGTCCTTGGAATTGCTGCCGGTGCCGGCCTTGGCGCCCG
This sequence comes from Gemmatales bacterium, assembly GCA_038231495.1. GTDB lineage: Bacteria > Planctomycetota > Planctomycetia > Gemmatales > Gemmataceae > JBBRLG01. The sequence continues at coordinate 6,059 of JBBRLG010000132.1, read as the reverse complement.
GCGCGCCGTGCGCGCCCGCGGCGAGGGAGACGAAGGCCTGGTTGCCGACGATGGTGTCGTCGAGCAAGGTGACACTGCCGTTGCCGACGTAGACGCCTGCGCCGCGGGTGTTGCCGGCGTTGCCGCCATCGCCGCCGGTGCTGCCGTTAATAATGGTGTTGCCGGCCGTGCCCGCGTTGCCGCCCCGGCCGGCGTTGCCGACGACGAGGATGTTGCGATTCGCGTTCGGGTTGAGGGGGTCGGCAGACAGGCCGCCGACGGTGCTGTTGGTGAGGGTGACGGTGGTGAAGTCGCCGCCGAACAGGCCGCCGCCCAGGGCGTTGCCGCTGTCGCCGCCGCGGCCGCCGTCGCCGCCGTTGGTCGTCGTGCCGGTGCCGGCGATGCCGCCGTAGCCGGCGGTCACCCGGTTGCCGGCCAGCGTGACGTTGGTCAAGGCGAGCGAACTAATCTTGGTGCCGTTGGTGCTATTGTTGTACAGACCGCCGCCTGCCGCCAGACCGCCCGTGCCGCCCGCGGCCAGTTCGCCCTGGCCGCCCGCGCCGCCGGTGCCGGACAGGATCACGTTGTGGTCGAGCGCGGAGCCGGTGAAAGTGGAGTTGTTGACGGCGTTATTCGTCGCGCGGAGGAAGACGCCGCCGCCGAGTGCCGCGCCGGCGTTGCCGCCGGTGCCGCCGCGGACGTGGTTCAAACCGCCGCCACCGCCGGAGTCGCCGCCCGCGCCGCCGACGCCGGCCGTCAGTGCGTTGTTCGAGGCCGAACTGCCGAGGAAGCCGAACGTCAGGGTGGCAGTGGTGCTGTTGTTGAAAAAGACGCCGCCGCCGAGGGCCGCGCCGCCGAGGCCGCCGTTGCCGCCGGGGCCGCCGCCGGGGCTGCCCTTGCCGCCGGCACCCGCCACGGCGGTGTTGCCGTCGATGCGGCTGCCGATGGTCTGGGCACCGCTGCCCGCGCCGGGGGCCGTGTTAATAAAGCTGTAGCTGACGCCGGCCCCGCGCGCGCCGCTGGGGGGGTCGGTCAGATTGCCGGCACTGCCGCCGTTCGGGCCGGCTGCCCCTTGCGTCAGCGTGTTGCCGGTCACGTCGCTGGTCGTTAGCGAAAAGACGGCCTTCACGTTGACCGTGCGGTCGAGGGCCGCGATGCCGCCGCCGTCCGCGTTGCCGGGTATGAAGCCGCTGCCACTGGTGGCCTGGTTGGTGCTTACCGAACTGTTCGTCAGGGTCAGACTGCCATCGACGAGGGCGACGCCGCCGCCCGCGACGGCACCGCCCGTATTGGCGCCCGCACCGGCGAGGGCGCTGTTCGTGCTCACGGGGCTGGCGGTCAGCGACAGGTTGCCGGTGGTGAGACTGAGGCCGCCGCCCTGGGCCGCGCCGCCCGTGGAACCGCCGGTGCCGGCGGTTATGCTGTTATTGCTCACCGCGCTGGCGGTGAGTGTCAGGTTGCCGGTGGTGAGACTGAGGCCGCCGCCCTGGGCCGCCCCGCCCGTGGAACCGCCCGTACCGGCAGTGAGCGTGTTGCCAATCACCGAGCTGGTGTCTAGGGTCAAGTTGCCGTTGATGACGCCGACGCCGCCGCCCTGGGCCGCCCCGCCCGAGGAACCGCCCGTACCGGCGGTGAGCGTGTTGCCGCTCACCGGGCTGGCGGTCAGGGTCAAGTTGCCGTTGATGACGCCGACGCCGCCGCCCTGGGCCGCGCCGCCGTTGGAGCTGCCCGCGCCGGCGGAGAGCGTGTTGCCGGTCACCGGGACCGAGGCCAGTACAACGTTGCCGTTGGTCGCGGCGATGCCGCCGCCCTGGGCGTTGCCGCCGACGCTATTGCCAACGCCGGCCCTGGCCGTGTTGCCCTGGACCGCGCTGAACGGCGCGGCCGTGGAACTGAACGAGAGGTTATAGTTGAGGGCCGCGAGGGCACCCCCTTGCACCTGACCGGCGGTGCCGGCCGCGCCGCCGGTGGCGGTGTTGTTCGTAAAGGCGCTGTCAATCACCGTCGCGGCGCCCTTGGCGGCCGCCGTGCCGGACAGGTCCACGGCACCGCCGAAGGCCGAGGAGCCGATGTTGCCACCGAGGCCGCCCAACGCTCGGTTGCCGGTGAACGCGCCGGAGGTCAGGTTGACGGTCGTGGTGCCGACTTCATCGACCACGGCCAGCGCGCCGCCGCGCACGTCCTGGGCCGTCCCGCGAGTGCCGGCACCGGTGCCACTGCCGCCGGCGGCCGCCGTGGCAGTGTTGTTCGCAAACGGGCTAAACGTGAATGATACCGTGTTGGTGCCCGTGTTGGTGCTGCCGATCGGGATGTGGTAAGAAACGGCACCGCCGAAGGCTACGTCGGCGAGGCCGCCGTTGGCACCGCCCGCACCGCCGACGCCACCCGCACCGGACGTGACGGCGTTATTCGCGAACGGATCGGGGGCGGCGGCCGTGCCGGTGACGGTGACGTTCCGGGCACTGTCGCTGGCAGAGATGGCGCCGCCGTAGACCGCGGCACCCACGCCGCCGGTGCCACCGAAGCCGATGGGGCTGCCGGCACCGCCCGCGCCGCCGACGCCGCCCGCGCCGCCCACGACCGTGTTGCCCAGCGCGACCGTCGCGCCGCCGAAGGTGCTGGACGAAACCGTTAAATTGCTGGCCGTGACCGCGATGGCGCCGCCGAGGGCGAGGGCGCTATTGCCGCCGGTGGCACCGGTGCCGCCGATCCCCGCCACGCCACTCGCGGCACCGCCGGTGCCGCCCGCGCCGCCGACGCCGCCCGCTCCGGAAGTCACCTGGTTGCCGGTGAAAATGGTGCCGGAGACGGTCAGGTCGCCGCCGGAGTTGAACGCGCCGCCGCCCTGGGCGATGTCCGCGTTGCCGCCGCTGTTGCCGCCCGTGCCGTTGGTGCCGAAGTTGTTCGGGGTGCTGCCGGCGTTGCCGCCCCTGCCGCCGATGCCGCCCGCCCCGCTCGCGGCCAGGTTCGTCGTGAATTGGCTGCCGCTGACCTTCAACGCGCCCGCCCCATTATAAAGGGCACCGCCCTGGGCGAAACCGCCGATGACGCCGCGCCCGGCCGTGCCGCCCGACCCGCCCAGCTGGGCCAGGCCCGCGGACCCGCCGCCGCCGGTGCCGGGGATGCCGCCCAGGTTGCCCTTGCTGCCGGTCCCACCCGCGCCGCCGTTGCCGCCGGTGCCGGCGCGGACCGTGTCCGTCGCAAAGATGACCTGGGCGAGGTCGCCGGGGGTGCCGTTCAGGTACACGCCGCCAGCCAGGCCGAGGCCGCCCGCCGCGCCGTCGTTGCCGTTAGCGCCGCTCGTGACAACACCGGCATTCGCACCCGAACCGGCAACGCCGCCCGTGCCCGCGTTGCCGCCGTTGCCACCGACGCCGCCCGCGCCCGCGTCGCCGCCGGCGGCACCGTTGCCGCCCGCGCCCGCCGTGGCCGTGTCGTTGGAAAAGCTGCTTTGGCTGATGCCCGCGGCGATGCTGGTGGTGTACAGGCCGCCGCCGATGACCAAACCGCCAACCGCCGCGATTCCGGGGTTTCCGGGCGTGCCGGGCACGCCGCCGACGCCGCCCTTGCCGCCGTTGCCGTTGGCCGCGCCGTTGCCGCCCGTACCGCCCGTGCCGCCGCTGCCGCTGCCGCCGCCCGCACCGGCGCTGCCGCCCGCGCCTGCGGTAGCCGTGTCATTGGCAGACGTGGACAGAGTGATGCCCGCCGACAGGAGGGGGCTGTAAACGCCGCCGCCGTCGGCCTCGCCGCCGACGCTGCCGGAGCCGCCGAGATTGCCCGCGCCGCCGCCGCCGCCCGCGCCGCCGATGCCCGCGGTGCCGGGGAGTGCCGGGGCGGTGCCGCCGGCCGCGCCGCCGTCGCCGCCGTTGCCGCCGTTGCCGGCGATGCCGCCCGTGCCGGCGTTGCCGCCGGCGCCCGCCAGGGCCGTGGCAGTCGTGATCGTGACCTGGTTAAAGGCCAGCGTCGTATTGGTACTGTAGACGCCGCCGCCCTTGGCCAGGCCGCCGACGCCCGTACTGCCGCCCGCGCCGGCCGTGCCGCCAGTGCCACCCACGCCGCCGACGCCACCATTGCCGCCGTTGCCGGTGCCGTCGCCCGCACCGCCCGCGCCGCCGTTGCCGCCGGCACCTGCAATGCCGCCCGCGGCACCCGTGCCGCCGGTGCCGCCGATGCCCGCCTGGGCCGTGTCCCCGGCGAGCGTGACCAGGGTGAGGCCGGTGAGGACGCCGATGCCGCCGCCCAGGGAGAAGCCGCCATCGCCGCCCTTGCCGCCGTTGCCGCCCGCGCCGCCGCCGCCGCCCGGATTGCCCGCGCCGCCGTTGCCGCCGTTGGCGTTACTATTGGGGGGAGCGACCAAGCCATTAAAACCGTTGCCGCCGTTGCCGCCGGTGAAGCCGGTGCCGCCGGCGCCGCCGGTGCCGCCCTTGCCGCCGAGGGCCAGGTTGCCGGAAATGATGATCGGGGCGGCCGTGCCGTCAACGGTCAGGGTGCCGCCGCTGTACACGCCGCCGCCCTCGGCGTTGCCGGCGGCAGTGCCGTTACCGCCGGGACTCCCAGTGCCGCCGTTGCCGCCGTTGAAGCCGAGGCCGCCCAGCGCCTGGTTGTTAATGACCTGGGTGCCGTTCAGTACCGAGAGGGTGCCGTTCACGTCGTTGAAGACGCCGCCGCCGGCTCCCAACCCGAGGGAGGTTCCGCCCTGCCCTTGCGCCGTATTGTTTTTTACGATCGTGGCGTCCAACGTCAGCGTGGCGTTGGTGGCGTTGAAGATGCCGCCGCCCCGGCCGGCCGGCCCGCCGACGCCGCCGGACGTAAAACCAAGCATAATAACATCGTTACTGAGCGTGAGCGTGCCGCTGTTGAAGATGTTGCCGCCCTGGTCGCCGGCCGAGCCGATCGGGGCGGGCGAAGCGTTGCCGTTCGTGATGGTCAAACCGGAAATGGACACGACCTCGGTCGGCGAGGTGATGTTAAAGACCCGGCTGGTATTATTGGCAGTGACGGTCTGGCTGGACGCACCCGGCCCGATGATGGTGGTGCTTTCCGAAATTTGCAATTCGCCGCGGCTGAGAACGACCGGGCCGCCCAGCGTGCTGCTGAAGGAAATGCTGCTACCGCGGTTGTTCACCGCGTCGGCCTCGCTGATGACGTAGCGGAGGTCGCCCGTCAGCTGACCCGGCGTGTTCGTGCCGTCGCCGCCGAGGCCCGCGTCGCCCAGGCGCGTCACCAGGTAGCTGTTCGACGGTAGCGTCCGGTCTTCCAGGCTCTCCAGGTGGAGCGGTAGGCCGGCCTTCCCCGTGGCGGACCGGGAGAGGGTTCTGGCGCGCCGGCGTCCCCGGCCCGTCCCCACTGATTACCTGAGAGAGTTCAACCAGCCGGAGAAAGAGAGGTGAGACAAGGTGCAACTCTTTTATGTAAAGGACCGGGTAAACGTCGCCGTTTCGCCTGGGAGTGCCTGGCTGAGGGTAGGGAATGTCCGCATTTTGCGTGGCCGCTACGCCTACTATGACCACGACGCCGCAATCGCTGGCATTTATTTCGGCCCGGCGTACCGAACCGACGCCAAAGAATATCGCCGGATGGAGTACGTTCTGTTGGCGTATTGAGGAAGGAGAGATCAACCGCGCGAGAAAAAGGGGCCCCGATTGGGCAAGCGGCCTCGAAATTATTCTCGTCCCGGTATTACAATCCCGACCCTTCCCACCCCCCTGTGCGAATCTGGGTAAGGAAGGTATATTAAAACACTGCTCGGTCGATTGCAAGCGTCTTTTGCCCGCGGACAAGGATTATCTCCACGGCTTCCTGGCCGTGGCCGCATTGAAGGAAGGCAAGCGTATTTTGCCCGCCTGCGAAGTAGTTTCGCTGTTTTTTTTCCACGGCTTCCTGGCCGTGGCCGCATTGAAGGCAACCGACCCGTTGTTGCAGAGTCTGAGTCCGGGTTTCTCCACGGCTTCCTGGCCGTGGCCGCATTGAAGGCAATCGACCCGTTGTTGCAGAGTCTGAGTGCGGGTGTGTCAAATGTTTCGGGACCGTGGGGTGGTCGCCGTAGCCGCAAGCGGCCCGCTTGCTGGCTCCGCAAGCGG
>JBBRLG010000131.1:0-14008 GCA_038231495.1 Gemmatales bacterium | reverse complement strand
GCTGGCTCCGCAAGCAGGCCGCTTGCGGAGCCAGCAAGCGGGCCGCTTGCGGCTACGGCGACCACCACACGGTCCCGAAACATTTGCCACACCCGACGAAAGTGGCTGGCGGTGGTCAAGGAACGGGCTGGCGCCGAATCGCCCGCCTATGTGACAGAGCTGGCAGGGCTCGGCCTGAACCTGCTGAAACAGAAAAAGTGGACCGAGGCGGAGTCGGCGCTGCGCGACTGCCTGCAGGTGGCTCAGACGAAATACCCTGACGCCTGGGGGACGTTCAACACCAGGTCGATGCTCGGCGGCGCCTTGCTCGGCCAGAAGAAGTACGCCGCCGCCGAGCTGCTCCTGGTGCAAGGTTACGAAGGCATGAAGCAACGTGAGGCCAAGATCCCGCTACCTGCCAAGCCGCGCCTGGGCGAGGCTTTGGAACGGCTGGTGCAACTCTACGAAGCGACGGGCGAGGCCGAGAAGGCCGCCGCATGGCGCAAGCAGCTGGAAGAGGCAAAGGCCGTCGAGAAGAAATCGAAGCCGTAAGCGCCGGCCGCTCCTGGCCACCAAGCATTCGAAAACTTTTTCTCAGAATCCCTGGTGCTCGTACGTCCTGTTTCACGCTAATGCGGGTAGAGGAGAACGAGAGCGGCCGGTGAGGGTTGCCGCCAAACAAGCCCGTCACCGGCCAAACCTGTCTCCGGCGCTCGGTCTGCGCGCCCGATTCATGGCCTTGCAATTGTATCGCAGACTGCTTCCCTACCGGAGACCTTAGCTATGTGGCTGTTTTCCCCGCGCAAGACCCGCCGCTTGTCTTCGACTGTTCAACCCCGGCCCGCGTTTCGTCCGCGTCTCGAAGCGCTTGAATCCCGCTGTCTACTGTCCGCCGGCGCGCTGGACTCCACCTTCGGCACTGGCGGCGAGGTCCTGTCGCACTTCCTCCCGAGCAATCCGACCGGCTTTGCCGCGGTGAGGGCCGTGACGGTCTATCCGGCGACGGACTCCGTCAACGGCGGCAAGATCCTGGCTGCCGGCGTTGTGTCGCTGCCCACCACAACCACGACGCACGAGGACTTCGCCGTCTGGCGCTACAACGCCGATGGCACGCCCGACAACACGTTCGGTACCGGCGGCATGACGACCACGGACTTCGCCGCGGGCAACGACTTCGCCTACGCGGTCGGACTGGATGCGTCCGGGAGGATCGTGGTCGCGGGCCGCGTCAGTATCGCGCACGGAACGACCACCTACACCGAATTCGGCGTTGCCAGGTACGAGCCGAACGGCGCGCTCGACACAGCCTTGGCCACCGGCTTCGGGCCGCTCGATGCTACCGGGCTGAGCCGCACCGGCAAGGTGGTGACTGATTTCGGCGTCAATGCCGTCGCCCGTGGCCTGGCCATCCAGCCGGCCGACGGCAAGATCGTGGTGGGCGGGTACAGCTCGACCTTCGCCCTGGCGCGGTACAACGTGGACGGCTCGCTCGATCCGAGCTTCGGCACGAACGGACTGGTGACAACCGCGACCTTACCCCAATCCCTTGCCCGAGCCATCGCTCTGCAAGTGGACGGCAAGATCGTTCTCGCGGGCAGCGCCTGGAACGGCGCCGATTACGATTTCGCGGCCGCCCGTTACAACGCCAACGGGACGCCCGATACCACGTTCGGCACCGGCGGCGCGGTGAAAACCGCCGTTGCGACCGCGACCGTGACCAAGGGCAAACCGGTATCCGCCTACCAACTCAATGACGAGGCCGCCGGCCTGGCCATCGACGCGCAAGGGAGGCTGGTGCTCGCGGGCTTTGTCCAGACCACGCAGTATCTAGCTCATGAGTCGGCCCTGGTCCGCTACAACGCCAACGGCAGTCTGGACACCACCTTCAACGGCACGGGCAAAGTCGTCGCCACTTTTGCGGTCGGCGAGGGCCGGGCCGTCGTCGTCCAACCGGACGGCAAGATCGTCATGGCGGGCGAGGCGGGTGGCACCAACGGAAGCTTTGATTTTGGCCTGGCGCGGTACTTGCCCAGCGGTGCGCTCGACAGCACCTTCGGCAGCAGCGGCCTCGTCATCACGGCGTTCACGACGGGCCAAGATGTCGCCATCGGCCTCGCCCTGCAGCCGGATGGCAAGATCATCGCCGGAGGAGTTGCAGGCTCCGAGATGGGCCTGGCCCGCTACCTGGGCGACGCGCCCGCCGCCCCGACCAACGGCACGGCCACCGCCGTGTCCGCCAACCAGATCAACCTCTCGTGGACGGAGACCTCGACCAACGTGACCGGCTACTACATCGAGCGCTCGACCGATGGGGTGCATTTCACGCAGATCGCGGCGATCGATGCGAGCAGTACGACCTTCAGCGACACCGGGCTGAGTCCGAAGACCAAGTACTACTACCGCCTCCGGGCGCACAACGCCAACGGCGACTCGGTGAACTCCGCCATCTTCAGCGCCCTCACGCCGGCGTTAGGATAAATGCGTGATGAGATACGGAAGGCGGAAGCTCTACTGCCGCCTTCCGTATGTTAAAGACGCCCCGCACCAATACTGTTCGGCTCGATTTTTGCTGACGAGTTTTCACCCTCGTTTTCCGGGCAGTCGGTGGTTCAGAGCGGGCATCACACCGGGGAAGCAAACGTCCGTTCACTATCCCCAAGGGAAGTCGGGGACCGAAAACCGACAGCCGGACGATCTGCTGCCTGCCGAAAAGGCAGCGATTCGGCCCCGAGGGCTTGAGAGCGCCCGGAAAAACACGGGTTTCCGCCACTAGCAAAAATCGAGCCGAACAGTATTGGCCCGTCCCCTTTGATTCGCCCTTTGAGTCGCCCCCGGTGATTCGCGCCCGTAGCCACAAGCGGCCCGCTTGAGGAGGGATCAAAGGGGACGGGCACGTTTTCTATTGAACAAATCACCAACACGAAGTAAAAAAACGTGCCCGTCCCCTTTGATTCGCCCCCTCGGTCGTAGAATCGACGAAAAATAAGGACTTACGTCGTTCAGGAACCTCACGCGGGCTTGACGTTATAACTCGAAGCGCCGTCCTTCGCGTGGGCTGTCTGCTGCTGCGACTGGTTCGGCGCGGGAGCCTCCCGGACTAGCGTGGGCACCGGGGGCCGCGGCGTCCGGCATACCACTTGAACGCCCGCCTCCCGATCCAGTTCCCGAAGCGCCGCCGCCATCGCGGCCAAGTCGTACCCGTGCGACCGAGCGAACTCGTCGCGGTGCCGACGCAACGCCACCAATACGTCATCCGCGTTCACGGCTCCCCCTCCCCACCAAGTAACTCCTGCGGCGTGCAGATCACCGGCGGTTCGCACCCGAACCGCCGGCACACCGCCTCGATCTGCGGCCGCAGAGTCGCGTTGGCGATGTGGGCGCAGTTCCATGTTACCAAGTAATCCACGCCGTGGACCGCCGCTACCGCGATGTGCAGCGCGTCCGACGACGCCTTCGTCGGCAGCGGCACGCCGCGCAGCAACTCGCCGGCCAGGTCGTCCGCCGCCACCGTCTGGGCGAGGATGGCGATCCCCGCCAGCGCCGCCAGTCGGCCCTCGGCCGCGTCGGGGTCGCCGTCGGCGCACTCCGAGAGGACGAGCGACGACACGAACAACTCATACCGGTGCCGCAATACCCACCAGTCGCGCGTGACTTGCTGGTGGCCGGCCCGAACGACATCCCGGCTCGGCCAAGCGGTCAGGTAACTGGGTACGGTCGTTTCAACATAGGCGCTCGGCTTCATGCCACGGATGATACAGAATCTGCGCGCAAGCTACAAGCGGTCGGCAACAAATCTGATGGCGTGGGCGGCTGGTGGTTTTGGGTCTTCCGCCGAACGACCCAGCTCCGCAGCCGGCTCACACGGGCCTGACGTCATAGTCTGAAAAACCGGGAAGGAGCAAAGGGGACGGGCACGTTTTCTATTGAACAAATCACCAAAACGAAGTAAAAAACCGTGCCCGTCCCCTTTGATTCGCCAGTCAATTGCCGGCCAGGAAAGACAGCACCTTATCGCCGGTTGCCATTTTCCCGCCCTGGTGGTCCTTGATCGCATGCCTCATCAAGCCCTGGGCAACACGGTCGGTGGAGTTGAACGTGAACCCCGTGCTCTCCAGGTAATTCCTGCCCCACTCCTTGAGTTGCGTGAAATAATTGGTCGCCGCTTCGAATTCCGCCAGCGCCGCTTTCGAGGGCATGATTTGCATCGGCGCATGTTGGCCCAGGATAGCGCCGGTGTCGTCGAACATTTTCATGAACATCATCTGATCGCCGGCGATGCCGGAATTCAGCGTCATCATCGGCACGCACACGCTGGATTCGCAGCCCATTTCAAACAACGCCTTGAAGGCCCGGTCGTTGTAGACAATGCTCGGCCGCCACTTACCGTCATTGGGATCGGCTTTCCAGTTGTTGCGGTTATTGGTGTGGCTCTTCAAGGTGCCGATCCAATCGCGCATCCAGTAGCCCTCGGCCATGCGCGTGATGAATTTCCAGGCGAATTCGACGCAGGCGGCGATCACATCGACGAGCGCGCTGGCCCCAAAGCTGGCGATATTTCCCGCCAGCTTGATTCCGCCCTTGGCGGCGTTGTACAAACCCTTGGCGATCGCCCAGTTCATCTGCGTTTGGATGGAGTTGGCGATTTGCATGGGATGGCCCGGCGCCACCATGAATTTCTTGCGCGCGAGATAGGCCACTACCCGATCCTTGGCGGCGATGATGGCCTGGCAAATGCCTTGGCCGATGTCGATGCCGGCGGAGACGAAGGGGGCGGCGTGCTTGGCGACCTTGCCAAGGATGAACAGGACCAGCTTGCCGACGGACGTGCCAATCGTGCCGATGAAGCCGCCGCGATAGTATTTTAAGCGTTGCTCATCCCACATCGCGGTGACGGCTTGCTTGATGGTTTCGTACACCTTGGTGAAGAATTTGCCCAGGGCGGCCTTGGCTTTCTCCAGAAGGCCGGGATCCTCCGTCAGGGCAACCAGTTTGACAACAGGGGTCGGCGTCTCCGGCTCGACTCCGGTTCCTGTCGGCTTGGCGAGGATGCCGCCGATGGTGGGCGCCAGTTGGCCGATCGAGGCCAACGTGTCGCCTTTGGTTTTTTTCGCGATGACGCCCAGGCCCTTGAGTTTGTCGCCGGCCTCGTAGTTGCTGGCTTGCAACATGCCAAGTGTCGAGCCGCCGATGTTGAGGGCGCCTTCCAGAAGGATCTTCGCCCACTGCGTGCTGACGTCGGCATTTTGCCAAAGGTAGATCACGCCGTGCCGGGCTTCCGGAATTCTCTTGGCGAGCACGTTCTTCGCGACGGCGTCGGCGGTTTTCTCGTAAATGAACTTCATCAGGCCATCGCTTTTCTTGTTGCGATCGACCTTCTCCCAGTGGCCGCCTTTTTCCATGAGGTACGCGCCGAGCGCGTCGTGCAGCTTCTGCTTGTTCTCCTCGGACCTCACCTTGAAGTAATCGGTGTACGCTTCGTCCACTTTGAGCAAGCTCGGGCCGCGCGTCCGGGATAACATGAGGCTGGTACGCTTTACCCATTCTTTCGGATCGACGATCGCAAGCAGCGCCATGGATTGATCTCCTTTAGAAGATGTAGGAGGAAAACCTCACCTGTCACATGAAGTCATTTTGTTCTCAATGGGGAGAAGCGTCAAGGAAAAACCAAATCTTGCGGCACGCCGTTATTGTTAGCCGGACGCGCAAGCGACTTTTGGCAGCCTCCTCCTCGATTCCGCAATTTCCCCCTAAAAGATCAGGTCATCACCCCATCGAGCGGCGACTGCACCCAAGCCGATCAAAGGGGACGGCCGATCAAAGGGGACGGGCACGTTTTCTATTGAACAAAACACCAAAAAGAAGTAAAAAAATTTGCCCGGCCCCGTTGGTTCGCCTTTGTTTAGCCCCGCTTATAATCAAGCCCCCCGACCCCTGTACAATGGACCCAGGCCGCAAGCCACCCCCCGCCTTGAGGACGCAACGCATGACCTGGTCCCCCGCTGCCGCCGTTTCAGGCCTGGGACGCCGGCTGCGCAGCGCCGCGCTGCTGCTCCTGCTCGTCGCGGTCTTCGCCTTGCTGGCGGCCGGTGCCCTCTGGATCGCCTTTCGACCGCCGGCGGCACTCGGCCGGCCGGAGCCGCTGCCGGTCGCCGCCAACGACCGCGAAATCGTCTGGCTCTACGCCGCCACCAACAACGCCTCCTGGGAACGATTTGTCGCCGCCTTGCTGAAGACCGGCGACCGCCTCCGCGCCGACTACCCCGACCTCGAAATTCAGGACGCCGCCGCCTTCCCGCCTCAGACCACTGCGACGCCGGAAATCGCTCTCCTCTGGAAAACGTCGGGCCGGCGGCTCGTGTTCCGCTGGTACAAGCTGACGAGCAAGCAGAAGACGGCCGACTGGGTGGACGCCCTCATGCGCCGCCAGCCGCCGCCGTTGGCGATCATCGGCGGCAGCACCAGCGACGCCGCCCGCGACCTGGCCACGCAGATGCACGCCGCCGCCGAGAGCTTGCCGCCGGACAAGCGGCCGCTGCTCCTGCTCACCACCGCGACCGCCGACGAGATCATCGAGCGCGTCGAAATGGGGCCGGACCTCGTCGCGCGGGCGGAGGGCGCCCCCGCCGTCCGGCTGCACCAGCTCTACCCCGACCGCACGTTCCGCTTCTGCTTCACCAACAAGCAGATGGCCGCCGCCGTCACGCGCTTCATCTGGCAGCACGACGAGCTGCGGCCCGATTCCGACCCCGTTCACGTCGTCCGCTGGGACGACGACGCCTACTCGCGCGACCTGGCCGAGGGCTTTTGGCGGGCGCTGCAAGTCGTTAGCGTCGAGTCGGCGGCGGTCGAATGGGCCTGGGCGTTGGGCTGCTGCCTCCGGGCCGGCTCCCCGCCCGACCTGGGTTGTGCCATCGTGCCATACCAGCGGTTGGGTGCCGGGGGCAGCGCGTTTCGCATGGCGGCCGTGCAGACGGGCGGCGAGCTACGGGCGGGCGGCGACCTGCTGATCGATTCGAGCGTCGGCTCCTTCGACGCGCCCAACCGCATGGAGGCGAAGGCCGCGGTCTACCTGCTCAAGTCGATCGAGGACCACCCCAACCAGCGGCGGCCGCTGCTCGTCGTCACCGGCCAGGCGCAGCCGGCCCGCCGGTTCCTCCGCGCCTTCGAGCGCAACGCCCCGGAACGGGCGCGCGCGTGCGTCGTCGTCACCGGCGATTCCATCGCGTTCAACACGGTCTACCGCGACGGCAAGGTCGCCTGGCCGATCCAGGATTTACCCTACCGGCTGGTGTTTTTCTGCCACCACAACCCGACCGACACTGACGCCGGCTTCCACGCCGCCGAGGAGGTGCGCGAGACCGGCGACGGCCCCGGACCCACGACGACCACCGGCACCGAGGACTTGCTGCTGTTCGGCGACATCGTGGCGGCGCTGGCGCTGTGCTACAACCGCGACGGCCGGCCGTGCGCCGACGCCACGGAACTCGGCGACCGCTTCCACGACCTACGGCTCTACGAAGGCCGGCTGGGTTTCGCGCCGCCGCCGGGCCGGCCGCTGTTCAACAAGGACGGCAACCGCCACAGCGGCACCGGCGAGCACATCGTCTACCTGACGCCGGAATACCAGGGGCCGCGGGTCTTGCCCCGCGCGGTCATCGAGGTCTGGTCGTGGCGCACCGAAGGCATCGGCGAGACGGCCGAGTCGCGCTGGGAGCGCTACGGCCGCCCGTTGGAGGTGCGCTACGACGGGACCGAACGGCAGGGGGTGGCGCCATGACGGTTGCGCCGCCGCCCGCCGCGCCCGAGGAGCCGCCGCGCCGCACCCTGCTTTGGCGCTACGCCCCGGCCCTCGCGATGCTTCTGGTGCTGTGGCTGCTGGTGGTGGCGGCGCTCTACGAGCCGGTAACGAACTGGCTGCGCGGCGAGGACACCTACGACCAGGCGGCGGTGCAAGAGTGGCTGGAAGAGGCGCGCGGCTTCCAGGGCACGCTGCCGGAATTGATCGACAGCTACCTCAAGGCCCACCACCGGGTCGTCGAGTTGCACGGCCGGTCGGAGTACGACGCCGAGCGCGTCGGGGCCCAGCAGAACGAGTTAATCAAGGGCGAAGTGATCGCAGGCCACCTCGAAGGTCTGGGCAACCCGTCCACGAAAATGTACGCCGGTCAGCTGCTCCTCTTTCCGACGATCTACCGCATCCAGGTGGACTTCGACGCCGGTGCCGACGGGCCGATCGACCCCATCACCTGGGACTCCGCGCTGCCGGTCCACGCCAGCCAGTACCGCGAGCTGCGCTTGCGCCTCCACCCCGGCGCGACGGTCGATCTCCGCTACCAGTTGCACGCCTACAACCGCCGGCAGCAGAGCGAGCAAGAACGCCGGCAGCGCGTCTGGCAGCTCGCGTTTCTGGCGGTGGCCGTCACGGTGACGGCGACGGTCCTGGTCGTCGTGTGGGTGGTGATCGTCCAGGGCCGCGAGCGCGAACGTGAGCGCCAGCGGCAGCTGGCCCGCCAGCAGGTCGCCGAGGCCGAACGGCTCTTATTGCAGGAGGAAAACCGCCACGCCGAGACGGAAAGGCAGTTGCTCGAACAGCGGCTCGCCACGCAGAACGCCGAGCAAAAGGCGCTGGAATTGAAGTCGCAACTGTACGCCGGCATCAGCATCATGGCCGGCTCCTACGCGCACAACATCAAAAACCTGCTGGTGCGGCCCAACGACCTGTTGCGCCGCTGCCTCGACGCCGATAGCCTGTCGAGCGACCAGACGACGATGCTGCACGAGGTCCAAGACACGCTGGGCACCGTGACCGAGCGCTTGCAGCAAATCCTGCGCACCGTCCGCCGCGACCCGGCCCGCGCGGCACAGACGCGGCTCGACCTGAACGCGGTGCTGCACGACACCGGCCACACCTGGCGCGAGCTGGCCCGCGACAAGTGGAAACTGGAAGTCGTCGCGGAGCCGTCGGACGACCGGCCGCTGTACATCGCCGGCGACGTGTCGCACTTGCAGCAGGCGGTCGAGAACTTGCTGTTCAACGCGCGCGACGCCACGTTCGAGATGCGCAACCACCTGCGCGACGAGGCCCGCCGTGCCCCGAACCTGGACGAACGGCAACGCAAGCAGGCGCTCATCGCCGCGGCCGCGTGGCGCGGCAAGGTCGTGCTGCGGACGCGCCGCCTGGCCGACGCGGTGCTGTTGGAGGTAAGCGACAACGGCGCGGGCATGACGGAGGAGGTACGCCGCCGCTGCACGGAGACGCACTTTTCGACGAAGCGCGACAACGCGATCTACGAAGGCCACAGCACCGGCATGGGCCTGGGGCTGTCGTTCGTGGTGACGATCCTGGAGCACCACCACGCAACGCTGGAGGTCGCGTCGGCACCGTTGCAGGGGACGACGTTTCGCGCGCGGTTCCCGGTTGCTGGGGGCTGAGCGGCTTCCCCGGATTGCCACACCCATTTCGCCGTCCGCGCCACCATGCCGTTGCCCCGCGCCCAGGTTGCGAGTAGCCTTAGCAGAACATCTGTGCCTTCCTTCGCCCGCGCCCCTTGAGGACACTGCCATGACCTGCCGCCGCCGGACCGCGTTCGCCTTTGTCTTCCTGGCCGCCCTCCTGCGGGGTTACGCCATCGCCCAGCCGGCCGCGGAAGACAAGGAACGCGACAAGCGCCTGGCCGAGGTCAAGGCCGCCTACACGAAGTACGAATATCGCATTCCCATGCGCGACGGCACCCGCCTGTTCACCGCCGTCTACGTCCCCAAGGACGACGGCCAAAAGTACCCGCTGCTGCTGACGCGCACGCCCTACAACGTCAAGCCGTACGGCGTCGATCAGTACAAGGACGTGCTCGGGCCGTCGCCGTTGTTCACCAAGGCGGGTTACATCTTCGTCTACCAGGACGTGCGCGGCCGCTGGATGTCCGAGGGCGAGTTCGTCAACATGCGGCCGCACAACCCCGCCAAGAAGGGCACCGACTTCGACGAGAGCAGCGACACTTTTGACACCATCGACTTCCTGGTCAAGCGCGTGCCCAACAACAACGGCAAGGTCGGCATGTGGGGCATCTCCTACCCCGGCTTCTACACCGCGGCCGGCGCGATCGACGCCCACCCGGCACTCAAGGCCGTGTCGCCGCAAGCGCCCGTCACCGACTGGTTCGTCGGCGACGACTGGCACCACAATGGCGCACTCTTTCTACCGCATATGTTCAACTTCCTGGCCCGCTTCGACCGCCCGCGGCCGGAGCCGACGAAGAAGTTCAACCCCACCTTCGACCACGACACGCCGGACGGCTACGACTTTTTCATGAAGCTCGGTCCGCTCAACGAGGCCGGCAAACGGCACTTCAAGGGCGAGGCCGCGTTCTGGGACGAGGCGATGAAGCACGGCAGTTACGACGACTGGTGGCAGGCACGCAACCTGCGGCCGCACCTGAAAGACGTGAAGCCCGACGTGCTGACGGTCGGCGGCTGGTTCGACGCCGAGAACCTGTTCGGCGCGCTGGAAGTGTACAAGAACGTCAAAAAGAACTCGCCCAAGACCAACAACCTGCTGGTCATGGGCCCCTGGGTCCACGGCGGTTGGAGTCGTCAGGACGGCGCCACGCTCGGCGACGTTTCGTTCAACGCCAAGACCGCGGAGTTTTACCGCGAACACATCGAGTTGCCGTTCTTCGAGAGCCGCCTGAAAGACAAGACTTCGACCGTCACGCACCCCGCGGCCTGGGTGTTCGAGACCGGGACGAACGTCTGGCGCAAGCACGACACCTGGCCGCCGAAGAATGCGCGGCCGCGGTCGCTCTACTTCCACGCCGGCGGCAAGCTGCGCGACGAGACGCCTGCCGACACCGGGCCGGAGAACGGCCACGACGAGTACGTCAGCGACCCGGCCAAGCCGGTGCCGTTCGTGGACAAGATCGCGATCGGCATGGCGGCGGAGTACATGACGGCGGACCAACGATTCGCCGGCCGCCGGCCCGACGTGCTGGTGTTCGCGACCGACGTGCTGGAAAACGACGTGACCATTGCCGGCCCGATCGCCGCGGATCTGTTCATCTCGACGACGGGGACGGATGCCGACTGGGTGGTCAAGGTGATCGACGTGTACCCCGGCGACTACCCGGACCCGACGCCGAACCCGACGGGCGTGAAGATGGGCGGCTACCAGCAGTTGGTGCGTGGCGACGTAATGCGCGGCAAGTTCCGCAACAGCTTTGAAAAGCCGGAAGCGTTCGTGCCGGGCAAGCCGACGCCGGTGAAGTTCGCGCTGAACGACGTGTACCACACGTTCCGTAGCGGGCACCGGCTCATGGTGCAGGTGCAATCGAGTTGGTTTCCGCTGGTGGACCGCAACCCGCAAACGTTCGTGGACATTTACAGCGCGAAGGAGGCCGACTACCAGAAGGCGACGCAGCGCGTCTACCGCACGCGCGAGCTGCCGTCGCGCGTGACGGTGCAGGTGGTGCCGTGAGTCGAGTTATGCGGGGGGCGCCGCCCGCGCCGAAAAATCCGTCCGGTTTTCCGTTGGCGCGGGCGGCGCGAGGTGGTAGGATTCACAACGACGGTCCGACGGCAAAGCCGGGCCGTCGTCGCGGGCGTAATTCAGTGGTAGAATGCTAGCTTCCCAAGCTGGACGTCGTGGGTTCGAATCCCATCGCCCGCTCTGTCAGCAATCCTATCTTCTCAAGTGCTTGGGCGCTTGTCCCTCCCTCGGCTGAGTCGGACGCCAGCGTTGGATCAAGGGGAAGCTCGGCCGCATCCTTCGGCGTGGAGCAAGCCCCGTGCTTCCTTCTTCGGCGGGGTAAGCGGGGGCTGGTTCGACGGCCCTCCTTGCAACAACCGACGAAGGTTTCCTTCGGCTTTGCGCTGTATCTGACGGACCCTTTCCCGCGTCAGGCCGAACAAGTGGCCGAGAAACCCAATCTGTTGGGCATCCGTGGGCGATAGCCCGAACCACCGGCCGAGCGGTATGGCCATTTTCCGGACGAGTCGTAAATGGAACAGGAGAAACCGATGGGTTTCCTCCGCGCCGCCCTGTTGCATCGCCTCGAACAGTTCGTCGCCGCGCTCGGCGAGGCGCGGGCTACGGACGAACCGGTTGCGGGCGGGGGGGGTGTCGAGCGCCCGGCGGATCCGGTTCAGCGCCTCGACCCGGGAAATACCTTCCTCCTCGTCGCGGGTGAAACGCAAGCCCGCAAGTCGTACGAGCAACGGGGCGGGGGGTGACGCCGAGAAGAACGGAAATTCCCGATGGCGGACCTTGCGGCCGTCCGCCAGCCGGAGCGCCCATTGCCACACCTGTTGCTGGGCCTGTCCGCACGAGAAAATCAAGACGTGCTCGGGAAACGTCTGGGTGACGAACTGCTGGACCTTGCGCAGCAGGCCGCGGTTTACCAGGACCCGGTTATCGACGGCGCAGCAGAGAACTTGCAGCCCGCGCTTGTGGGCGAGGACCGCGCAGGGGAAAGTCCGTCCATCGACGGCGACGGTGACGCCGCCGGTGGCGTGTTCCGAGCCTAAAAAGGTGGTGAACAGCGACTTGAACGCCTGCTCTCGAAGATAGTCAGCGATCGAATTCATGGGAGTTTCTCATTTCCAGTCGTCCGCTAACGGCATCCTCCTGGCCATTGGGGGGTTCTCCGGTTCGTACCAGTGCCCACCGGGCACATTGCTGTTTCTGTTATACGTCGGTTTCGCCTTCCGCGTCTTGCCCCATGCGGTACTTGATGTCGTAGTTCAGGATAAAGTCCAGTTCTTCATCGGTGAAGCCGTAGTGCTTGGCAAGAACGCGGTCGATCTCGTCGATGACGGGCTTTACAGAAGGAGAATCCACCGATTCGATAAGCAGTCCGCTCTTCCGTCTCAAAGACGTATTTTCCTTCATTTTCTCATTAAGTTCTTCCGACAGTCTGGACAGCTGCTGACGTGTTCGCTTGGAAAAGCTGTCCAGGTCAAAGGGAAAATCGCTAACGTCTGATGGGTTGATGTGACGGCCATCGGTATAGGCACAGAAAAACTGGTAGTAAGTAGAGCTATTCAGGGCGGCATGAACGAGTCGTCGCGATTCCTCGTCTAGTAAGAAAATACTGTTAACCTCTCCTCTGATCCTCTCTGACCCACCACTTTCAGGCCGAGCTTTCGGTGGATCAAGGTAGAACTGACAGAAGTATCCTGGCACTCGGACCCAATAAACAGAGTGCTCAGAGCGCGCTTTTAAGAACTCACTAAGCTTATGTTTATTGGCTGTCTTGCGGCCAACCGAAATAGCTTCATGCACGCCAACCTTCGGAAAAAGCCCATGGAACTGCCGTGGCAGACTGCCCAAAGACGAATACCGCAAAATCGCAAACAACGAATCTCGCTCGCCACCTCTTGCGTCCCATCTGTGGTAACGAGTTGAAAACGTCGCCGAATTACCAGAAGCTTTTGCACCCAAAAAGATCGTCAAGCGGTTCTGAGCGCCGGCAAATAGCTGTCCTGGCCTGTTTGCAAAATGAGACAACCACAATAGATTGCTATTTGAACTCATTATGTCGCGCAAGATGTCGAACGATCCGGCGGACGCAATCGAAACGGGAACAATAAGACCAATTTTGCCCACGGGGTTGCTAAGAGACACGGCTCGCTCCACTACCCATGCGTATATGTCACGGCAGTTTCCTGTAAGATACCGCAATATCTTATAGGCTCCGCTAAGCTTTGATCGTTCGAGGTACGGAGGGTTCCCAATAATCACATCAAACCCGCCCTCGCTCATGATGCCGAAGAACTCCGCGAACCAGTGAAACGGGCGATGGCTCGCGTACCACTTCTGAAACGCTGCCTCTTTCCGGGTGTCAACGTCGTATTCCTTTGCCAACAGGCGATCGAGTTGCTGGCGGAGTTTGTCGAGGGCAACACGGAGACGCTTTTTGACAGCGGTGCAGTCAATGGCACCCGCGCCGAACTCGGTTTGTAGGCTGCGGAAATACTTAAACTCTTGGGCGGCGCTTGCCGCGTCCACCAAGATTGCTTCGACCGTTTCCTTCTC
>JBBRLG010000130.1:0-14076 GCA_038231495.1 Gemmatales bacterium | reverse complement strand
GCGCCGCGGCCTACGGCGACCGGCTCATCCTCATCCGCGACGGCCTGGTCGAGGCGGACCGCCGGCAAGAGCCGCTGGTCAACGGCGCCCCGACTTCGGAAGGCATCCGCCAGGCCGGGAGCGTCACCCGATGAAGACCCCCGGCTGGTCGCCGTTCGCGTGGTTGCTTTTCGACCTTCAGCGGACGATCACGCTGGGCTATCTCCGCCAGCGCTGGACCCGCGCCGCCCTCATCGTCGTCAGCATCGCGCTGGGCGTTTCTATCCTCATCGCCACGCGCGCCCTCAATCAAAACCTCAACAAAGCCGCCCAGGGCGCGACCAACCCGCTGTCCGCCAAGGCCGATTTGCTCGTCGTGAACGGCCAGTCGGGCGTGCCCTACACGGCCGTCGATACCCTGCGCGACGCGGGGGAATCCATCCCGGAGTTGGAAGACCTGCAGCCGATGATCCTCGGTCGCGTCGCCATTCGCGAGCTGGATAACCGCTCGGTGCTCATGTTGGGACTGGAACTGCCCGCCAAGATTGACGCCACGAACGCCCTGGATTTACCGTCGCTCGGCGTCCACGTCGATTTCACCGCCACGGCGTTGGAGTATGGCCGGATGCTGTTGGACGGCCGCCAACCGGTCCTCCTCCGCAAGGAACTGGCCGCGGAAATGAAGGAGCGTGCGTCAGATTTTAATGTCTATCTTGCGAATAACTCCGTACACGTCAGCTGCGTCGGCACGGTCGAGGTCCGCGGCGACGTCGGCCTGCTTGAGAAGGATACGGTCTTCATGTTGCTGCGCGACGCGGCGAGCCTGGTCTACCCGGATCGGGGCGAACCCTACGTCACCCAGATCAACCTCAGGCTTCATTCGCGGGACGACCTGCCGAGGGTGCAGAAACGGCTGCAAGAATTGGTGCCGGTGCCGTGCAAGGTTGAAACCCTCGAAACCAACATGGAAGGCGTGCGCGACATCACGGCGGGACTGGAGCTGGCCTTCTCGATCGGCGGCGCGGGCGCGTTGGTGGTCGGCCTATTCCTCGTTTACAACGCCCTTTCGGTTAGCGTGGCCGAACGGCGACACGACATCGGCATCCTGCGCTCCGTCGGCGCGACGCGCGGCCAGATCGCCAGCTTGTTCGTGGCGGAGGCGGCGCTGCTCGGCCTGATAGGCTCCCTCCTGGCAATCCCCGTGGGCTACGGGCTGGCGGCACTCGGCATCGGCCCCATGTCGCGGATCGTCAGCGACGTTTTTGTGCCGCTCGATTCGATGAGCATTCAACTGAGTTGGCGGCTCATGCTCAGTGCCATCATTTCCGGCGTGCTAACGACGATCCTGGCGGCATTGATCCCGGCGTTGCAGGCGGCCGGCCAGGAACCCGCCGACGCCGTGCGCCGCGCGCCGCTGAGCCTGCACCTGGCCTACCGCGTGCTGCAAGTGGGCGGCAGCGGCCTCCTGGCAGGTAGCGGCCTGGCGTGCGTCCTCGGCCGCGACTACCTGCCGGTGCGCTTCGGCGTCTTCGCCGGCATCGTCCTCATCCTCATCGGCGCGCTGGTGTTGACGCCCCTCATGGCCGAGATCGTCGGGCGTTTCTTGCAACCATTCTTCCGCCACGCGCTCGGCCTGGTGGGCCGTCTCGCCGCCGACAATTTGGCGAAAAGCCCCGGCCGCACCGGCATCGTCATCGCCGCCCTCGCCGCCACCGGGGCGATGACGGTGCAAACCAGCGGCTTTATCAACAGCACCGAGGCGGCGATTTTTACCTGGCTCGATGACAAAATTGCCGCCGACCTGTTCGTCACCGCCGCCAGCCCGATCACGACCGGCACGACCGCGCTGCCGATGCACGAGTCGCTCGGCGACAAGCTCCGCTCGCTGCCCGAAGTCCAGGCCGTGCTGCCGGTGCGCACGCACGCCCTGGAGTTCCGCGGCCGCATCATCATTTTAATTGCGATCGACACCGACGCCTTCGACGCCAAGCCCGGCGACGCGTCGGCCCACCCCTTCGAGCACGGCCTGGCGCAAACGCTGCGCGCGCACCCGGAGTTGCGCGAGCCGGGCACGGCCCTGATTTCGGAAAACTTCGCGGCCCTGTACCACGTCGCGACGGGCGACCACTTCACGATTGACGGCCTGGACCGCACCCTGGAAATGCGTGCCGTCGGCCAGGTGGTCGATTACAGCTGGAACCGCGGCACAGTCATCGTGGACCGCAAGTGGTATCGCGCGAACTACAAGGACCACCAGGTCAACGTCTTCGACGTGTACCTGCGTCCCGGCAGCGACCGCGCCGCCGTCGAGCGTACCATGACCGAGCGCTGGGGCCAGTCGGAAGCGCTGGCCGTCATCTCGCGCGAAGAGACCTCCAAAGTCCTGGCGCGTCAGCTGCGTCAGGTGTACGGCATGGCCTACGCGCAGGAGTGCGTGGTCGGTCTGGTGTCGCTCTTGGGCGTCATCTTCGCCCTGTTCATCTCGGTTTTGCAGCGCCGCCGCGAGTTGGGCTTGTTGCGTTCCATCGGCGCGACGCGCTCGCAAATCCTGGCCGCCGTGCTGGCGGAGGCGGTCCTCATGGGCATCATCGGCGCGGTGCTCGGCTTCGGCATCGGGTTGTTGTTACAGTGGTATCTGCTCGACATCGTACTGTTCGACGAATCCGGCTTTGTGTTTCCGATGCGCATTCCGTGGAACGCCTCGATGATCGTCATCGGCCTGTCGATCGTGCTGGCGACCGCGGTGGGTTTGTGGCCGGCGTACTACGCGACGCGGATGCGGATTCCGGAGGCGATACAATACGAGTGACGGTTGCCGGTATGTTGTTGACGGCAGGATTTTGTTAAGGTAAAGGCAGCTTTCATTCCCTTCGGAGGATTGGAGTCATGGACCTGCCCGCACACCGGCTGGAAACCAGGCTTGCAGAGGATGGAACCTTAACGCTTGAGCATCTCCCCTTTCGCCCGGGACAGGCCGTCGAGGTCATCGTCGTACCGCTGCCCGAAAAGGGACCGCTGGAGAACGCCTACCCGCTCCGCGGTCTTTCGGTTGCGTATGACCGGCCGACGGAACCGGTCGCGGAACAAGATTGGGAAGCGCTTTCGTGAGCGCACGTTCAGGTAATGCCGTAGGTGACCTATGACTGTTAATCTCATCCCCGCCGATACCACTCCCGAAGCCTGGCGGGTTCAGTTGGATATTTTTCGTCGAATGCTCCCCTTGCGACGGCTCGAAATGGCCTTGGAGCTTGGCGATACGGGGCGAGAACTCATTGCATCGGGGGTACGACACCGGCACCCCGACTATAGTCCCGAACAGGTTCGTTTAGCGGTGCTGCGGCTCATGCAGGGTAAGGAAATTTTCTCGATGGTCTACCCGGGTGTCGATATCAAAGTATGAACCAACGCGAATTAGTAGCCTGGCTCGCTCAATGTCTGACAACCACCGGAATTCCGTTCATGGTGGTGGGTTCCCTTTGTAGTAGTTACCACAGCGAGCCACGATTCACACACGATGCCGACCTGGTCATCGATCCGAGCGCGACTCAACTCGATCAGTTTTTGGCACTCCTTGGCCCGGATGTTTATTGCAGCACGGAAGCCGCCCACGAAGCCCTCCAAAAGCGCCACCAGTTCAACATCATTGACTTCGCCGGGGGCTGGAAAGCGGATTTGATTATTCGCAAACAACGGGCTTTCGCTACCGAAGAACTTCAGCGCCGTCTAACCGTGAACTGGCACGGCCTCCCGATGCCGATGGCCACCGCCGAAGATGTCATGCTGGCCAAACTGGATTGGAACCAAATCACGCCGTCGGAGCAACAGTTAAAGGATGTCTTGAAAGTGGCCGTCGCTCAATGGCCCAGTCTCGATCAAGCCTACCTACGCAAGTGGGCGCAGACCCTTGGCGTTTCGGTGCAATTGGACGCGATCCTGCGCCAAGCCGAGGCGGTACAAGCCTGACTCCGACTGCTCAAACCACCCCTTTGCCCCGTAGGTCTTCGACTTCTGCCGCGCTCAATCCAAGTAACTGCGTCAACACCTCCTCCGTATGTTCGCCCAGCGATGGCGGCATTTGCGGTGGTGGCAAGCCAACGCCCTCGATGTGAAACGGCGTGCCGAGCAGGTCCACCGGCCGCCCTTGCGGGTCGCGCACCTCGACGCGCAGGCCGCGGGCCGCCGTCTGCGGCTGTTGAAACAACTCCGCATAGTCCAACACGGGAGCGTGCGGCACCTCGGCGGCCAGCAGACGTTTCTCCCACTCCGCCGTGCTGTGTTCACGCATCAGTTTTTCTATTACGGGCACCAACTCATCGCGGTGGCGGACGCGCAACTCGTTCGTCGTGAAACGCTCGTTCGCGGCCAGCGCGGGTTGTGCCGCGGCCTGGCAGAAGCGTTGCCATTGGCCGTCGTTGCCGACCGCGAGGACGATCCAACGGTCCGCCGTTTGAAAGAGCTGATACGGCACGATTTGCAGATGCGCGTTGCCCTGGCGCTCCGGAACTTGACCACTAGTCAGGTACGCCTGGGCCAAATTCACCTGCGCGGCGACGGCGCAATCCAACAGCGCGAGGTCGATCGCGTAACCGTGTCCCGATGTGGTACGGGCGTGCAAACAAGCCAACACCGCGTTACTGGCGTACAGGCCGGTCAGCACGTCCGTGATGGCGACGCCCGTTTTACACGGCGGTCCAGCGACGGGGCCGGTAATGCTCATCAGGCCGCTCAACGCCTGGATGGCGAAGTCGTAACCGGGCAGGTCGCGCAACGGGCCGGTGCGGCCGAAGCCGGAGATCGAACAGACGATCAGACGCGGGTTGATCGCCAGGAGCTTGTCGGGACTGAGGCCGAGCCGGTCGGCGCTGCCGGCCCGGAAGTTCTCCAGCAATACGTCGCTGCGCTTTACCAGTTCGTGAAAAAGGTGAACGCCTTCGGGTTGGGCGAGGTCGAGGGTCAGGCCGCGCTTATTGCGATTACAGGAGAGGTAATAGGCACTGTACGCCTCGGCGAACGGCGGGCCCCAGGCGCGCGTTTCGTCGCCGGTGCCAGGGCGCTCGACCTTGAGAACTTCCGCCCCGAGGTCGCCGAGCAGTTGGCCGCAAAACGGACCCGCCAACACGCGCGAGGCGTCCAGGACGCGAACGCCCGCCAACGGCCCTTGCCCGTCGCCCGCCATCGGTAGCCCATCCGCTGTAGCTCGTCTCGCCCGCCAACACCCTTTTATGGTATCTTAACGGGCGCGTACCGTCGCCCTTCCGGCGGCCGAACGGTCGGGCCGGGAGATTGGGCGCGCGGGCCGTCAGGATACGGGGTGAGCCGATGGATACCCAGGAATCAATGCCACGCGTGTACCGGGAGCTGGCCGACTGGTACGACCGGCGGGCCGAACCGTCGATGCGCGACCGCTTCCTCGTGTTGGCGATGGACGCCTCCGTCCGCGCCGGCCATCCCGACGAGGCGGAAAAACTGCGGCAACTGCTGTTAACCGTCAACCCGCACCACATGTTGCGGCCGTTCGCCTCGGTCGCCGAGGCGATGCAAACGCCGGACGTGCAAACCTACCTGCGCGACTTGCGCATGAACTATCCGAGCGAGGTCGCGCAGGTGTTGTTGCGTTCCTTGCGGGCCAACGCGCACCGCCTGGCACCGGAAGTGATTCCCGTGGCCCCGGACGTGCCCGCCAACGGCACTCACTCCGAACCACTCAAGCTGTATGACGGCAAAGAAGCTGCGGCCGCCCCGCAAAAGAAACAGGCCGCCGCGATGCCCTTGCCGTTTCTGGCCCCGGCGCCGCTGCGCTCGGAATTGGATCACGCCGCGCCGGTGCCGAAACAGGCTGCGCAGCGTCGGCAAGCGGAAGCCGACGCCTGGCCGCCGATCCGCCCTTTCGACCGACCGGCGCGGCGGCGCGGCGGTTGGGGCGGCGTGGTCTTGTTCGTGCTGGTTTTGCTGCTCGGGAGCGCCCTCACGGCGTACACCGTGGCGCGGCCGTTCGTTCCGGAAGTGGTGGACGCGGTGAAGAAATAGGGATTGATGAAGAGGCAAAAGCCTCTAACTGTTTTGGCGAGTCGGGAGCGTAAGCGACCGGAGTTTATCCCTGAACCTCACTCCGGTCGCTTACGCTCCCGGCTCGCCAACAAGGTAGAAACCCTTGTCGCGCACCGTTGTCGTCCGTTGGGAAAGGTCGAAATCATGGCGAATTCGTTCGGCAGTCAAGCGGTCCTGTGCGTCGGCGACCGGGAGTACACCATCTACCGGCTCGACGCGTTGAGCAAACAACTCCCCGGCGCGGCCCGCTTGCCGTTTTCGCTAAAGATACTCCTCGAAAACCTGCTGCGCACCGAAGAGGGCCTGGCCGTTCGCCCCGACGATGTCGTCGCCCTGGCCATGTGGGACCCCAAGGCGCAGCCGAGCAAGGAGATCGCCTTTACCCCGGCCCGCGTGCTGTTGCAGGACTTTACCGGCGTGCCCGCCATCGTCGATCTGGGGGCGATGCGCGACGCCATGGTCCGCATGGGCGGCGACCCCAAAAAGATCAACCCCCTCTGCCCCGCCGAACTGGTCATCGACCACTCGGTCCAGGTGGACGACTTCGGCAACGCCCAGGCCTTCCAGACGAACGCCGACATCGAGTTCGCCCGCAACCGCGAGCGTTACGCCTTCCTCCGCTGGGGCCAGAAGGCGTTCAAGAACTTCAAGGTCGTCCCGCCCGACACCGGCATCGTCCACCAGGTTAATCTCGAATACCTGGCCCGCGTCGTCTTCACCAACGACGACGCCAAACCGCGGCCGCTCGCCTACCCCGACACGCTCGTCGGCACGGACTCGCACACGACGATGATTAACGGCCTGGGCGTCCTCGGCTGGGGCGTCGGCGGCATCGAGGCGGAGGCGGCCATGCTCGGCCAGCCCGTGTCGATGCTGATTCCCGAAGTCGTCGGCTTCCGGCTGCACGGCAAGCTGCCCGAAGGGGCGACCGCCACCGACCTTGTTCTGACGGTCACGCAGCTGTTGCGTAAGAAGGGCGTCGTCGGCAAGTTCGTCGAGTTTTACGGCTCCGGTCTGGCGGCGTTGCCGCTGGCCGACCGTGCCACGATTGCCAACATGGCCCCGGAGTACGGTGCCACCTGCGGCATCTTCCCGGTGGACGCCGAGACGCTGCGCTTCCTCAAGTTCACGGGCCGGCCGGACGCCCTGGTGCGGTTGGTCGAGGCGTATTGCAAGGAACAGGGTCTATTTCACGACGCGACAACGCCGGAAGCCGCCTACTCCGACACGCTGGCGTTGGACCTGGGCACGGTCGAGCCGAGCCTGGCGGGTCCGGCGCGGCCGCAGGATCGGGTGGCGCTCGGCGATGTGAAAAAGTCGTTCGCCGCCGCCCTGCCCGGCTTGCTGACCAAGGCCAAGCCGAAACCCGGCGGCGTGGTCCATTTGGCCGTCGCCAAGGAGATCAGCGAGGGTTCCCCCACAACGCCGCCGCCCGCGCCGGACGCCCCGGTCCACGAGGATGGCCACTTTACCGCCGAGCGGGAACTGCACCACGGCTCGGTCGTAATCGCGGCCATCACGAGTTGCACGAACACGTCCAACCCGTCGGTGATGCTGGCCGCCGGTCTGCTGGCGAAGAAGGCGGTTGCCAAGGGACTGCAAACGAAGCCGTGGGTCAAGACGAGCCTGGCCCCCGGCTCGAAAGTTGTGACCGACTACCTGATTGAGGCCGGCGTGATGCGCTCGCTGGAGGCGCTGCGCTTCCACCTGGTCGGCTACGGCTGCACGACCTGCATCGGCAACAGCGGCCCGCTGCCGGAGGCGGTGTCGAAGACCGTGGCGGACAACGGCCTGGTCGTGTCGGCAGTGCTGAGCGGCAACCGCAATTTCGAGGGCCGCGTTCATCCGGAAGTGCGGGCCAACTACCTCGCCTCGCCGCCGCTGGTCGTCGCTTTCGCGATCGCCGGCCGCGTGGACATCGACCTGCACACCGAACCGCTCGGCACCGGCAGCGACGGCCAGCCGGTCTACCTCCGCGACGTGTGGCCGACGCAGCAGGAGGTCAGCGACGCCATCGACAAGGGCGTGCATTCGGAGATGTTTCAAAAGGAATACAGCGAGGTTTTCAACGGCGACGCGACCTGGCGATCGCTGCCGGTGCCGGAGGGCGACCTGTACCAGTGGGAAGAAACGTCCACCTACGTCAAGCACCCGCCGTACTTCGTGGACACGGGCAAAACGCCCGCCCCGGTGGCCGACATCACGGGGGCGCGGGTGCTGGCCGTGCTGGGCGACAGCATCACGACGGACCACATCTCGCCGGCCGGCTCCATCAAGAAGGACGGCCCGGCGGGCAAGTACCTGGTCGCGCACGGCGTCGAACCCAAGGATTTCAACAGCTACGGCTCGCGTCGCGGCAACCACGAGGTCATGGTGCGCGGCACCTTCGCCAACGTCCGCCTGAAGAACCTGCTAGCGCCGGGCACCGAGGGCGGCGTGACGCGCTACTTGCCAGACGGCACGGAGATGTCGATCTTCGAGGCGTCGGAGAAATACCAGGCGGCGGGTGTGCCGCTGGTGATCCTGGCGGGCAAGGAGTACGGCAGCGGCTCGTCGCGCGACTGGGCGGCGAAGGGTCCGCGCCTGCTGGGCGTGCGTGCGGTGCTTGCCGAGAGTTACGAGCGCATCCACCGCAGCAACCTTGTCGGCATGGGCGTGTTGCCGCTGCAATTCCGGGCAGGCGAGAACGCCACCAGCCTGGGCCTGACCGGCGAAGAGGAGTACGACCTGGACGGTTTGCCGGCACTGTTGGCGAACAATTTCGCGGGCGGGCGTGAGGTGACGGTGCAGGCGCGCGGCACGGACGGCAAGGGAAAGACGTTCCGTGCGACGGTGCGCATCGACACGCCGCAAGAGGTGCGCTACTACCAACACGGCGGCATCCTGCAATACGTGTTGCGGCAACTGTTGGGCAAGGGTGCATGACGCGATTGCCTCGGCGCGAAAGTCGCGGACGCGCGGATGCCGGCAACGGGCTTGCCAAATGGACCCTTGCCAACCCCTTCGCCGACCTTTGCCACGCAGTTGGCAAGGGTATATCAGCGCCGCTGCCTGCTGCTGACGGTCCCTGCGTGCCAAAATCCGACCCTTGCCAAGATTGTTGCGCTTTGGCAAGGGTGGGTAGGGTGTCCGAGGTCGCGCGGCCAATTGGACGCCATTGGGCGACCGATCGCGCAAGCGCCGTGCTCCCGAAACAGCACGATTGGCAGAAACAATTTGTGCGAAGCTGCCAGGCCGAGATTTCTCGTTCCCAAGCAGAGCTTGGGAACGAGAATAAATTAACACTTAATCAATCTACCTTGTGACTTATTCCCTCCTTCCCCTTTTTCTTGCCGTCGTTCCTCGACCGCTTCTGCGCTCGTCGGGGAGTAAGCGGCAAAATCGGATTATTCCGCGCATTTGCTATTGACGCTTGCCCCCCCCCTATTTGGTACTATCCCACCATCTTTTCATTTGGCGCGCCGAAAACGGCTCACGTTTCTTCGTTCGAGCCCGCGGTGCCAGGGGTTTCCCGTTCGCAACGTCCGCGCTACGGCGCGGTTTATTTGCTCCTTTTAAGGCCGTTTACAGGGGAGAGAGCGTTTCGTTTCTTTCCACTCTTTTTCAGTTGCAAGGAGATGCTTCATGGCTCGTGCATCGTGGCAACAGTTGTGGGACAGGTTGACTTTGGTCCGCAGACGTGACAAGCTGAAATCCCGGCAGGCGCTCGCCCGGAAATCGCGGCGGTTGTTCCTGGAATCGTTGGAGGAGCGCGACGTGCCGGCACCGTTCGCGTCGAACGGTTTGCTCGGTTCGCTTAACCCGACTTCCCAGGTGGCATTCGACACGACGAATGCCAGGTATCAAGTCGATGGCGGCTCCTGGCTGACCGGAGCGACGGGTGCGATTGCCTTGAGCGACGATTCGGGCACCAGTACCATGTTGTTCAACTTCAGTGCGATTACCCTGGGTTCCGGCGTGACGGTGACGGCGTCCGGGAGTTACGCGCTTGGGCTTCTGTCCCAAGGGAACATCAACGTCGCAACGACGCTGGATTTCTCCGGCCAAGCCGGCGCGAATGGCGGAGCCGGTTACGGAATTGTGGGCGGCGGTGGCGGCGGTGGTGGGGGTGGAGGCGGTGCGGTCGTATTGGAATCAAATACGGGTACCGTGACCATTTCGGGAACCTTGAACGTGCGCTCGGGCACCCATGGTAGTCAGGGTCTGGACCAACAATCGGGTTCGGACGGGGGCGGTCTCGGTGGCGCAGGGGGCGGAGGCGGCGTTGGCGGATCGGCCGCGGGGGATGGCGGTGGTTCGGTCGCCGGGGGCAAGGGAGGCGCCGGCGGACTTGGCAACAACGGTGGCGGCAGCGGCGGCGGCGGTGGCGGCGGCATCAACCTCGGCCCTAAAGGATTAGGCGGAGCCGCCAATGGCAACGGTGGTGCAGGCGGTGACGGTTCAACCGCAGGAATGGGAGCTGGTAACGGCGGTGCTGGCGGATTGGGTGCCGGTGGTGCCGCCATTGGAACAGGTGGAGACGGCGGTGCCGGTTCCGGCACATTCGGTGACGGTGGAGGCGCTGGCGGCAATGGAACAAGGGTTGCGGCTGCAATGGGAGGTCCTACTGACGGCGGGGGCGGAGGCGGGGGCGGCGGTGCGGATGCCGGAGGCGGAAAGGGCGCAAGCGGGGGTGGGGTTGGTGGTAAGGGGGCTGGGGGATTTGGGAAACCAGCAAATAATGGTGGTGGCGGTGGCGGCGGGAATGGCGGTGGGGGCGGCGTAAGAGCGGCCGGCGACGGCGGCGGCGGTGCGTTTATCATCGTCGCCGGGGGAGGCGTCATTTTTTCTGGCACCGGCGAGATCGGCAATGGACAGGCACTCGTGTTCGGATCTTTCACGAATACGGGTTCTTTCCCCGACGGGACGCCTGCGGTCTACGCCTACAGTGTGTGGAGCGGGGCATCCGTAAGCACGTATGGCCTCGGCGGCGGTTCGGGCGGAGGTGGTTCCGGTGGTGATGGACAAGCCCCCCAATTTGGAGGGAACGGGGCCGTGCGACACCACTCCCTAACGGCGAACGGTAACAAGGGAAACCCCGCCGCCCCTGCAACGCCTGATTTTGGTACCGTGGCACGACTGAGCGGGCTCGGAAAGTCTGAGTCGGCCGGCATGTCGTTGAACACTACCAAGATCATCCTGCACGCACCGGTCTCCGGAGCGAACACCATTCCCGCAAGCAAAACGGCGGGTGCAATCGGCTCCAACAACGGACAGGCGTTCCATTCGCTCAGCAGCGGCAACAAACATCCGCAGGACCACTTGCCGAGCCTGATTGCCGACCTGCTGTTTGCCGCGCCGATGGACTAAATGGGTCATGGCAAAAGGAAAACGGTTTGGTTCGGGCGTGCCACGACTGAAACAGCCGTGGCACGCCATTAGTATTCTCGCAACTCTTGCACCATCGCGTAGCTTTTCGTCCGGGCTGGTCAAAGGGAAGTAGTGATGAACCCTCGGCGCGTTTTCTCTTTGCTGACAACCGTCCTTTGCTTCTTGGCTGTGGGCGCGGCTGCGGATCAACCTCCTTTAGCCCCGCAACTGCGCGATGCTTTGCCACCCGGCGCGGTAGCCCGCCTGGGTTCCCTGCGCTTTCAGCACGGGGCGGATGCCTACTGCCTGGTTTTTAGCCCCGACGGCAAAACAATCCTGTCGGGTGGCACGGATCATGTTATTCGCGCGTTTGACGTGGAAACGGGTAAGGAGATTCAGCGCTGGACGGGTCACACCGACGCCGTTCGTTGCCTCGCCGTCTCACCGGACGGGAAGCGGGTCGCATCCCATGCCGACGACGAGTCGGTTCGCATATGGGACTTTGCAAACGGAAAAGAACTCTTCAAAGGAGAGGCGGGCAGTGGCGCCGTCCAGGGGCTAGCCTTTTCCCCGGACGGGAAGCGGCTGGCTTCCGCCTCCACCTCAATCCGCCTGTGGGACGTAAAGACCGGAACCCTGGTGCGCGAGTTCGGCGCCGGCAATCAGTGGTACAGGGGGCTGGCTTACCTGGATGACAAAACGCTGATCACGGGGAAGAGCGAGGACGGGATAATCCGATACTGGAACCTGCCCGACGGGACTGAACGTTTCAAGGTGGTCCCGGCGGTAGAAGGGAAAGATTCCTGTGGCCTCGCCCTCTCGGGCGACCGAAAGCTGCTCGCGACGATCGTGTCTGGTGAAAACGGCTATTTACGGCTGGCCAAGGCAACGACGGGGGAGGAGTTGCGCAAAGTTGCCGCGAAGGGCGAGCCAACTCCCTGGTTGTGCGCCGTCAGTCCGGACGCCACTCTGGCTGCCTGGATGCCCCGCGATAACAATGAAATCAGTGTGGTAGATACCGCTACCGGGAAAGAGGTCAACCGTCTGGTCGGCGCGACGAACTGGACCGCGGGTCTCGCCTTTTCGCCCGACGGCAACACCGTCGCAGCCAGCAGCGGCGGCACCTTGCGATTGTGGGATGTAAAGTCGGGCCGCGAGCATCCGCAGACGCGCGGTCGCCAGGGATCCGTGCGCGGATTTGCTTTCAGGCAAGATGACCAAGGGCTGGCCGTGCTAGCTTTCGGGCCGGACATCGTGGTTTGGGACGTAGTAACTGCCAAAGAGCGCGGGCGGTTGGCGGCTGGCAATGCCGGCTCGCTCTCCAACGCCTTATACTTTCTTGCGACAGGGCAGGATCTGGTATACCTCAAATATCCAGGGCAAATGTTTCTTTGGAACGTAAGCAAGAGCGAGCCGAAACCGTACCCTGTTTGTGAGGAATTGGGGTCTGCATACTTGTTGGCACCAGGCGGGAAGATCGCAGCCGGTGGCAACCTTACCAACGGCATCCCGCTGTGGAACCCCGAAACCGGCAAGACAGTCAGACGACTCGATACCAACGAGAACCTGTGTGCTTTCTCTCCTTCCGGCGAAACCCTGTTGACGTGCAAGTCGCGGGTCGCTGTCACTCTGTGGGATGTCGCTACCGGCACGCAACGTTGGCAGGTGAACCTTGCCGCCGGGGAGGTAGTGCCCGCCGCCGTCGCGTTCTCCCCGGATGGTTCGCTAATTGCGTGGGCATGCTGGAACGAAAAGCCGGCATCCGCGGTCCAGGTTGTTGCGGCCGGTGATGGGCGCGGAATGCGCCGAATCCCCATTAACGATTTCGGCGGAGCGGTGGGAGCCCTTGCTTTCTCGCGCGACGGCCGGACCCTGATTGGCGGCGGCGAATTCATTCGGCTATGGGAAGTCGCCTCGGGAGATGCGCGCGGCCAGCTCGGCGGCGACCAGGGGCATTTGCACAGCCTGACTTACTCCCACGACGGTCGGCGGCTGGCATCCGGCGGTGGCGACGGCACGGTTTTGCTCTGGGACGTGACCGGCGCGCACCTGCGCGACAAGAACCGTACCACCGAAGCCTTGTGGGAGGACTTGGCCGGCAAAGACGCGGTGAAAGCCTACCGGGCCGGGTGGCAGCTGGCCGACTCTCCCAAGGAAGCCGTGGAACTTCTGCGCGCCAAGCTGAAGGCCGTGACGGCCCCCGACCCGAAGCGGATCGACCAACTCATCGCGGCTCTCGACGCCAACGGTTTCGAGGAGCGCACACAGGCCAAGGCCGAATTGGCAGGTTTGGCGGAGTTTGTCGAACCGGCCCTGCGCGCCGCGGCGAAAACGCCCGCGTCGGAGGAGGTCGGTAAGCAACTCGCGGACCTCCTGGAAACGTTCGCGGAGCGGCGCCTCAAGCCGACGCCGGAACAACTCCGCCCCATCCGGGCCGTGGAGGTGCTGGAAGAGGTCGGCACGCCGGAAGCCAAAGACGTGCTACGCACGCTGGCCAAGGGCGCGCCGGGAGCCGCTCTGACGCGCGAGGCCCGCGCGTCGCTCCGGCGCCTGGAACGGCGACCCGACACGCCCCAATCCAAATAACGACCGGTTGGCCGCTCGGGGGGTGTGGCAAATCTTTCGGGGGCCGCTGTATTCCTCCTCGTTCCCAAGCTCTGCGCTTGGGAATAAATTGGCGAACGCCTTTTTGGAGTGCGG
>JBBRLG010000129.1:0-14099 GCA_038231495.1 Gemmatales bacterium | reverse complement strand
GACACATGGCCGGCTCTGCTCTCTCGACCCAACTCGAGTTCGCCCGCGCGGGCGTCGTCACCGAACCCATGCGGTTCGTCGCGGCCCGCGAGAACCTCGACCCCGAGCTGATCCGCTCGGAGGTCGCGCGCGGCCGCATGGTCATCCCCGCCAACAAGGTCCACCTCGCCAAGTCCCTCGAGCCGATGGCCATCGGCGTCGCCTCGGCCTGCAAGATCAACGCCAACATCGGCAACTCCGCCGTCACCGGCACCCTCGAGGACGAACTCGAGAAGCTGCACATGGCCGTGCACCTCGGCTCGGACACCGTCATGGACCTGTCCACCGGCGGCAACATCGACGGCATCCGCCAGGGCATCATCGACGCCTCGCCGGTCCCGATCGGCACCGTGCCGATGTACCAGGTGATCCAGCACATCAAGGACATCGGCGACCTCACCCCGCGTATGCTCCTCGACATGGTCGAGCATCAGGCGAAGCAGGGCGTCGATTACATGACCATCCACGCGGGCATCCTCAAGGAGTACATCCACCTGACGCGCGACCGCATCACCGGCATCGTCAGCCGGGGCGGCTCGCTCCTCGCCGCCTGGATGCACCAGCGCAACGAGCAGAACCCGTGGTACACCCACTTCGACGAGCTGTCGGAGATCCTCCGCGCGTACGACGTCACCTACAGCCTCGGCGACGGCCTTCGCCCCGGCTGCCTCGCCGACGCCAACGACGAGGCCCAGTTCGCCGAACTGAAGACGCTGGGCGAACTGACGCTCAAGGCGTGGGAGCATGGCTGTCAGGTGATGATCGAGGGACCGGGCCACATTCCGATGCACCTCGTCAAGATGAACGTCGAGAAGGAACGCGAGCTGTGCCACGAGGCGCCGTTCTACGTCCTCGGCCCGCTCGTCACCGACATCGCGCCGGGGTACGACCACATCACCAGCGCCATCGGCGCGGCCATCGCGGGCGAGGCGGGGGCCGCGATGCTGTGCTACGTCACGCCGAAGGAGCACCTGGGTTTGCCGAACAAGGACGACGTGCGCCAGGGCGTGATCGCGTACAAGATCGCGGCCCACGCAGCCGACATTGCCCGCGGCCGCAAGAACGTCCGCAACCGCGACGACGAACTGTCCAAGGCCCGGTTTGATTTCGACTGGAACCGGCAGTTTGAACTGTCGCTGGACCCGGAAACGGCCCGCGCCATGCACGACGAGACGTTGCCGCAGGAGGTGTTCAAGTCGGCGAAGTTCTGTTCGATGTGCGGACCGAAGTTCTGCTCGATGCGCGTGACGCAGGACATTCGGAAGATGGCCGAGGAAGGTAAATTGCCGTTGCTGTCGTGAGGTATTTGCCGCTTGCGGCTTTGCAGCCATTGGCCCCGACTGGTATTCAACCATGAAGACCCTCTTTTGTCTTACTCTCCTTGCTCTTGGGTGCGCCGCCTTCCTGATCTCCCCGGCGGAAACCGCTCAGCCGCAAGTGGCGTCGGCATTCCCAACTTTTGAGATGAAAGAAATCGACAAAAGCCTCAGCGTCGGCTACGCCGTGCTGCTCGTCGATCTCAACGCCGACGGCAAGAAGGACATCGTCGTCGTCGATACCAAGCGCGTCGTCTGGTACGAAAACCCGACGTGGAAGCTACGCACGATCATCGAAGGCCAGACCAAGCCGGACAACGTTTGCATTGCCGCCTACGACATAGACGGCGACGGCCAACTCGACCTGGCACTGGGCGCGGACTGGCGGCCCATGGACACCAAGAAGGGCGGCACCCTGCAATGGCTCAAACGCGGCAAGACGCTCGACGAGCCGTGGACGATTTACCCGATTGCCGAGGAGCCGACGCTGCACCGCATTCGCTTTGCCGACCTCGACGCATCGGGCAAGGCGCAGCTGATCGTCGGGCCGCTCATGGGCCGAGACAGCAGCGCCGCCAAAAACTGGGCGGACGGTTCGCCGGTGCGGCTGCTGGCTTACCGCATTCCGAAAGACCCGACGAAGGACCGCTGGGTGCCGGAAGTCCTCGACGAGAGCCTGCACGTCGTCCACAATTTTCACCCCATTCCGGCGGCAAGCGGCAAGGGGCTGGACGTGCTGACCGCCAGCTACGAGGGCGTGAGTCTATTGCAGCGCGACGGCGACAAGTGGTCAAAGCGTGCCCTTGGTGAAGGCAATCAGGCGAACCCCAACGCCAGCCGCGGCAGCAGTGAAATCAAGCAGGGCAAGCTCAAAAACGGCCAGCCCTTCATCGCGACCATCGAACCCTGGCACGGCAACCAGGTGGTCGTTTACACGCCGGCGGCTGATCCCAAGGCAATGTGGGAGCGCCAGGTGCTCGACGACAAACTGAAATGGGGCCACGCCGTTTGGTGTGCCGACCTCGACGGCGATGGCGGCGATGAACTGATCGTCGGCGTGCGCGACAACCTGAGCGACAAACCCGGCGAGCGTTGCGGCGTGCGCATTTACAAAGCGCTCGATGACAAAGGCACGAAATGGGAGCGGCACCTGATCGACGAAGGCGGCGTCGCGGTCGAAGACCTGGCTGCCGCGGACCTGTTCGGCGACGGGCGCATTGATATTGTCGCCGTGGGCCGGGCGACGAAGAATGTGCGCATCTATCGCAACCTGGGCAAGAAATAACGTGCCTCGTTTCCCCCTCTAGGACAGCTCCGATGAAGCAGCGCCTCCTCACGCCCGGCCCCACGCCGGTCCCGGAAGAAACGCTCCTCGAACTGGCCAAGCCGGTCACTTTTCATCGGGGACCGCAGTTCCGGGCCGTGCTGGCGGAAGTGCTGGAAGACTTGCGATACGTCTTTTGCACGAAAAACGTCATCGCGCCGATTACCGCGTCGGGCACCGGCGGCATGGAGGCGGCGGTTTCCAGTCTGCTCGCGCCGGGCAGCAAAGCGATCTGCCTCGTGTCCGGCCGCTGGGGCGAGCGCTGGCGGAATCTCTGCAAGGCGTTCGGCGTCGAAGTGGTAAGCGTCAGCGTGGAGTACGGCCAGGCCGTGCAGCCTGCCCAACTCGCCGACGCGCTGGCGAAGCATCCGGACGCGCTGGCTGTCGCCACAACGTTTAGCGAAACCGCCACGGGCGTGCGCAACGACATTGCCGCTTACGGCACCCTCGTGACAAAGACGCCCGCCGTGCTGCTCGTCGATTCGATCAGCGGGTTGGGCGTCATGGAGTGTCGCACCGACGATTGGCACGTCGATATTAACGTCACCGGATCGCAAAAGGCGCTGATGCTGCCGCCGGGTTTGGCGTTCGTGTCGGTCAGCGACAAAGCGTGGCACTGCATCGACCAGAACACCGCCGCCCGCAACTTCTATTTCGACCTGAGGAAATACCGCGACGCCTTGAAGCAAGGGGACACGCCGTTCACGCCGGCGAACACGCTTTTCAAGGCGCTGCGTACCAGTCTAAAAATGATCCGGGCCGAAGGCATCGAGAACGTGTGGCAGCGCCACGCCCGCGTTGCCGCCGCAGCCCGCGCCGGTGTGCGTGCGCTCGGCCTGGAGCTATTCGCGCAGCAACCGGCGGACGGCCTGACGGTCTTCAAGGTGCCGGACGGCATCGATGGCGCGGCCCTGCTCGCCAAGCTAGAAAAGCAATATGGCCTGAAATTGGCGGGCGGTCAAGATACGCTCAAGGGCAAGATCGTGCGCCTGGCGCACATGGGCTACATCGACCAGTTCGACGTGCTGGCGGCGATCTCCGGTTTGGAATTGGTGCTGCTGGAAATGGGCCACCGCGTCGTCCCGGGCGCGGGCGTGGCGGCGATGCAGCGGACGCTGGCACGAGGGGTGGCAGCGCCGGGGGCAACTTCGGTATAATGGAGTGATCGAATAGGTCTCCATCCGGGAGAGGAGAACGCCATGTCGAGTATCACGGCCAACCAAGAGATGCTGAACATGCTTCGGCAAGCAACGGGCCCGGTAGACGTGCTGAGCGCCGACGGGGACGTGATTGCCCATCTCACGCCCGTCGCCAAGCAGTCGACGCGGCACAAGGCGCGAGCGATCGCGGCGTTCATTGCCGGGAAACACAGCTACAACCCGTTCTCGGACGGCGATGATCCCGCCGCGGTCGACGCGATCGAACAGCAACTGATAGCCTCGAACGGCAAAACGTACACACTTGTGGAAGTGTATGAGCATCTTCTGTCCATCACGCCGGAGCCGCTATGGCGTGACCAACTTCAGAAACTAATCGATCGGCTCAAGGAGCGAGATCGATGCGATACACAGTAGTTCATGACCCGATCGCGTTGAATGCCCTGGCGCGGTACTGGATGATATTGTCGGATCGACAGGCGGTATCGGCTGCTTCTAATGAGATTGACCGCTTGCTGCGGACCATGCCGGACCGCTGCGGTGTTCCATTTGGCGCCTTTCGGGAATTGACGGTGCATCCGCTGGCCGCGCTGTACGTCGTCTCTCCAGCCGATTGCATGGTCCGGGTTGTGTCGATAATGCTATTGATCCAGCCATGACCGCCACGGTCCGCCTCGCCACCGAAGACGACGCCGCCCAAGTTCGGGACATCTACGCTCCCTTTTGTCTGCACACCCCCATTTCGTTCGAGGAAGTGCCGCCGGACGAAGCCGAAATCCGGCGGCGCTTGCACACCATCCTTGCCCGCTTCCCTTGGTTGGTGTGCGAACGTAGCGGCGAAATCCTCGGCTACGTCTACGGCAGCACGCACCGCGAGCGCGCGGCCTACCGCTGGTCGGTCGAAGTGACGGCATACGTCCGCGAAGGTCAGTGGCGAAACGGCATCGGCCGCGCGCTGTACACGTCCTTGTTCCGGTTGCTCGTCCTGCAAGGTTTCTACAATGCCTATGCCGGGATCACGCTACCGAACCCCGGCAGCGTCGGCCTGCACGAGGCGATCGGATTTCGGCCCATTGGCGTCTACACCGCCATCGGCTTTAAGTGCGGCAGCTGGCACGACGTGGGCTGGTGGCAACGGGAATTGCAGCCGCGACCGGCGTCGCCCGAACCGCTCCGCGATTTCCAGCAGGTTCGGAACTCGCCGGAGTGGGACACCGCGCTGACCGCCGGGTTGCCGCTGTTACGCGTCTAGGAGTTCGACCATCTTTTTTATCCAAGGAGAATGCCCTCCGGGCATTTGACGGATCATGCCACGCGTTTTGGTCTGCGACAAGCTGGAAGCCCCCGGCCTCGACATGTTACGCCAGGCCGGCATCGAACTGGACGAACGCACCGGCCTCAAAGGCGACGCGCTCAAGGAGGCCATCCGCGCCGCCGACGGCGTCATCGTCCGCAGTGCCACGACGCTTAGTGCCGACGTGCTCGAAAATCCCGGCAAGCTCAAAGCCGTCGTCCGCGCCGGCGTCGGCGTGGACAACATCGACGTGGAGGCGGCGACGCGCCGCGGCATCCTCGTCATGAACACGCCCGGCGGCAACACCGTCAGCACGGCCGAGTTGACCGTCGCGCTGATGATGGCCCTCGCCCGCAACATCCCCGCCGCCGACGCCAGCATGCGCCAGGGCAAGTGGGACCGCAACAAACTCGTCGGCACCCAACTCGCCGGCAAGACCCTCGGCGTCATCGGCCTGGGCCGCATCGGCCGCGAGGTCGCCAAGCGCGCCGCCGGGCTGGACATGAAGGTCATCGGCTTCGACCCGTTCCTCGCGCCCGCCAAGGCCGCCCAGATGGGCATCAACGCTGTCGCCGGTCTCGACGAGTTGCTGCCGCACTGCGACTTCGTTACCGTCCATACGCCCATTACCGATGAGACGCGCAACCTGCTCGGTGCGAAACAGCTGCAAATGCTGCCTAAAGGGGCGCGCGTCCTCAACTGCGCCCGCGGGGGCATCATCAACGAGGAAGCGCTGGCCGACGCCCTCAAGAGCGGCCACCTCGCCGGGGCGGCGCTTGACGTGTTTGTCGAAGAACCGGTCAAGCCCGACCACCCCCTCCTGAAATTCCCCAACGTGGTGCTCACGCCGCACCTGGGTGCCTCGACCGTTGAAGCCCAGGTTTCGGTAGCCAAGGAAGCGGCGCAGCTCCTGATCGATGACCTGACGCGCGGCGTGGTCGGCTTTGCAGTGAACATGGCTGCGGTCGATCGCAGCGAGATGGAGGAGTTGCGGCTGTACGTCGATCTGGCCCGGCGGCTCGGCCTGTTGCAAGCCCAGATGGCCCAGGGCGCGATCCACAAGGTGGAGTTGCAATACCGCGGCGAGGCGGCGAAGAAGAGTACGCGCCTCATTACGACGGCGTTTGCGGCGGGGCTGCTCGAAACGCGCCTCGATCAGCCGGTGAACATCGTCAACGCCCGGCTACTGGCTCAGGAGCGCGGGATCGAGATCGTCGAGCAGGTCAGTTCGCAGAAGGGCGATTTCAGCACGGTCCTCAAGGCGGTCGTCTCGACCGACAAGAAGGCGTACACGGCGGCCGGCACCCTGTTCGGCAACCAGTACCTGCGCCTGGTCCAACTCGGACCGTTCCACCTCGACGCCTACATCGACGGCGTGATGTTGCTGTTCACGCACCGCGACGTGCCCGGCTTGATCGGCTTCATCGGCACGATTTTTGGCAAGCACAACGTCAACATCGCGCAGATGACCGTGGGCCGTCAGTTGCCAGGCGGTGAGGCGATTGCCGTGCTGAACCTCGATACGCCGCCGTCCGAAGATGCGCTCAAGGAAGTGCGCGCTCACCCGCAGATCAGCAGTCTGAGCATCGTCAAACTACCGCCAGCGGGGCAGATGCCACCGTGGTTTGGCTAATTTTTTAACGGATATAAGCCGAGTTTGCGAATCACGCCCAGTGGCAGGAACAAGTGAAGTGGGTTGTCGAGTAGCGTGATGAAGCCGAACTTGAGATAAAAGGCCCGCGCCTTGTCGTCGATGGCATCCACTTCGACCGCCCGAATGCCGATTTGCTCGGCAATTTGCAGGGATCTGCGGAGGACATCGACCAAGAGGAGAGAACCTACCCCCTGTCCTTGAACGGTGCGGTCCACGGCCAGGCGTCCAAGCAGCACGACCGGAACGTCGATTTTCGGCAGCCCTTTGGCCTGTTCTTCCGGCAGGGATTTGTACCGGACTCGATGCGTGGAAATGGCGTAATAACCCAGGATGGTTGCTTCGCCCTTCCGTACCAATACATAGGTGCGGGCCAGGTCTTTCTTCTCAAACTGACTCGCCTGGAGCTTGAGCCAATCGTCGAGCATGGGCTGGCCGCAGTCAAACGGCGCACGGTCGTGACCTTTGCCGAATCGCTCAATCAACCAGGGGATATCCGCGGTATCAGCCAAAGTGTTTTTTGTACCTCTTGGCGGCATTCACAAGGGCTTTGTTGGGTTTGGCGTCCGTGTCGTCCAACAGCGCGAGAAACCGGTCGCGATCCCGGTTCGTCAGTTCGGTTACGCTGCGCTGATGGATGACTGTCCGGGCAGTCTGTACCAAGGTTGAAACGGCGAAGTCACTGACAGACTGTCCGAGTGCTGCCGCCGCTTCTTCGATGACCGCTTTCAGTTCAGCCGGCAAGCGGAAATTCAGGCGGGCGTCGTTCTGTACATTGGCGGTCATTGTCTCCTCGGTTAACGTGTACGTCGAATTGCCACACAACGATCGTAGCATAGTGTACAGCAGATTGCCATACCTGATCGTCTGGGCGTTCAAAGGGTTAGCCTTACAAGCGGGATCGCTGGCGTGCATCGCTGTAGGTGACTTCCAGGTCCAGCGGCACGAAGCCCGTCCCGCGCAGCGCCAGCGGCAACAGCGGCAGGGTGCCGCCGACGGTCAACGTCACGGGCCACATCTCGATTTGGCTGACCTCGCCGTGACGGGCGGGGCGGTAGGCCACGGCGTACAACGACACGTCATCGGGTAGAAGGAACGGCCCTTGCTGGCCGAGAACGTGAATCAGTTCGTTGTGCAAGTTCGCGTGGCGGCTGGTCACAATGTCCACGACGATTAGCCCGACGCCGTGTTGGAGGTACGTCGAACACTTGGCCGCGAACGCGCGTCGGGCTTCGTCGCGGTCCTTGTTGCCGGGCGAGACTAACTCGACGATGGCCAGGAGGCGTGCGAAGTCTTGCTCGTCCCGCACATGGACTTCGATGTCGTCCGGGAAGACGGCGGGCATTGCCATCGTAGCAACGGGCACTATCCACGTTTGCACCGCAACGCCGCCGGCTTCGCCATTGACCGGCTCGGCGACGGAAGTCACTTCAAATTCCGCTACGTCCGCCTCGATGCGACTGCCGAGGTGAACTTGAACCTCCGCGAAATAGCGTCGCGGCAGGATGCGGTTTAAGGCGTCGGCAATGCACGTGGCCCAGAATGCATGAAACGATTCCCAGTGACGATCTTGGATTAGCGGTGCATGATAGTGATCGAGTAACGGCATGACAAATCCTCCCCACGTGTGGCTCCAGGCGATTGTACCAAAACGCAAAGCCGCAAGCGGCGGCAACCTCCTTGCAACCCTCTCCGCATCATCTAAAATGAATTGCATCCCGCCCCGGAACCAGCCGCCTAAGAGAATGCCAACCATGCTCCGCACGATGCTCGCGACGGCTTTAGTGCCTTTTGCCCTCTGCATACTCGGTATTACGGGGCGGCCCACCGCGGCGGCCGAGCCGGTAGACTTTACCCGTGAGATCAAGCCGCTCCTTGCCGCCAGGTGCTACGCCTGTCACGGCCCGGACGAGGGCCGGCGCAAAGGTAAGTTTCGCCTCGACGTGAAGGAGGACGCGCTCAAGAAAGCCATCAAGCCGCATGACGCGGCGGGCAGTCTCCTCGTCAAGCGCCTCCTGACCGACGACATCGACAAGGTCATGCCGCCGCCCAGCGCCAAGGCCGAGCCGTTGACGCCCCAGCAGATCGACCTGTTCCGCCGCTGGATCGACCAGGGCGCCAAGTTCGACCTGCACTGGGCCTACGTCAAACCGACCCGGCCTGCGCTGCCGGTAGGCAAAAACAAGGCGTGGGTGAGGAACGCCGTCGATGCCTTTGTTGCCGCGGGCCATGAGAAGCAAGGCTATCACCCCGCAACCGAGGCCGACCGCATCACGCTAATTCGCCGGCTTAGCTTCGACCTGACCGGCTTACCACCCAGGCCGGAAGACGTGGACGCTTTCGTCAAGGATCAGAATCCCGACGCCTACGAACAGCTGGTTAACCGACTCCTCGCTTCGCCGAATTACGGCGAGCGCATGGCCGAATACTGGCTCGACCTGGTGCGCTACGCCGACACCGCCGGCTATCACAGCGACAACCACCGCGACGTTTATCTCTACCGCGACTATGTGATCGACGCCTTCAATAAAAACAAGCGGTTCGACCAGTTTACGATCGAGCAACTTGCCGGCGATCTGCTGTCCAACCCAACGCGCGCGCAGAAAGTCGCGTCGGGTTACAACCGACTGTTGCAAACCACGGAAGAAGGTGGTGCCCAGGCGAAGGAGTACCTGGCCAAGTACGCCGCCGACCGGGTGCGCAACGCCTCGACCGTCTGGCTCGCCTCGACGTTGGGTTGCGCCGAGTGCCATAGCCATAAGTTCGACCCGTTCACTAACAAAGATTTCTACAGCTTCGAGGCGTTCTTCGCGGACCTGAAGGAGACCGCGGTTGGGCGGCAGGAACAGACGCCATTCCCCGCGCCGGAGCAGGAAGCCGAGCTACAAAAACTCGACGACGCGCTCCATCTGGCGCGGACCGCTTATGAATTGCCGTCACCGCAGATCGACGCCGCCCAGGCGGAGTGGGAGAAAACGGCAAAGGCAGAACTTGCAGAGAAGAAGGCGGGGACGGCGATCAAGCCGGAGAAGGTCGAGACGAAAGGCTCCAACCC
Source organism: Gemmatales bacterium (assembly GCA_038231495.1). Classification (GTDB taxonomy): domain Bacteria; phylum Planctomycetota; class Planctomycetia; order Gemmatales; family Gemmataceae; genus JBBRLG01. The sequence goes on along the minus strand of JBBRLG010000129.1, from coordinate 4,263 downwards.
GGCACTGCCGAACAAACCTTTGCCGCCTAACGTGACGGGTGCTCTGGGCGTTGAACCGGAGAAGCGCACGCCCCCGCAGCAACAGGCACTTGCGGCGTACTTCCGCACCATCACACCGCTGTTGGACACGGCCCGCGCCCAACTTGCCAGACGAGAAGCCGACCGCAAGGAGCTGGTGCAAAAGATCCCGACGACGCTGATCTCCACGCCGGTGGCGCCGCGTACGATACGCCAGTTGCCGCGCGGCAACTGGCAGGACGACAGCGGCGATGTCATGGCGCCGACGGTCCCGGCTTTCTTGCCGAGGCTCGACCTGAAAGACCGCCGGCCGACGCGCCTCGACCTGGCCAACTGGCTGGTGGCGCGCGACAACCCGCTGACGGCTCGCGTCTTCGTCAACCGCCTCTGGAAGGTCATGTTCAGCCAGGGTCTCGTCAAATCGCTCGACGATTTCGGCACCCAGGGCACGTTGCCGAGCCACCCCGAACTGCTCGACTTCTTGGCGGTCGAGTTCATTGAAAGCGGCTGGGACGTGAAGCACCTCTTAAAGCTCATGGCGATGTCGAACACCTACCGGCAGTCGTCCACGGCGGGCAAGGAGGTGTTCGAGCGCGACCCGCACAACGTCTGGCTGGCCCGGCAAAACCGCTACCGTCTGGATGCCGAGATGGTGCGCGACAACGCTCTGGCCGTCAGCGGTCTTTTAACTCCGAAAATCGGCGGGCCGAGCGTCAAGCCGTATCAACCCGCCGGCTACTGGTCGTATTTGAACTTCCCGACGCGCGACTGGGTCAGCGACAAGGGCGAAAACCAGTACCGCCGCGGCCTGTATACCTACTGGTGTCGGACGTTTTTGCACCCAAGTTTCGCGGCTTTCGACGCCCCGTCGCGCGAAGAGTGTACCGTGGACCGGCCGCGCTCCAGCACGCCGTTGCAGGCGTTGGTCCTGCTCAACGATCCCATTTACGTCGAGGCGGCCCGCGTCTTCGCCGAGCGTATCGTCCGCGACGGCGGCACTAGCCCGACCGACCGCATCGGTTGGGCGTACAAGCGGGCGTTGTCGCGCAATGTGAAGCCCGACGAACGAACCGTGCTGCTCGCGCTCTACGAAAAACACCTGGCCGAGTACACGAAGGACAAGGACGCGGCGCAAAAGATGATCGCTGCCGGGCAAGCGCCAGTCCCCAAGGACATCGACGGGGCCGAACTGGCGGCTTGGACTTCTGTCGCGCGCGTCATCCTGAACCTGCACGAGACGATCACCCGGAACTGACCGCCGCTTGCGGCGTTGCGGGCTGAACCGCAACGCCTCAAGCGGCAGATAAGGATAATTCCGATGAACTTCGACCAATACAAACTCAACCTCACCCGCCGCGCCTTCCTGGGTCGCGCCGCCACCGGCATCGGCAGCGTCGCGCTGGCGTCACTGCTCAACCCGCGCCTCTTCGCCGACGAATCCCCGGCGAAATCAGCCGCGCTGCTCTACCGCGGCGTCGTCAACCCGACGCACTTCAAGCCGAAGATCAAGCGGGTCATCTACCTCTACATGGCCGGCGGGCCGTCGCACCTGGAAACGTTCGATTACAAACCAAAGCTCGCCGAGATGAACGGCCAGCCGATGCCGGAGTCGATCACCAAGGGCCAGCCGATCGCCCAGCTTCAAGGGGCCAAGCTGACCTGCTTCGCGCCGCAACACCCCTTCAAAAAGTGCGGCAAGTCGGGCCAGGAAATCTCGGCGATCTTCCCCCACATCAGCGAAGTCGCCGACGACCTTTGCATCGTCCGCTCGCTGCACACCGAGGCGATCAACCACGACCCGGCCCACACGTTCATGAACACCGGCTCGACCATCTCCGGCCGGCCGAGCATGGGTTCGTGGGCGTGGTACGGCCTCGGCAGCGACTGCGACAACCTGCCCGGCTTCGTCGTCCTGACCTCGACGGGCAAGAGCGGCCAGTCGCAACCGATCGCCGCGCGGCAGTGGCACAGTGGCTTTCTACCGAGCAGTTTCCAGGGCGTCGAGTTCCGCTCCAAAGGCGACCCGGTGTTGTACGTCGGCAATCCCGGCGGCGTCACCGGCGGCCGCCAGCGCGACGTGGTGGACGCGGCCCAGGCGCTTAATCGTTTGAACGATTCCGTGGACGACCCGGAGATCGCGACGCGCATCGCCCAGTACGAGATGGCGTTCAAGATGCAGACGAGCGTCCCGAACCTCATGGATTTGACACGCGAGACGAAAGACACCTTCGATCTGTACGGCACCAAGGGCGGCGACGGCTCGTTCGCGGCGAACTGCCTCCTCGCCCGGCGGCTGGCCGAGAGCGGCGTGCGTTTCATCCAGCTATACCACCGCGATTGGGACCACCACGGCGGCATCAAGAACGACATCCAGGTGGTCGCTAAGGAAGTCGATCAGGGCACGTCCGCGCTCATCAAGGACCTGAAACAGCGGGGAATGCTGGAAGACACGCTCATCATCTGGGGCGGCGAATTCGGGCGGACGCCGATGGCGCAGGGCAACGGCCGCGACCACCACATCAAGGGCTTCTCGATGTGGCTGGCCGGCGGCGGCGTCAAGGCCGGCACCACCTACGGTGCGACCGACGAGTTCGGCTACAACGCGGTGGACAACGTGGTCCACGTCCACGACCTGCACGCGACGATCCTGCGGCTACTCGGCATCGACCACGAGAAGCTGACGTTTCCGTACCAGGGACGCCAGTTCCGATTGACCGACGTGTCCGGCGACGTGGTGACGGGCATCTTGGCGTAAGAGAGAAACCACGGAAGGAATCGTTCACTCCCCCCCTTGCGAAGGGGGGGTAGGGGGGGTGAGACGCCATGACTGACTAACTCCACCGATCATAACCCCCCCGCCCCCCTTCGCAAGGGGGGGAGTAATCTCGTATTACGACCTATTTTTCGTGTGTTTCGTGGTTATCCTTCTGCGGCGGGGCGTGCGATGACCGACAACGTGCCAGAGGTCAACCAACTCGTCGGCGGCTTGCGCGACCGGCTCGACCCGCTTTACCACGAAATCGAAAAGGTCATCGTCGGCCAGCGCGTGCTGATCGACCGCTTGCTCGTCGGTATGCTCACCGGCGGCCACATCTTGTTGGAAGGCGTTCCCGGCCTGGCGAAAACCCTGGCGGTACGAACGCTGAGTCAGTGCTTGCGGTTGAGCTTTCGTCGCATCCAATTCACGCCCGACCTGTTGCCCGCCGACGTGATCGGCACGCAAATCTACAACCCGCGCAGTGGCGAATTTAGCATCAAGAAAGGGCCAGTCTTCGCAAACCTGGTGCTGGCGGACGAGATTAACCGCGCACCCGCCAAGGTGCAAAGCGCGCTGCTCGAAGCGATGCAGGAAAGGCAGGTAACCATCGGCGACCAGAGTTATCCGCTCGAACAGCCGTTCCTCGTTCTGGCGACGCAAAACCCCATCGAACAGGAGGGGACGTATCCGTTACCGGAAGCGCAAGTGGACCGCTTCATGCTCAAGGTGAAGCTGACTTACCCGACCAAGGACGAGGAGTTTCTGATCCTCAACCGCATGGCGGCGGTGGACCCGGACCTGCACGTCGAGGCGGTGTTGAACCCGGCGGACCTGTTCGAGTTGCGGCGGGCCATCGACCGCATTTACATGGACGACAAGATCAAGCGCTACATCGTGGACGTGATCCACGCCACGCGCACGCCGGCGGAGTACGGCCTGGACATCGCGCCGTACGTCCAATACGGGGCCAGCCCGCGGGCGACGATCTTCCTGACGCGCGCGGCCAAGGGGCAGGCGTTCCTCGACAAGCGCGGTTACGTCACGCCGCAGGACGTCAAGTCCATCGGCTACGACGTGCTGCGCCACCGCCTGAGCGTCACCTACGAGGCGGAGGCCGAGGACATCACCTCGGAAATCCTGATCCAGCGCATCTTCGATACACTGAAGGTGCCCTGACGCCGCTTGCGGCTTTGCGGAGGAGCCCCGAAACGTACTGGCGGAGCGCATCGATGACGCGAGATCCACTGGTCGAGGATATTCAGAACTACGCCTTGAACATCGTCGACACGGTGCGCGAGTCCCTGTTGATCCTCGACACCACCTTGCGCGTGCGGTCCGCCAACCGCGCTTTCTACCAGACCTTTCACGTCACTTCCGAAGAAACCGAGAACCGCCTTATCTACGAGTTGGGCAACGGCCAGTGGGACATCCCCGCGCTGCGGACCCTGCTCGAGGACGTGGTCCCCAAAAGCTCCGTCTTCAACGAT
>JBBRLG010000128.1:0-14106 GCA_038231495.1 Gemmatales bacterium | reverse complement strand
GGAGTCGCCGACATGCCAACTGCTTTCTGATCGAACCACGGAATACACGGAAAACACGGAAAAAAGACAGGAATTGAATGCTTCTTGTGTGTTTTTTCCGTGTTTTCCGTGTATTCCGTGGTTTCATTCTTCGTAACCGTTCACTCCCCCCCTTACGAAGGGGGGGTAGGGGGGAGGATTGGGCACCAGGACGGAGGACTTCAACCGTTCTTAACCCCCCCTACCCCCCTTCGTAAGGGGGGGATAAGTTGATGCCGGTGAACGGTTATCATTCTTCCTGGAGGAGCTCCACGGTCGCGGCTACCGCTGCAACCGTCTTTTCGATGTCCGCCGCCGTGTGCGCCGCTGTCGTCATGCCGCTCAGGCCGAACAGATCGACGCCGTGCAACAGCATCCCTTGCCGGAAGGCATGGGTCAACGCCGGCGGCCGCGGTCCGTCGAGGCGGTCCATGGCCCCATTATAGGGAACGAAATCGTCGCCGGTCGGCCGTGGGCCGTGGTAGTTCGGCAGCAAACGGAAGGCGGAAAACGCGCCATAGGCGATCCAGGGATATTTGCGCTCTTCAAAGAGGGCGTTGAGTTGCTGCCGGATTTGGCGCGCGACTCCGGTTGCCTTGTGGCAAGGCTCGCCGTCGGCGACGATCTGTAACGTCGCGATGCCGGCCGCCGCCGAGAGGGGATTGGCGTTGAACGTGCCGGGGTGCTTCATCTTCGGCTTACCGGGGCGGAATTCGATGCCCGCGAGGATGTCGGCCCGGCCCGCGACGCAGCCGCCCGGCAAGCCGCCCGCGAGAATTTTCGCCAGCGTCGTCAGGTCGGGCGTGACGCCGTAGTGGGCCTGCGCGCCGCCGGGATGGACGCGGAAACCCGTTATCACTTCGTCGAAGATCAAGAGGCGGTCGTAGCGCGTCGTCAGTTCGCGCAAACCGCGTAAGAACGCAGCGCCGATGGGCACCGCGCCCCAGTGGCCGCCGGTCGGTTCGAGGATGACGCAACCGATCTGCGGATCCTTCTTGAATGCGTCTTCGACGAGGTTCAAATCGTTCGGCGGCACAATGACCGTCAGGCCGGCGACTTCGGCGGGGATGCCGGGTGCCGGCTTGTCGGCGTCGGCGGCGTCCGCACCAGGGATGAGGAAGTCGTGCCAGCCGTGGAAATGGCCGGCGAACTTCAGCGCGCGCGGCCGGTCCGTGAACAGCCGCGCCAGCCGCAGCGCCATCAGCGTCGCCTCGGTGCCGGACGCCGTGAACCGCACCCGCTCCGCCGACGGCACAAGCTTTTGCACGAGGTTGCCCCAGACGATTTCGCCCTCGTGGCACGCACCGGGGTGGGTCGCGCGGGCCATCTGGCATTGCACCGCTTCGACCATGGCGGGGTGGCCGTGGCCGAGCAAGAGCGCGCCGTGGCCCGCCCAGAAGTCGATCAATTCGTGGCCGTCCACGTCCCACTTGCGCGACCCCGCGGCGCGCTCGACGTAGACCGGGAAAGGCTCCAGGTGGCGCACGTCGTGGGTGACGCCGTCGGGGAAAATAGCCTTCGCCCGCCGGTGCAACTCCTGCGAGCGCGGGAACGCGGCGCGGTAGCGTTCGACCAGGGTTGGGCGGGTTGCGGTTGTTTGCGACATCGGCGAAGTCCTCCTGGTTTGCCGTCCCGAAAGGGGGCGGTCGGAGTCCAGGGTAACGGGGTGGTAGGGAATGTCAAACGGATTCGCAAACGTCAGGTGCGCGTCGCCAAGACTCGTCGGCCCGCGCACCCGTGCGACCGCCCGTTGACAATGGAGACCTTAGAGGGTATCTTAGAGTCTTAGACGACGCCCAAATAATCTTAGCACGGTTGATTGTCGATCGCCCTTAACTACGACGGGGGAATTCATGGCGAAGTCGAAGACGAGCGGCGCGGGCGACGGGGCGTCGGTCAACAAGTCGGCCGCGATCCGCGACGTGATCGCCCAGCGGCCGGAGGCCCGTTCCAAGGAGATCATCACCCTCCTAGCCGCGAAGGGCATCAAGGTCCGCCCCACCCTGGTTTATTACATCAAGAGCAAAGAGAACCACCAGAAGCGCGAGGAGAAGCGCAAGCGCGCCGCCGAAACTTCCAAGAAGTCGGGTGCCGGCGGTCCGGTGGACCTGATCATCAAGGTGCGCGACCTAGCCAAACTGGCCGGCGGCATGCGCTACCTCAAGCAACTCGTGGACATCCTCGCCGAGTAGTTTTGAGCGTACGGAATGGGCCTTACAAGCCCGAAGCGCAAGCGAGGGACGCGGTTTTACTCGCCTACACTTCGAGCTTGTGAGAACTCAAGGCGTTCGTCTTCAGCAAGAATTTTGCGGGTCGCCTTGCGGGCGTCCGCTGGGAGTTGCGCAAAATCCGTGCCCGTCTATTGGATCATGGCAATGTTTCCAAGGAAGCGATTGGATTCCCAATTCCGCTGCGCATGCCGGTGTTCATGGCATCGCTTCGAGGGTTACGCTACCACCAGCCACCATTTGGACCTTCATTTCATAACCGCCCACCAGAGCCGTGCCGACGAGCGGTTTAATGTCGGTAACGTCCACTTCGATGAGACGCCACTGACCATCCCAATTAAGAGTGGCCCCGTGAACAGGGAGCATCGCCGTGCTTCCGTCCGCAAGCTGAGCATAATTTGCGTAAAGCAGGGGAAGTCCAAATGCGGCGACGAGCGCGTGAGTCAGAGTGAGAAAGCCGTTGTAGCCGGTATCGATTACCGCGGTTAGTTGGTGGTTTCGCCCGGCCGCATCTTGCAAGCCAACGGGTACCGTTATTTCAAGGTCCTTGGTAACTACCCCGGTAATCATGCCTCCTCCGGGTGCAAGGGGGGGCTGAAATGACGAACCGCCTTATAGCCGATCCGCAGGCACCAGATTTGGGCCTCCGGCAGCCGGGTTAACAGATTGGTAGCAGCGGCGAGCGACGTGTCCGCCATTTCAAACTCCCCGGTATCAACGTCAATGGCGACGAAGCGCCCGCGGTTGCCCTGTTCGACAAGGGGACGAACCTTTTGCTCATACCGTTCCGTCCCCCGCCGCGCCATTTCGTCCAATTCGTATCGGCTTTGCCTTGGTGCCATGACGGACCTCCTCAAAAGCATTGGGCCGTTCCCTCCCTACTTATTGTAACAGAAAGGGAAATCGTTTCCCCTTGAACCGTCTATTACAGCTGTTGTCGTCGCTCGCGCACGCGCGCCTCTAGCGCCCGTTTGACCGCCGCCGGCAGGAAATTGCTCAGGTCGCCGCCGAACGTGGCGATTTGCCGTAAGAGCGAACTGCTCACGTGCGAGTATAATTCCGACGCCATCAGGAACACCGTTTCAATCTCCCGGTCCAGGTTCAGGTTCATCAGCGACATCGCGAATTCATTCTCCATGTCGCTCGTTGTACGCAGGCCGCGCAGCATGACGCTCGACCCGACCGCGCGCACGAACGTGACGGCCAGGCCGTCGAACGGCGCGACGGTCACGTTCGGATATTTGTGCTCAACAATCACCCGGCGCACCAGTTCCACACGCTCGTCAATCGTGAAAAACGGCGCCTTATCGGGGTTGCTGCCGATGCCGACGATCAGGTGGTCGAAGATGCGGCGGCCGCGGTCGATCACGTCGAGGTGGCCCAGGTGGACCGGGTCGAACGTCCCCGTGTAGACCGCGATGCGGTGGTCGAGTTTTGTCGTCATGCGGTGGCTCCGAGCAGTTGCACCAGCCGGTCGATTTCGTCGGGCGTGTTGTAGGCGTGGGGGCTGACGCGCAGCCGACCGCCGCGCTGGCTGACGACGACGTTGGCTGCCTTGCAGCGGCGCACCGCCTCGCGCGGGTCGCCGGGGATGAGCAGCGACACGATGCCGGATCGCTCCGCCGGCTCGCGGCTGCTGAAGACTTGCAGGCCCGCCCGCAACGCCTGCTCGCACAGGTGGTCGGTCAAATGCAGGATGCGCTCGGCGACCGCGGCGACGCCCGCATTTTGGAGCAGCTCTAAACTTGCGCCCAGGCCCATGATGCCGCCGATGTTGAGGGTGCCGCTCTCCCAGCGGCCGGCGTGCGGCTTCAAGCGGAAGTCGAGCCGCGAGAAGTTGAAGCTGTCCAACACGCTGTTCCAGCCGACGCCGACGCAGTGCAGCCGATCGACCAGTTCCCGGCGGATGTAGAAAACGCCCGCGCCTTCGGGTCCGAGCAACCACTTGTGCCCGTCGGCGGCGAGGAAGTCGATCGGCGACCGGTTCACGTCGAGCGGCAGGACGCCCAGCCCTTGAATCGCGTCCACGAAGAAGAGGACACCGCGCTCCCGGCAGAACGAGCCGATGGTGTCCAGGTCGTTGCGATAGCCGCTGGCAAACTCGACGAAACTCAGGCTGACGAGCCGGGTGCGCGAATCGACGGCGGCGCGCACGTCGTCAACGCTGACTTTGTTCCCCTGGCTCGGCACCAGGCGCGTCTCGACGCCGCGCGCCTGCAAGTTCAGCCATGGATAGACGTTCGCCGGGTACTCCTCGGCGGCGGTGACGACGTTGTCGCCGTCGCGCCAGGGCAGTCCTTCGGCGACGATGCCGATGCCCTCGCTGGTATTTTTGACAAAGGCCACGTCGAGCGGATCGGCGTTCAGCAGTCGACCGAAGTTTTGGCGAACACCCTCGACGCGGCGCAGCCAGTCCGGTTCGCGAACGTCGCCGTTCTCGGCAAGGTCGGCGGCCCACTCGGCGAGGGCTTGTTGTGCCGGCCCGCTGAGCGGCGCGACGGCGGCGTGGTCGAAGTACGCCCAACGGCGCGTAACGGGCATCGCGTTGCGGAAGGTGTTCCAGTTCATGCAGCGGATTGTAATGGCCGGCGCGGGGAATGGCGACGGAAATTCGGGGACTACGCTGGACCTTGTCCCCTTGTCTTGATTTCCCCTTGCCCCAACCCCCACCGGCGTCCACAATCAACGAACCACCACCAACCCCGCGAGGACGTGTCGCCGTGTTTTCCGGTATCCCTTCCGAAACGCCGTTGGACCTGCGCTTTTGGCTGTTCGGCGTTCACGTGCGCGTCCACCCGCTGCACTGGGTCTTCGGCGCGATCCTCGGCTGGGATTTGGTCGCCGGGCGGGGCGGCAACCTCGGGTACCTCGCGCTCTGGGTTCTGTGCGTGTTCCTGTCCGTGCTGCTCCACGAACTCGGCCACGTCCTCGTGGGCCGCGTGTTCGGCAGCGACGGCCACATCATCCTGTACAGCTTCGGCGGCGTTGCTATCGGCTCCAGCGACCTCCGCAAGCGCTGGCAACGGGTCGCCGTGTACTTCGCCGGCCCCCTGGCCCAGTTCGTTTTGCTCGGCCTCGTCTTCGCCAGCGAAAAGTTATTGCTGCCGCACGCACCGGACGACTGGTCGATCCTCCTTATAAAATTGCACCGGATATTGTTCGTTATTAACCTGTACTGGCCCGTCCTGAACCTGTTGCCGATCTGGCCGCTCGACGGCGGCAGAATTAGCCGTGAACTGCTCGAAGCACCGTTCGGCCAGAAAGGCGTCATCGCCTCGCTTTGGCTGTCGATCCTGCTGTCCGGCTTTCTGGCCGTCCAGGTGTTGCTGAACGCCTATGGTTCCGGCGACGAACTTATCCCGCACGTCTCCTATTTGATCGGCAGCAGTATGTGGACCGCCCTTTTCTTCGCGATGTTCTGTTTCAGCAGCATCCAGGCCTTACAGGTGGAATTCGGGCGCAGGAACCGCTGGGATGACGAACTGCCCTGGGAACGCTGAGGGGCTGGTTTTGCGACCCGTCCAGCGTCCGTAGCGTGCGCCGAACGCATTTCAAGCGAACCCTTCTTCCGCCAACCGTGTCCTCTCCGGCACGAGGATAAACACGAAAAACCCCGCAACGACGGAGGAGGACGCCCAATGGCCAAGCTCAACCAGATTATCGCCATCCAGGCCGGCAAGAAAGCGCAGGCCAAGGAAACGCTCGCAGCCGCCTACCAGCAGGTCAAGAAGCCCGAACTGCTCACCGGTCTCGTACGCACCTACCAGCCGCGCGACGACGGCGGCGAGCCCCAGCCCGACGAGCGCAAGCACGTTCAGGTCAAGGTCAGCGACGTGATCCGCAAGGTGACGGACGACTTGATCGAAATGTTCGACGTGGTCGCCACGCAGGACTGGGCGAACAGCCAGGCCAAGGCTGACGTCGTGGTCGAAGGCCGCAAGCTGATCGAGGGCGTGCCGGTCACGCACTTGCTGTTCCTGGAAAAGCAGGTCGCGGACCTGCGCACGTTCGTCGAGTCGCTGCCGGTACTCGACACGGGCGAGGACTGGGAGTACAAGGAGGAGGCGGACGGCTACGTTTCGCGTCCGTCGCGCTCCAACCGTACGAAGAAGGTGCCGAAGAACCACGTCAAGTACGAGGCGACGAAGGAGCACCCGGCCCAGGTCGAGATGTACATGGAGGACGTGTGGGTCGGCACCTGGACGACGACGAAGTTCAGCGGTGCCACGCCGGCGGCGACGAAGAACGCCATGCTGGACCGCGTGCGTAAGCTGCTGGACGCCGTGAAGGCCGCCCGCGAGGAGGCCAACGGCCTCGACGTGAAGCCGAAGAAGCTCGGTGCCGCCGTGCTCGGCTACGTGTTCGACGGCCGCTAATGAATGGACCACGACCCGTGCGGGGCTGTGCCAGCCGTGGCACAGCCCCCGGTTCGCTGCAACAGATACGATGCGATCGGAGTGTAACCTTAGACTTAAATTCAGCCTGAATCGGACCGTCAGTGTGGGTGCAAATCCCACCCCCGCCACTCCGCATTTGCCGCTTGCGGCTTTGCAAAACCGACGGCGGGGTAGCCCAAATTAGTAGAGGCAGGTTCAACAAACTCAGACTATCACTCCAGACTCAGCAACCGTGCTGAGCGCCGGATCGACTTCGCGACCCAACGATCCCAAACTCGGAATGCCGGTTCAATTCCGGCCCCCCGCGCTCTCGCCCAGACTTTCGCGGGGGTAGCTCAAAGGTAAAGCACGAGATTAGAGAGACTGAGGTTTGCGATTAAACGGATACCGCCGGCGCTTCGGAAACAGCACTTCCTCCCCACCCGCGGGGCTAACGCGGCGTGGGGAATTTTTTTGCCCCTACCGATCTTCGACGAATAAAACGATCTCGTAAACCGTAATCGCGCGGCCGTCGTCCGACTCGACCCGGAGTTGCTCGATCCACTCGTTAATGTGCGCGACGGCCGCTTGATCCCGCGGAGGCGGCAGGCCGAACACCGGCGGAACGATGCCGACCTCTGCCCGGTGGAATTCCAAGTTGTCGGGCTTCTTCCAGAACACTTTGATGCCTGGTGTCCGCGTCGGGTCCGCCGCGCACGCATAGCGAATGCGGGCCGCGACCACCTTCTCCCACAGATCGATGCGGAGGGGTAGGACGGGAGCATTAAGCCGAATTTCGCGCAGCCGCACGTCGGGTGCCATGTCGCGATAAGGGCCGATGCCGGCACGTTGCAGCATTAGCAGCCGGTCATGAACCAGTTGCTTGTCGGGCGCATCCACGGGCCAGGGAAAAAGGATATTGGTGTATTGCTCGGCCAGCAGCACGGGCGGTCGCCCGTCGCGCAGGTCTTGCTCGAATGCGGCGAAGGGCGGCCGGAACTGCTCGGCGGAATCGAGCGCGGTTTTGATGTTCAAGGGCAGCAACACGAACAGCAGAACACACATTGCCCCTTGCACAACGTCGCGCCACCGCTCCCGGTAACAGCCCCAGCTGACGAAGACGGCACACGGCACGGGGAGCGCCAGCACGACGTAGCGCGACTTGAACCCGGCCGACGGACCTTCGTGGGCACGGCCCCAACCCAGTGCCAGCGCCAGGCACACGGCCCCGGCAAAGAAGCACACCAGGGCCACGACCCGCGACCGGTCGCCGGGTTGATCGAACCAAGTCCGGGCCAGCCCATAGACGGCGCTGACGAGTAGGCCGAGGACGAGCAAGGCCGACACCGGCCAGATGAGAACGGACGCATGGCCGATGCCCATGCTGAAAAACTCGATGGTCGTCCGTAGCGTGGCCGGGATGCCGGGGTTCGATTCCCCGCCTTGCAAGCGCTTGAAGCCGACGTAGTAGACGACGATCAGGCTCGCCGCCGCGAGTGCGAAGGACGGTGCAAGGAAGCGGCTCGCCCCGGCTTCCGCAGTTGGGGACCGCCACGCCACAAAGCCGACGATGCCAAGCCAGAGAATGAAGGCCGGCACGAAGGCGAGGCCGGCGGGGTCGGTCAACGGCAGGGCCAGCACCAGCAAGCCGGCGACCAGCACCACCGGCATTGACGGCCGCACGCCCCACCGGGCCATGATTGCCAGGACGAGTAGTGCCAGACAGATCGGCAACGTCAGCGACGCGATCCAGCACCAGAGGTAGGTCTCCCACTGACCGGGGTTGAGCAGTAGCAGCGGAAAGAAGGCGTCGGCGAACGCCAATCGGCCGCGCAAATGCCGGCTCACTCCGATCAACACCAGCGACGTGGCACTGAGTGCAAGCACGTCGAACACCATGCCGGAGCGGAAGTCGTAACCGCAGAGTTTACCGATCCCTATTAGAAGGAGGCGCGGCAGCGGCACCCGATGGTCGCCGTGTTGCGACCACAGGTATTCGAGCGTGACGGGCTGGTCGCCGCTGATGTAGGGGACGAGGTGCCAGTCGTCGAAGAACGGCACGTTGCTCCCGTAGTGAAAAACGTAGGCGAGCATGCCGAGCGTCAGGACGAGCCAGACGCCGGCGACGAAGCCGCGGGCCGGCCACGTTGTCGTTGCGGCGGTCGGCGGGAGCGGATCGGCAACGCCCGTGGTGGCTGTCATGGTGTTCGTTGTAGCAACCTGGAGGTTCGCCGAACCTACTGCCTTACCCGCGCCTGGCCGTTTGGCGCGACTCTTCCGAGCGTACCATAAGGCCGGTTTGTATGCACCGTACCGTGCCCGCGCGCCCCCAAATTCCGCAAGCCGGGCCGCAGCCGCCTTGCCTTTTCGGCCGGCGCGGGCAAACTTGGGCGGGACATGCCCCCACTCCACGGACGTTGACCCCTGCCGATTTCGCTTCACGGAGGAACGCGATGAAACGACTGCTCCTTTCCGGCATCCTCGGCCTTTGTGCCGCCCTGCCGACAACCGCCCGCGCGCAAGAACCGGTCCTCACGCCGCCGACGCCCGTGCCGGCCGTCCCGGTCCCACCGCCGGCCGTGCCCATCCCGCCCGCGCTGCCGGCCCTCACTGCGGGCGTCCTCCAGGGACCCTGCACCGGCTGCGAAAAGGCGCTGGCCGTGCCGCGCTTGACGCTGGTGCCGGAAGAGACGGCCATCACCGTGCCGAAAATGACTTTGCGGGCGGTCGAGGTCGGCCGCGAACACGTGACGAAAATGGAACTGAGCTTCCGCGAGGAGAAGCACACGATTACCGAAATCGTCCTCAAGCCGCGCGTCTGCGAGCAGCAGGTCGTGGTGATGACCATGAAAGAGGAAACGACGGTCGATCCCGTCACCGGCAAGTCGTGCAAGATCCTCAAGCCGTGTCCCGTCGTCCAGACCGTCAAGGTTACGGTCTACGACACCGAGCCGGTCGAGCGCCAGGTGATCGTGCGCGTGCCGTGCCTCAAGCCGGTCGAGCAGGAAGTCTCGATTCGCAAGCTGGTCATCGACGAGACGACCGAGGTCGCCATCCTGCGCCGGTATCACTCGATCCTTATTCCGAACGAACTCCGCATTGCGATCCCGGCGTGCCCGATTTGTTTGCCATGATTCGGGCGTCGGGCCGAACCCCGGACGGCGCTGTGCGCCGTCCGGGGCACCTTTCGTTGAGCGCAATCCGCACCGGACAGTTTTGACTTGGAACCGTCGCGCCGGCCCGTCTATAATGGCGGCATTGGTCGGCAAAGCATATCATAGAGCGATAACCACCCGAACGGGTGTCAGACGAAGGCAACGGGACCTGGCGCTAATGGGCACGATGACGTTTCAGCTACCGGCCGAAGTCTCCGCGGACGCGGGTCGGGAGCTGGAACACAGTTTCATGGCCGGCGGCCCCGACAACATGCCCTGGGTCACCCTCGTCCAGCCCCACGCCGACAACCAGATTCAACTCGTCCGCCCCGGCGAGGAGAGCGGCTACCTCTCGGCCCCCTGGGCAACCAACGACGGCAGCCGGCTCATGGCCACCTCCGGCACCCTGATGGACCGCGCCCGCGCCTACCACGTCTTGGTCGAACTGGCGCGCGGCAAGGTCAACCAGGTGCGCTGCCAGGCCGCCGACTGGCGCGCCGGCGGCCTCAGCGTCGGTTCCAACCTCAACACCCAAATTCAGAAGGCCAGTTCCGCCTTCGGCCAGGCCGTGACCGGGATGCCGTCGCCCGCCGCCGAGTGCCAGGCCCAGGAGGCACTCGACCTGGGCTATGAAACCGCCGGGGAACTCGTCCGCGCCTACGTCGATCAGGTGTTTCAAATCCGCCACCAACGGCAGCCGCGCCTGGAGACGGCGCTCGGCTGCCGACTCGGGCCGACGCTGCCCACCGCCGCGCTGACGGGCCAACTCACCGCGGCGTTCAACGGCGTCTACCTGCCGGTGTCCTGGAACCTCATCGAGAACACGGAAGCGGCGTACCGCTGGGACCAGTGCGACGCCCTGGTGGCCTGGGCGCTCAAGAACAACCTCGACGTGACGGCGGGGCCACTCATCGACTTCTCGTCGGCACAACTGCCCTCGTGGCTGTGGCTGTGGGAAGGCGACGTGACGAGCCTGGCGTCGTTCATGTGCAAGTTCGTCGAAGTGACGGTCCGCCGTTACCGCACGCGCGTCCGCCGCTGGCAGCTGACGGCGGCGAGCAACTGGGCCCGCGTGCTGGCGCTGAGCGAGGAAGAACTGCTCGGCCTGACCTACCGGCTGATCGAGACGGCCCGGCAAGTCGATCCCGGCCTGGAATTGATCTTCGGCATCGCGCAGCCGTGGGGCGAGTACATGGCGCTGGAGGAGCGGACGCACTCGCCGTTCATTTTCGCCGACACGCTCATCCGTTCCGGCGTGAACCCGCACGCGCTGGACGTGGAAATCGTGATGGGCGTGACGCCGCGCGGCAGTTATTGCCGCGATTTGCTCGAAACGTCGCGCCTGCTGGACCTGTACGCACTGTTGGGCGTGCCGATCCGCGTGACGCTCGGCTACCCGTCGGGCGGGCGGGCGGACGCGCGGGCCGACCCGGAGGCGGTCGTCGGCCTGGGCCAGTGGCGTTCGGGCTTCACGCCGGCGGTGCAGGCCGACTGGGCGGCGCTGTTCGCCGAGTTGAGCGTGTGCAAGCCGTATGTGCAGGGGGTGCAATGGACCCACCTGTCCGACGCCGAGCCGCACCACTTCCCGCACTGCGGTTTGCTCGACGCGCAGGCCAACGCGAAACCGGCCCTGGGCCGGTTGCGCGCGCTGCGCGAGGACCACTTGCGTTAAGCGTCTCCACGTATTGGGCGAGCCGGGGGCGAAAGCCCCCGGTGGGTGGGGCGGAACCAAAGTTAACACACGGGGGGCTTTCGCCTACCCCTTTCAAGGTGTCATTACCGTTCACGGCCGCGGAATCTCCATCGGCACCGCGAACAGGTCTAGCCCCTGCGCCCTGCCGTCCATCGTTTGCAGCTTCAATTGCAGCAGCTTTTCCGCCGCCTTTTGCATGTCCTGGTCGTTCTCCGCGCCGAAGCCGCCGACGGCCACGAGGCTGCTCCGCCGCGTGTGCAGCACGTAAGCGTCGAACTTCAGCGACCGCAACACGCGGGCCAACTCGTGAGCCTGGAGCGCCGTCGCGTTCAGCGAGTCGCCGGACTTCTTCTTGAACAAACTTTCCAGGAACGGCGTCGAATCGGTGCGCGACACGACCCTCGAATCGCCGACGTACTCCTTGACCGCCAGCGTCCACGGCTTGGGGTTCGCCAGGAGGCTGAAGTCCTCATTTTCATTCAGCGTCTTGAGGAACGGGTCGGCCTTCCGCGCAACTTGCTGGTGCGGGATGGACGGGTTGGGCGCGGCGAAGCTGGTCGGGAACGGGTTCATCTCCGCTTCCGTAATCTCGACCTTGCCGTCGCCTTTCACGTCCATGACCGTTATCCGGTCCAGCGCGTACTTGCCGGGTAAACGGAGTTGCGGCAGCGCCAATTTCTTGACCGTTTTGAGGGCCGTCGTGGCGGCGTCCATGTCCGCGAAGCCGCCGATCAGGACGACGCGCTCCTCGGGAATGTTAACGTGCAAGTCGCGTTTCGTGCCGTCCGGGTTGAGCTTGCCGAGGTGCGACCACTCGGCTTTCATCTTTTCCCGTTGGATCTCGGTGAAGTTGAAAACGTAGGCCGGCAAGTTGTCGCGCTGGCGGATGACCAGTGCCAGTTGCCGGGCGAGTTCGCCGGAGTCCTGGCCGCGAAACTCGTGGACGCAAATCATCCACGCGCCGCTGTCCGGCGTGCAAGGGTATTCTTTTTTGGGGTCCGTCTCGACGCGCGGGGCGGCCAGCGTGGTCGTCGCCCACACCCCCAGCGCCGCGGCGAATAGCGCGAAGCGAATGAATTTCCTCATCGGCCCGTTCCTCCTTTGACCGGTGTTGCCGCTTGCGGCTGAGCGCTCGGCGCTCAGCCGCAAGCGGCAACACCTGGCTGCTTGTGGTCGTGGGAGGGCTGATAACAGAAAGGAAAAATTTAATCCAGAGGCCAATTCGTGCCGAGCGCGCGGCGTTACTGCGCGGTGACGGCGTCGATGCCGCCCTTGCCCAGGTTGAGCAAACGGTCCAGTTGCTCGCGGCGGAACGTGGCCTTTTTGTCCGCCTTGCGACCCCCGGAGCGCAGGAGTCACCTCGGCGGTTGGAAGGGAGGAAACGGCGGCCCTTACGCGCCGTGTTTCTTGACCTGCTTCGGCGTCGGATGGTTCTTGGCCTTGCGGCGGCGCTTGGCGGCGGTCCGCAGGTGTTTCTTACGCATCGTCTGATCCCCTCGCTTCGTTGTCTTTCGGACGCCCGCCCGGACGAATGACCGTCATTCGGTCCGCGTCGGCGAAAAACCATTCTATGGAATGCCGCGGAGAAAGGAGATGCCAAACCGGGCAGCCGCGCCGTGGGTGTGGCAAATGTTTCGGGAGTAAGATGCGCCGGGCGAGCGTCGCGGCGTCCGCCCGACGTGAAGGACTCCCAATCCACGACGTGCTCACGCCGGGTGCCACGGGCGGCTGGTCCGCCCGTGGCACCCGGCGTCGAGGGGCACCCGGCCAATGGTGGGCTACTCGCGACCCCTTTGGATGACGAACCGGCGGGTCCGACCCACCCTTGCCAACGTCTGCGCCTGTGGCAAGGGTGCCTGGGCACTTGCGCAAACCCTTCCCTCATGCCTTGCGCAAACCCTTATCTGGCAAATGCTTACACATCAAAAACGGCCCCGGATCGACCCTTGCCAATCTCGACCCTTGCCACGAAAAAGGCCACCCTTGCCAACGGAAAACCGGGTGCAGGCATCCTCGTTCCCAAGCGGAACTCCGGAACGAGAAAAAGGTTCCGGGGTCGGTGCATTGCTACCCCGCCCAGCTTTGCACAAAAAGGCGTGTTGCCGATCCCCGTCCGCCAACGCCGCCTCAGTCCGCCAACCGTTGCGGACTCCGAATCAACGCCAATAAGCCCCCAATGACCGCCCTTGGCTGGCGCTGACCCTGAGTCCGCCACACCGCCACGCCCCACGAGCAGGGGGACTCCCGCTTTTAATAGGCACGCCGGGAACGGCACTGCTACAATACGCCGGATTGCCTTAGTTGGCACGACAACGCACCGATGCCCCAACGGGTTTGGCAGCAGCCATGAACGATCTCAATCAAACCGTTGACGAACCTGGACGGGAACAAGCCGCGCCCGGCCCTGCGGAGTGTACGCCCAACCATATCGGCCGCTACCGGATTGAACGGATGCTGGGCAAGGGCGGCTTCGGTCTCGTCTACCTCGCCCGCGACGAGCAGTTACAGCGGCTCGTCGCCATCAAGGTTCCGCACGCCAAACTCGTCGCCCGGACCACCGACGCCGAAGCGTATCTGGCCGAAGCCCGCACCGTCGCCAACCTCGACCACCCGCACATCGTCCCCGTCTTCGACGT
>JBBRLG010000127.1:0-14129 GCA_038231495.1 Gemmatales bacterium | reverse complement strand
GCGACCAGCTACGACCACGCGGCCACGGCCAACTCGCAGTACCGCACCTTCCGCGCCTCGGGCACCGGCAGCGTGCTGGATCTGGGCAATTTGACCAGCATCACCAACAACAGCCTCAACTACAACTCCAACATCGTCATCGAGGCGCTCAACGGCGGCCAGGTGGACCTGCGCCGCGTCACCCAGATGCAGGACACCGCCGCCGGGGACCAGCGTTACCGCGCCATCAGCGTCACCGCTGACGGCCCCGCCAGCGTAGTGAATCTCTCCAGTCTGGTCAGCCTGCGCGACGCCTACGCCGGCGGCGACGGCACCGGCGAGGACCGCTTCTCCTCGCTCAACCCCAAGAACGGCGGCTCGATTCTTGTCAACACGGCCAACACCCTGGTCTCAAACGTCATGGTGACCCTGCAATCGAACGGGACCGTGACAGGTTCGCTGGAACTTGCCACGGGAAGCATCCTCCAAGGAGCCGGAACCATCACCGGCAACGTGGTCAATGGCGCGTTGGTTCGACCTGGTAGTCCCCTGGGCATTCTCAATATCACCGGCAATTACACGCAGTCAGGCGTGGGAGTCCTCAACATCGACCTGGGCGGCAACTCGCCGGGAACGCTGTATGACCAGCTCAAGATCACCGGCAGCGCGACGCTCGACGGCACGCTCAACGTCACCTTGGCGAACGGCTTTGTGCCCGCACTGGGCAATAGCTTCCGGGTCGTCCAGGCGAGCAGTCGAACGGGAACCTTTAGCGTCCTGAACCTGCCCACTTTGGCAGCAGGATTCCGCTGGGACATCGCCTACGATGGCACGGGGCTGGTGCTGAGCGTAGTGGTGTGATGAGGACGGGAAAAGGGGACGGGTACGAATAGGGTCTCCGGACTCCGAGAGGACCACCTTGAGGAGGTAGTAGCGACTACGGTTACGACCTCCCCACCGCGTTCGACGCCAAGCTCCAGAAAGCGGGGTGAAGCAATCCCGAACGACCCGAACGTCACCCTGTCGCGCATCTATAAGGATGACCGCGACAACGGGGCGCGTTCGGACAGCTTCGGCAAGAACGATCTGCCCGTCGTCATCAAGGTGGCAGACCTCTGTCACCAGTGGCTCTTGACGAACGGCAGCGAGGAAAAGGCGTAACCCACAAAGTAGTCTCACGGAAGGGTTTTTCTCCCCTCGGCTAACCCGGATAGCCTTCCTTCCAGAACCGATTGGGTGCGGCGAAGCTGCTGCGGACGCCGACCCCGATCCGCCGTATCATGAATAGATGGCTACCGACATCACCAACACCCCGACCTCGACCATCGTGAACCTGGCCGGTTTGCCGGAACCGGTCGTTCAGAGCATCAAGCATCTCGTCGAAGCGCTCCGCGAAGGACAGCCGAAGGAAGACCAGCCCAAGGCAACGCAACCGCGGCCGTCCCTGATTGGACGGTTCGCCGACTTGCAGCTCTCCATCCCGAAGGAAGACATCGACGAGGCCCAACGGGAAGCGTGGGCGAACTTCCCTCGTGCTTTCCCCGAGCCTGAGCAGTCATGAACGATGTTCGCGCGGATACGCATTCGGTCGTGTGGTTTCTCTACGACATTGCGAGACTGTCCCCTGCGGCCGACGCGGCCCTGACCGCCGCCATTGCGTCGGGCAAGCTCTACATCTCGGCGATCACCCTGGTCGAGGTGAACTACCTCGCCGGAAAGTGGTCGTTCCCCTCCTCAGGGGTTCTTCCTCGACTCATCGCGCTTGCGACCGACCCGGCCGAACCCCTCGAAGTGCTTCCCCTCACGCTCGAAGTCGCCCAGGCGCTGGACCTGGTTCCCAGGGCCGAAATCCCTGAGTAACCGTTCACCGGCAACTTCTCCCCCCCTTACGAAGGGGGGGCGGGGGGGGGGTAAGAACGGTTGAGTTTAACAGTCCTAGCGTCCACTCCACTCCCCCGCCCCCCTTCGTAAGGGGGGAGTGAACGGTTACAACTTGCCTTCTACTCTTGCCTAATCGCTACGACCGGCTTACCATGCACCCCCAGGAAGAAGTGCCCAAACGCGCAGGAGGTTTTCCGGCCCCCTTTCGCGCCCGTTCAGACTCGCTTATCCGGCAGACCAATCCCACCCGGCAGGGTTGATTTTGCATTTCACGTTGCGTCAGGCAGCCGCGAACCGCGCAGCTGGCGTTCTGCAAATGAGGAGAGTTGCCATGCGTTTCGGACTGTGGACTCGGTGCGCGCTCATTCTGGTAGGTACCGTTTTGATCGCCTGCCTTTCTGGCACCGGCGGCGAGCCGGCCAAGACCACCAACCCGGACAAGCTCCTCCTCGAACAGGGCGACCTCAAAACCGACGCCAATAGCCTGCTTTCGTACCTGCGTGCGCACTCGTCGGAAGACGATCTCAAACGGATCGACGCGCTGATACCCCAACTCGGCCACAAGGATTTTGCCCAGCGCCAGGACGCTTCCAAACGGTTGGTCGCGGTCGGTCCCCCGGCGTTGCCGGCTTTGCGCAAGGCCGCGAAGGACGAGGACAAGGAAATCGCTCGCCGTGCGACGGAGTGTGTGACTGCCGTGGAGCGCGACGGCGGTTCGGGACGACCGCTTGCCGTGGTGCGGTTGCTGCTAAAGCAGCGGGCCAAGGGCGCGGCGGAGGCACTGGTGCGTTACCTGCCGTTCGCGGCTTACGACCCGGACTTGGAGGAAGAAATCTGGTTCGGCCTGGACGCCCTGACGGTTCAGCAAATGATGCCGGACCCGGCACTGGTCAAGGCGCTGACGGACGCCAACCCGTCGCGGCGGGCGCTGGCGGCGTGTATCGTCGGCCGGCGCGGCAGCAACGCCCAGCACGACGACGTGCGCAAGTTGTTGGACGACGCGGAACCGCAGGTGCGGCTGCGGGCTGCACAAGGCTTGCTCGGCGCGCAGGACAAGGGCGGCGTCCCGACGCTGACGGCATTGCTCGTTGACGCGCCGGTGGACGTGGCCTGGCAGGCGGAAGAGCTGCTGCACTGGCTCGCGGGCGCGGACGCCCCGGCACCGACCGTTGGCCGGGGCGAGGCGGCGACCCGCAAAGAGTGCCACAAGGCGTGGCAGGTTTGGTGGCAGGCGAATGGTGCCAAGGTCGATGTCGCCGCCCTGGACAAGGAGCCGCGCCGGCCCGGCCTGATCCTTCTTTGCGACGGGGGCAAAGGGCACGAGAACGGGTCCGTTTGGGTCATCGGCTGCAACGGGCGCACGCGCTGGCAGCTGGACAAGTTGGCGCACCCGGTCGAAGCGCGGCTGCTGGCGAACAACCGCGTGCTGATCGCGGAATGTCCGGGTGCCGGCCAAGGCGAAAAGCGCGGCGTCACGGAACGCGACCTCAATGGCGCGATCCGCTGGCAGTACAAGAAGTTGACAAGTCCGGTGACGTGCCAGCGGCTGGCCAACGGCAACACGTTCATCGGCGAAGCCGAATGCGCGTTCGCCGAAGTTACCGCGGACGGCGTGGAAGTATACACGGCGGAGCGGTTCCGCCAATTAGCGCCGAATGTTCATGAGGAAATATTCCACCGACCGCGCAAACTGGCGAATGGCAACGTGTTGTTTGCGTCCAACGACCCCAAAAAAGGGCTGGGCTATTGCTCCGAATGGGACCCGACGACGGGCGCGATCGCGACCCGCAACGCCATCTATGGGGCAAAGAGCTTGCAGGAGGATTGGAGCATCGAAGCCCTGCCCGGCGGCCGATTCCTCCTCGCCGGGGTCCACCACACGGACGGCGCTCCTCCCCCCAACAATGCGCCGCCGGGCGTCCGCGAGATTGGCGCCCTGGGTAACAAGGTTTGGCATTACGCTATGCCCAGCGCATTTCAGGCAACGCGGTTGCGGAACGGTAACACGCTGGTCGCCGGGGACGGTCAAGTCGTAGAAATCCTCCAGGACGGCACCGCCTGGATGGAATACGGCGGGACGCATCCGAAATTCCGGGTGGTTTGGGAAACGTTGAGCGAGCGACGGCTTACCGGGATGCGTGTCTGTCTGAACCTGATCCGTCTTGGGTTTGACGCCCCTTACCCGGAGGCCTTAGACCTGGTTTATTCCGTGGAACATCGCCTGCACGGGTTGCGGAGCAAGGAAGTCTGGGAGCGGCAGCGGTCGCTCGACTTCCTGGGCAAGCTGCGCGGCCGCGCGGTGGACGCCATCTCGGAATTGACCGAGGTTGCCGCGAATGATCCGGAGACAGGAATGCGCCAGTTGGCCAAGGAAACGCTGCTGACAGTCGGTTCGGAATCATTCCCTGCCACGCTAATGGCGGCGAAGGATAAAGACCCCAAGGTGCGTGCGCAAGCCGTAATGGATTTGACGGCATTTCACTCGAAGGTCGCGACGGAGGCAATTGCAGCGGCTTTGAAGGATGAAGATGCCAAGGTGCGGTTAACGGCGGCCAACATGCTCCAGGGTATCGCGCCGAAAACGGACACGGTCATACCCGGGCTGATCTATGCACTTCATGATTCCGACCAAGCGGTAAGGCGTATGACGGTCTATACCTTAATAGACTATAAACCGGCACCAAAGGCTGCCATTTCCGCCTTGTTGGAAGCGCTGAAAAAAGACAAGAATCAAGAGGTTCGCTATCTGGCGGCAATTGCGCTTGGGGTCGCAGGAAAAGGAGACAAAAGGGTCGTGCCGGTGCTTATTGAGGCGCTCGACGACTGGAACATCCGACCAGGCGCTATCAATGGTTTAGCAAGTCTTGGCGCGGAAGCAGAGGAAGCCGTTCCCGCGATAGTAAAAGTGATGAATGCGCCCTATCCGGCGGTGGCCCCTGATCATTATTCCGAGAAGACCCTTCAATTAGCCGTTAATAGTTTCGGAAGAATCGGCAGTGGCGCCGTGAAGGCAATTCCGACCTTGCTCGACATCTTGCGGGACAAGAAAAAGTCAACGACGCTACGAGTGGATGCGGCCGATTCGCTCGCAAAAATTGGGCGAGTATCGGATGAAGTGCTTTCAGCGCTGGAAGCGGTTGCACATGAAGAGGAACCGTTTGGGGAAGCAGCAAAAAAGGCGATCGAGAAGCTGCGGGAGAAGAATGGCGACGGATGAAGTCAGCTTATCCTTGCAACTGGATTGAAGAAAAGTCGAAAATAATTCACCATCGCCCCTTGCTTTGCCGTTACAACCGGATTAGGATGGTTGCGAGGAAGAGTAGCCGAAACGCACAGGAGGTAATTCGACTAACCCTTTCGCGGTCGTTCAGCTTTCACCTATCACGCGGACCAATCCCACAATCGGGGTTGCCTTTGCGCGTCACATTTCGTCAGCGATCAGGTAGGATGGACCGTTAGCCCGACGGCCTGAAACCCTCGTCCGTTGTCCGCGCCTCGGTATCTGGCAAAGGCTCGTTTTGTCGCTTCATCCGGGAGGTTGCCATGTCCCTACCGCGCCTTCATTCGCGCCTGGTCGCCTTGCTTGCCTTCGTCGTCGCGCTGGCGTGTTCCTTCTGGCTGTTGCCGGTCCGTGCCGAAGAGAAGAAAGCGGAAGCAGACAAACCGCCGAAGGTGCGGCTGGACTTCTACGGCGATCCCCTCCCAAATGGTGCCGTCGCGCGCATTGGCTGCGTGCATCTGCGGCACGCTGGTATCGCTTGCGACGTTGCTTTTCAAGACCAGGGCAAAACCATCGTCTCCACGGGAGCCGGCGATCCGCTCATCCGCTATTGGGACGCCGAGAGGGGCAAAACGATCCGAACCGTTGCCGGCCAGTGGCATGTCGGCGGCAAGTTGTCACCTGACGGCAAGCTGCTGTCTCGGGGCGCTACCATTTGGAATATCGCCAGCGGCAAAATTCAGTTCGACGAACAACTCACTGGCAGCTTACGCCAGGGCGTTGACTTCCATGAGTCGATTGTGGCCATTTCTCCCGATGGCAAGCGCGCGGCGGTGAGCCACGACCAAGACGTTTTCATTTGGGACACCGGGAGCGGTAAGAAGTTGCACGACCTGAAGGGCCACAAGTACGCGATCACGGCCCTGGCCTTTTCGCCTGACGGGACGGTGTTGGCCTCGGCGGACCAGTTTAACGAATACGGAGGCCCCCCAGGCGCACCAAAAGACCCGACCGGCAGCGTGCGCCTTTGGGACGTTGAAAAGGGGAAAGAGATTCGCCAGTTGGAGGGTCATGAGGAGTCCGTCGCAGGAATCTCTTTTTCGCCGGACGGCAAGCGGTTGGCGGCCGGCGGTCGGGTTAGCACCCTGGTTTGGGACCTCACCGCCGCGAAACCGACCTCCAAGCGCTATAAGGTTAGGGCGGAAGTATTAACCTTTTCCCCCGACGGCCAACACCTCGCGGCAGCCTATGGGGGTGTCTTCGTTGTTGACCTGGCCGATCGGGAAAACCATCGAATGCTGACCGGAGAGCCCATTGTGGGTTGCCGCGCCACTGCCTTTTCACCCGACGGCAAGACCGTCGCCGCCGCCCTGGAAGACGGTCAAATCTGCCTTTGGGACCTGAAGACCGGAAAGGAACTCCTCCGCCCGTTTCCCGGACACCCCCAGTTAGTCGGTGGGAGGCAAGCCAACTTAAACTCTACCGGAGCCCCATCGCACGGGTTGACAGAAATTCATTTAACAGTGGACGGGAAGCGGGCCGTGACGTGTGCTGCGGACAGTACCTTGTGCATTTGGGACACGGGGAACGGGAAGCTAATAGGCCATTTCAACCCGCAGGGATCGGGAGAAGGAGTCGGTCCCCATACCCCTGCCTGTCGGTGCGCCATTTCCCCAGATGGCCGGTACGTGGCCGCTACCGGCCAGCGGGGCTTTCTGGTTGACGACATTGTTGACTTCCTAAAAGTTTGGGAAGTGGAAAGTGGCAAGGAAGTCCGCACCATCGAAGGACACGGAAAATCGTATGTCGGCTTCACCAACTTGGTATTTCTACCGGGTGCCAAGATTTTGGCAACCGACCGCTCTCATTTGCGCTGTTGGGACGTGACCACGGGCGCGGAATGCCAGATCCTGGACGCCGACGAAAAAAAGGTGGAGTGGTTTGGCATTTCCGGCGATGGCCGCACGCTCGTGGTCTCTGAAACTCAACAATCCAGGGGGCCGGGGCGGCCGCGCGCTGCCCTCGTCGGCCAGCCGCTACGCTTGTGGGATTTGGAGACCGGCAAGCGTAAGCCGTTCGACGTGGACTTGGTGGCCGCAGTGAAACAGGTCGGGCTGGATGCGTTGGGACACCGGTTTTTCGCCGTCACCAACGCCGTTGATCTGGGTGGTCCAGGAGTGCCCCCCCCGGCACCGAAGGCGACCGAATCCGGATTTGGGACACGGAATCCGCCCGCGAGCTGCGAAAGTTTTGGCCCACGAAACTGATAAACTGGTCGCGCTTCCTGTTATCCCCCGACGGCAAACTTCTCGTTTGCGTAGATGATGGCACCACGAAGGTGTATGAAGTCGCGACCACAAAGGAGATCGGCGGTTGGACAACCCATCTTTCGCAGACCAGGGCAGCCCAATTCACGGCGGACGGCAAGACCGTGTCCACCGGTTGTACCGACGGTTCGGCTTTGTTCTGGGACATGCTCAACCTGCCGTGGGACGATGACGAGCCTGGCAGCCATTCGCTGCCGAAGGAGCCGGACAAGCTTTGGGACGCGCTGGACGCCGAAGACGCCACCCTTGGATATCGCGCGGTCTGCGAACTGGCAAAGAACGCCCCGGATGGCGTCCGCATTTTCAAGGAACGCCTCAAACCGGCACCGAGCCGCGACCGGGGCCTGGTGAATCGCCTGATCGTGAACCTGGACAGCGACGACCGCGCGGTCCGCGAGGCGGCCCAAAAGGCTCTGGCGAAGTTGAACGGTCTTGCCGAACCCGAGCTGCGGGACGCGGTTAAGAACCCGCGCTCTGCCGAAGTCCAGAAGCAAGCCGAGGCGTTGCTAGCCAAAATCGAACCCCTGAAGATCGAGCCGGGTCGTTTGCGCGAAATCCGGGCGGTCCAGGTCTTTGAGTACAGCGGTGGCCCGGAATCGCGGGAATTGCTGGAGGACTTGGCGAAGGGTGAACCCCTGGCGGAGCTAACGAAGGACGCACGCGCGGCGTTGAAACGGCTCGACCTATTGCGTGTCTCCAGGGCCGCGCCGAAAAATAAGTGAGAGTCTGTTTTGAAAGGTTCTCTTCGCGCACAGGGAGCGAAGAACACTTGTGTAAACAGATTCTAAAGTCCCTGATCGATCATGTTGTGCTGTAGGGAATGGAATGAAAGCGCCCGGGCGTGCGCGGTGCGCGCTTTCGGGAAAACGTGCCATTTCCTTCCCAGAGTGTGTGAACGAACCTTTTTGTCACCTTTCAAGGAGTCGAACGATGCGAGTTGCCTCTTGGTTGCGGTTGGATCAAGTGTGGACGAAGTTGTTGCATGGCAGTCGAAAGCTGCCGCGCCGGCCAAAACCCCGGCCTTCCCTGGAGGTGCTTGAAGACCGCGTGGCCCTTACCGCGTACACCGTGGATACGCGCTCAGACTCTATAGACGTGTTTAACGCGACGACAAATTCGGGATCGCTACGGGCGGTGATTGATGATCTCAATACGGCTAAGAATATAGGCGTGAAAAGTTCAATTGACTTCGCGATCGCGAATCGTTCTGTAGTCATCGCCCCTATTTCTTCCTTGCCGTCCATCAACAATCGGGTCACGATCGACGGGACGGCGCAAGCACCCAACCCACTCCAAAAGATCGCGATCCTGGGCGGCAGTGCGGGTGCGGGGGCAAACGGACTCACCTTTACCGCCGCCGCGAAGGGGAGTACACTGAAATACCTTGAGGTATCGTACTTCAGTGGTAGCGGGGTTTCGATTGCCCGCAGTAACGATAACGTCATTGACCACGACGTCTTCACGGGAAATGGCACGGGCGTCTCGATTGTGGAGCCAGCGAACGCGCGCCAGCCGAACAACAATGCGGTCACGAATTGCACTATTAGCGAGAATACCTCAGCCGGTATCGCTATCCTGGCCGGCTTCAAGAACAACATTGCGGGCAACACCGTCACCTCCAACGGGGGCGACGGGATCGCGCTCACCGACTCCGGTAACAACGACATCACCGCGAATGATGTCGGCGTCATCTACACCCTGTTCGGAGGCTGCTTGGTGGCGGGAAACGGCGGCGATGGGATCTCCTTGTCCAACCCCGATTCGTACGGCAACAACATCGACGGCAATGTCATTTCGGCCAACGGCAAGTCGGGCATCCGCGTTGATGCCGTTACGGGTCACCAACAAGCAGCCCAAGCGAATGTCATCAGCGGCAACTACATCGGCACGGACTGGATGGGCGATTCCTTGACGGACGACAATATGTCTCCGACTGGAAATGGCCGCGCAGGTATCACCGTGTTTAGCTCGGAAAACACGTACATCGGGTCCGGAAATGTGATCGGGGGCAATGGGACTCAGGGCGTGTGGATCACGGCCGTGCCAAACCTGCAAAAGACCCAAAATACCGTCTTCAACAACTTCATTGGCGTCGCCAAGGATGGCACGACGGCGCTCCTGAACGCTGGGGGCGGTCCGGCGAAAGCGACGTTGGAGGTGAATGGCGATGTTACAATTACCAATAACGTCATTTGGTATCCCAACGGGACTACCGGGGTTAGGGAGAATGGCGCCGTAGGTCCTACTCTAAAACAAATCGGGAATAAGGACAAAGCGATCGGACCGGCTCAAGGCCCGAAGAAGGCGGCCTGGATTATCGAGAATTCAACCGGAGTCGCTTTGGGCGGCCCGAACGGCGGCGACGGGAACATCATTGACGGCGAAGTAGCGGTGATCAACTCGACCGAAATCGCTATCCAGAGCAACCAAATCGGTTCCGCGGGCAACACCCTCGACGGCATCAACATCGACCCCAGTTCCGATTCCGTCACCATCACCGGCAACACCCTATCCGACAACGCTGGTGCGGGGGTTAACAGCGCGGGGACCAACGTCGTCATCACCAGCAACACCATCGACGCTACCAACGGCACGGGCGTCCTCGTTACCGCCGGCACCGCCAGTATTAGTCTCAACGCGCTCGATAGCGCCGTCCTGACCGGGGGTACGCTGACCGTTGCCGGCAATTCCACGGTGCATACGCTCGGCGTTACCGGCGGCCTGCTCGTGGACAACGCCACGTTCAACGTCAACAGCCCCTTTACGCAGGCCGGCGGCACCGTCCAAATCAACCCGGCGACGATGACCGTCAATGGCTCGTACACTGAATCTAGCGGTAGCACGCTGACCCTCAATGACAATAGCGCGGTGCTGGTTGCGACCCTGATGATCCAGCACGGCGCGACCACCCAGGGCTTCGGCACGATTACCGGCAACGTCACCGACGAGGGGACGCTCAACCCCACCGGCGCGCTGGCCATCAACGGCTACTTGACGCACAACTACTCGAGCCTGAACCTCGCCGCCGGGACATCGCTTTCAGTCAGCGGCGCTTACACCCTCACCAACGGGTCCACCAACCTCGCGGCCGGCAGCACGTTTGCCGTCGGCGGCAACGTGGCCATGACCAATGGCTCCTTGAGCATCGACGCCGCCACCTTCTCCGACGGCGGCACCTTCACCGAAAACAGCGGCACCATCAGCTTGAACAGCGGCAGTGCCGTGCTCGCCGCCACCTTGACCATTCAGTCCGGTGCCACCACGCAAGGCTTTGGCACCATTACCGGCAACGTCACCGATTCCGGCACGTTTCGCCCCACCGGGGTGCTGAACGTCAGCGGCAGTTTCACGCAGCACGCCTCCAGCGTCAACGTCGCGAGCGGCACCACCCTGAACGTCGCCGGGGACTACGTCTTCGACACCTACGGCAGCTCGGTCATGCTCACTGCCGGCGGCCTGGTGACGGTCGGCGGCAACATGGCCCTGCCCACCTACGACAGTCTCTACCTGGCCGGCGCCACGCTCACGGTCGCCGGCACGTTGACCGATTCGGGCGGTATTCACCTCACCGGCAATGGCGCGCTGCTCGCCGCGGCCCTCCTACAAATCACCTCCGGCGGCATGCTCGAGGGCAGCGGCACGCTTCAGGGCAACGTCACCAACGCCGGCTCGCTTACGTCCACCTACGCGCTCCACGTCACCGGCAACTACGTCCAGACCCAGACCGGCACGTTGAACATCAGTATCGGAGCGGGCGGCATTCCGACCACGCTCAACATCGACGGCACGGCGTCCGTCAGCGGCACGTTGAACGTCACCTTTGTCGATAACTACAATCCCTATGCCGGCGCTCATTACGGCAACATTCTCACGTATGCGTCGATCACGGGCGGGTTCGGCATCAACCCGACCGACCCCGGCCCGGCCCTCGCCTGGAACCCGACCTACGGCAGCACCGAATTCAGCCTGGACGTGGTGAACCAATAGCCGACCGCCGCCGCGGGGGTATTGTTGCCGGGGCGGCGGCAAAGGTGCTTGCGAACGGAGGGACGGGCGGAAACGCCCGTCCCTCCGTATTTTAGCGGCTTTCTGCACCCGCGCTCTCAGCCAAGCAGCCTCGATCTCTACCCGACCCCGACGCAAGCCGCGGCTGCCATCGACGCCTTCTGTCCGTAACTTGCACGGCAGCGATTGAGCGTCAGTGACACCGGCTGACAACCATTCCCCGTTAGCAAACGGTGATTTGCAGCGCCGGTGAATGCCACCGCGTGGTTTCTCGGCCCTCGACCCCATCGCTTTTATCGCAGTCCTTTCGGCGCTGCTCCGAGCGCCCGTTCTTGTTTGCCGTCCCTTGCTCTCATTGGCTAGGATTCCTATTACCTCGGCAGGTAAGGTACGAACCCCTTGCTGCTGCCAATCGCGCCGTTTCGGGGCCACGACGCTTACCCGACCAGGCTCCCGATTGCGTCGCCTTTGAGGCATGGTTCAAACTCGGGTGGCAAAGGAAGCAACCTTTGTTCAAGGACGTGTCGCTGGGGCGCCACCTGGAACGAATGCTTCAAGTCTTTGCCCGGACAGAAGTTCCACCTTGGGAAATTCGTTCGGGGGGGTGTATGGGGGTGGTGAATGAAACGAAGTCCACTTGTTGCCTCGTGCCTGCGGCTTTTGAACCATGCCGCCTTTGACCGCGCGGCAGTGGCTGCCCTCCCCACCCTTGCCAAAGCGCACATTCTTGGCAAGGGTCGGATTTTGGCACGCAGCGACCGTCCGGGGCAGTCAGCGGCGCTGATATACCCTTGCCAAAGGCCTGGCCAGGGTCGGCCCAGGAGAGTGGCAAGGGTCCTCTTGGCAAGGGTCCCGTTGGCGGCAGCCGGGTGTGCGGAACGGTCGTGCCGAGGTGATCTCCCGCCGAACGGCGTCGCGAAAGGATGAGGCGCCATGACCCGTCGCTTAGCGCACTTTAATGCCCTGGTGGTCGCAGCCGCGCTCGCGGGCGGTGCGGCCGCGCTGACGGCGAAGGCACCGGCGCCGGCCGAAGGGATCGAAAACGCCCTGCCGCAGAACGAAAACTTGAAAAAGGAAGGGTGCAAAGAATCAATGTCCGGCCGCGCCCCTTGCCGTTTCGCCCTTTCGTTCTTTCGTGTTTTCGTGATTCCATTCTCTTTCCGACCTTGGCGCTCTTGGCGTTCTGGCGGTTCCATTCTTCTCCCGATCCAAAAACCGCAAATAGATAGCGGCTCCCGAACGTCTGGCATGATAAGATGACGGTTTAGCACCCACCGGCTTTGGACGCAGCCCTCGTGTGACGAGAGTACCCCACCATGTTTCGACCGCGCATTCTGCTAGTTTACGGCGTCGTTTTGGGTTTAAGCCTGGCCGCGAGCGCCGCCGAGTGGTCGCGGTTCCGCGGACCCCACGGCAGTGGCGTTGCCGACGACAAGGACGTGCCAGTCGCGTGGAGCGACAAGGAAAACGTCCGCTGGAAGATCGCCATTCCCGGCAAGGGCCACTCCTCGCCCGTGGTCTGGGGCAAGCGACTGTTCTTGCAAACCGCCGCGGCTGACGGCAAGGACCGCGGCCTGGTCTGTGTCGATACCGACAAGGGCGAAATCCTCTGGACGAAGTCGGTCCCGGCCAACAAATCCGTCACGCACAAACTCAACTCGCTGGCCTCCTCGACGCCCGCCACCGACGGCGAGCGCGTCTACTGCCTGATGTGGGACGGCAAGGACTTGATGATGTACGCCTTTGATTTCAAGGGCGCAATCGTCTGGAAGCGCGGCGACGCCGCCGACAAGGACCGCGACGATCTGGGCGTTTACGAGATCACGACCAAGGAAAATCCCAAGGGGCAGAGCCAGCACGGCGCGGGCGGCTCGCCCGTCGTCCACGACGGCAAAGTGTTCTTCGCCAACGACAAGGACGGCTCCTCGGTCCTGCTCGCCTTTGACGCCAAGACCGGCAAGACGGTCTGGAAGGCCGACCGCAAGCCGTTCCGCACCTGCTATTCGACGCCGTTCATTCAAAAGACAATGCAGGGTGGCAACGAGTTGGTCGTCGGCAGCACGGCAGGGCTGACCGGCTATAACCCGGACAACGGCAAGGAGAATTGGCACTATACCTGGAAGTTCAAAAACATGGCGTTGCGGACGGTGGCGTCGCCGATCGCGCACCAGGGGATGATCTTTCAAAATAGCGGCGACGGCAGCGGCGAGCGCGACCTGATCGCCCTCCGCCTCGAATCCGACGGCGCGGCGACGACGCCCAAGCTCGTCTGGGAGGACCGTAAGGCGTTTCCTTATGTGCCGTCGCTGTTGGGATCGGGCGGCTACCTGTTTTCCGTGACGGACAAGGAAGGGACGGCGCAGTGCCACGAGGCCGCGACGGGCCAGTTGGTCTGGAGCGAACGCCTGTGCGGTGGCGGCGTGACGGCGTCGCCGGTGCTGATCGACGGCAAGATCTACGTCGCGGCGGAGGACGGCCAGGTGTACGTCTATGAGGCAGCGCCCAAGTTCAAACTGCTGGCGCGGAGCGAGGTCGGCGAGCCGGTATCCGCGACGCCGGCGGTGGCGGATAACTGTCTGTACATCCGGGGCGGCGATCACCTGTTTTGCATCGGTAAGCCGAAGAAGTGATGCCGCGCGCCCTAATAAGTTCGTCAGAGCCGCGACCGTCAGGGAGCGGTGAACCCCACCGCTCCCTGACGGTCGCGGCTCTGACAT
>JBBRLG010000126.1:0-14147 GCA_038231495.1 Gemmatales bacterium | reverse complement strand
GTGTCGCGTTCGTCGGCGGTCAAAGGGCGTAGCGGATTGTTCTTACGGCGGGACACGGCTTGACTCCCCAAACCAGGGCTCGGGTTGTCTTATTCCCCCAGATGAATATGGCTATTGGCGAGGCAACTGACCCACTAGTAGATGGAACCTGTAGGTCGAATGCGGCTCCCGGTCGGTGTCGTCTATGCTCTCGCTGCCGCTGCCCTGTTCGGAGGCAGTACCCCGTTCGCCAAGTTGCTCGTCGGCCGCGTCCAGGTTGTGCCATTCTCAAGCAAGACCGGCAAGCTTTATCCTTGTGATGCCACGGTCACGCTCAATGGGACGGAATCGAAGGCAATGGCGGACCAGATCACCACGGTGAGCAAGGAGCGGCTCCTCAAGTTTCTTGGCGTGCTTTCTCCGCACGACATGCACAGGGTTGACATGGCCATGCGTATTCAACTCGGACTCGCGGCCTGATTCCCCCTTTCGCGGCTCTGCATCCCTGCAAGATTTCGCCGCGTCCCTGCCGGCGACCGGTGGCGTTCATTGCCACCCCCCGGCTCCCCGGCTAGCCTTTCTCTGTTCGCGTAGGAGCCAAATGCGAAAGCGCGCCGGCGTTGCCAGGCGCAAGATGCAATCCCGGACTGTCACGTTACTTGACAGTATCGCCGCTCCATCACTTTTCGACCATTTCGACTGTTGCGACGGATTCGAGGATGTGGTAGAATACTCATGTCACGAAACAGGAGGTAAAAATCCATGACTGCACTCATTTCCGAGAACTTTGAGACGGTTGCACCGAGCGAGGCCGATGCTTTGCTTGCGCGCGAGTCCAGCCGCCGCCTTGCAACCCACAAGCTTGGCAAGCGGTCTAGCATCCGCATCCAGCTCGTCGCCGATGTCGAGGAGACCGAAACGGTAGCGGTGCCAGCGTCCGCACTGCGCTCGTTCCTGCATCTCCTGATCGAAATGTCCCAGGGCAACGCGGTGACCCTCATTCCCACCCATGCCGAGATGACCACGCAGCAAGCCGCCAATCTGCTCAACGTCTCGCGCCCCTACCTGGTCAAGTTACTGGACGAAGGAAGAATCCCGTGCCGAACCGTCGGCAAGTACCGCCGTGTTCGCTTCGACGACCTGATGGCCTACAAGCGGAAGGATGACGAGGCCAGGGCCAAGGTTCTCGACCAGCTGACCGCAGAAGCCCAGGAACTTGGGATGGGCTACTGATGGAGCACCCCGTCACCGCCGTCTACGACGCCAACATCCTTTACCCGGCTCCCCTTCGCGACCTGTTCTCAACCCGCCATTATCGAGCGGTCAAGTATATTTGTTGGTCATGTCATAGCCTCTGCCTTCACACGCACCACAAAATCTAATCTCGCCCTCTTTCATATAACATGGTTTGGCGATGCACTCTGGACAAATGTAGGCACCAGGAATGTATTGTATCTTGACGGAGAATGCTTTCCCGTACTTGTTGCCGGTGGCTTTTCTTTCCGCTGGCATCCCGCAATAGCAGCCGCCGCACTCGCATTTCAGCCAACCACAGCACTTCTCGCCTTCGCTGCATCGCTTATGGGTTTCACTACTCAATCCCTTTGGCGGGCTATGCGGCTCACAGCAATAAGACTCATACTTTCGCACTTTGCCTGAAGGCAGTTTTTGCAGAGGCAGGTCCGGGTCCGGTTGTGGACTTCCGTAAGCGGCGATGAAATCCTCATATTCTTGTACCGTTTGGGCAAAGCGCTCTGCCTCAAGCTTCTTAGCATTTTCTTGGTGGTGACTCCATCGAGCTTCCTGAGCTACAAATAGCCCGATTTTGCATGAAAACCGGCTGCCTAGATTGCCCAAGCCTTCCATATTCCGCCAGGAAGCTCGATGGAGTCACCACCATTTTCTTGGGCAGCCATGTAATCCTCATAATCTTTGTCCCCCTGACAGCACTCTTGGGCAAAGCGCTCTGTCTCAAGTTCCGCCTTCCGGCCCATGATGTCCTGCGGGATTTCGCCCAGCCGTTCTTGCTCGTCAACGGAGTCCGAAATCTGATCTTCGTAGTCCTTTGAGTCCTTGTCGTTTTCGTCGTCGTCAATCATCGGAATGTTCTTTCCTGCAAGAGCCAGCATGAAACCACTTTAACTCCGTACGTCGTGTATTCTACCACTGCTTTAATCCGTTGTCTCGGTTGTTCTGTTTTTTTGGGCGGGACGGGTTTGCCTGGCTCGCTTGCACTTGGCACACCGCTAGTGCCGTTTGCCACGCCCAGAAGGCACCTCAACCGCCGCTAAGCCGTCATGCCGTCCGAATGCCTGTTGAGCCGTCGCACGCCATTGCCGAGCGAAGTTTGGCTTGTCGCTTTTGCAAAGGTTTGCAAAAACGCCGTGCCTCTGGACGTGGCGGCTCGTGGCGTGCCTCTTGGCGGCTCAGTCGGTTGCCGGGCCGTTTGCGGTCCAGGTTGTGCGCCCTCTTGCCCACTCGCCAGCACTGCCCTTGCCAGTGCTGTTTGCACGGCTCAGAATGCCCTCAGAACGCTTCCGAGGTGTTAGGCCGGGTGAACGGCGGGGATGGTCCCTAACTTCAGGGCCAACGCCGCCCAAGAGCGATCCCGTTGCGAGCGGAAGGAAAATGAATGTTCAGCGGCGAGTTAACAGAAATCGGTCGGTCGGGACAAGAATCCCATTTGTCTAAGTGGAACAGGCCAAAAACCGTTAACAGAAATCGTAACAGAAATCGGTAAAATCTGTCAAAATCATGCGATTTACTACACCCCATGAGGTAGGTAGAAAGCCACAAGCAGCCTAAAACAAAGGACTTCTGACGATGGTAAGAATCGGCATCGCCGGCATCGGCTTCATGGGCATGATCCACTACCTCGCCGCGCCCAAGGTCCGGAGCGCGCGCGTGACGGCGATTGCCAGCCGCGACCCGAAGAAGCTCGCCGGCGACTGGCGCGGCATCCGGGGGAATTTCGGACCACCGGGCACCCAAATGGACCTCGGCAAGGTCAAACGCTACGCCGACTTCGCCGACCTGATCGCCGACCCCGACATCGACCTCGTGGATATTTGCACGCCGACGCACCTGCACGAAGCGATGGCCGTCGCCGCCCTGGAAGCCGGCAAGCACGTCCTGGTCGAAAAGGCCATTGCCCTCGAAACCGGGTCCGCCGACGCCATGCTCAAGGCCGCCAAACGCGCGGACCGCCTACTCATGGTCGCCCACGTTTTGCCGTTCTTTCCCGAGTTCGCCTACGCCGCCGAGGCCGTCCTGACCGGCGAGTACGGCAAGCTGTTGGGTGCCCATTTCAAGCGCGTGATCTCACGCCCGGACTGGTCGTCCGACATTGCCGACGCCGCCAAGACGGGCGGGCCGGCGGTCGATCTGCACATCCACGACACGCACTTCATCGGCCTGGTCGCCGGGGTGCCGGAGAGGGTTTTTTCGTCCGGCGTGGTCGCGGCCGACGGCGCGGTCGAGTATTTGACGACGCAGTACCTTTACGGCGAAGGCGGCCCGGTGATCTCGTGTTCGAGCGGGGCCGTGGCCATGGGCAGCCGGCCGTTCGTCCATGCCTTTGAGATTTATCTGGAGAAGGCGACACTTGAATACGAGAGCGGCACGACGCCGTTGACCGTTTTCACCGGCGAGGAGAAGCCGAAACAGCCGCGATTGCGCGGCACGACCGACCCGCTGGCCGCGTTTGCCGCCGAAATCCGCGCGGCGGTCGAAAGTGTCGGCAGCGGCCGCGAGTCGCACTACCTGAGCGGCAAACTGGCCCGCGACGCCCTGGTGCTCTGTCACAAGGAGTGTCAGTCGGTTCGCACCGGCAAGGTCGTGACGGTTTGATTGGCGAGCGTCGGGGCGTGAGCACGTCGTGGAACGTTCCGGGGGACGTAACACGACGTGCTCACGCCCCGACGCTCGCCTTTTGGTTAGCGGGCCTTTATGCCGCCCGCCGTTCGGGTTCCGCGGTCGCGCTCAGCACGCCATCCAGATAGCCAAATAACTCTTCCCGAAACCGCCCGGCGTTGAACCGCTGCGCCTGCCGGCGCGCGGCCGCGGCACTAAAATCTCCCAGGCGACTCTCAAAAGTGGCCAGCGCGTCAAGGAGCGCCTCGACGGTTTGCTCCGCGAAGAACACGCCGGTCGGCTCGCGCCGCCCGCCGAGCGGTACGACTGTCTCCGTCGCGCCGCCGCGGCCGTAGGCGATGACCGGCGTGCCGCACGCTTGCGCCTCGACCGGCACGATGCCGAAATCCTCCTCGCCGGGGAACAACAACGCCCGGCAGCGGCGCAGGTGGTCGCGAATCTGCTCGTCGGACTGCCAACCCAGGAAGCGCACCGTCGGTCCCGCGATGCTTTTCAAGCGCCGTTCGTCCTGTCCGGTGCCGATGACGACCAGCGGCCTTTGCAATCGATTGCACGCGGCGACGGCCAGGTCGAGCCGCTTGTACGGGGCGAACGCGGACACGACGAGGTAATAGTCGTCGCGCGGCACCGGCGCGGGGCAGTAGAAATCCGTATCGACGGGCGGGTAGACGACGGTGCTGTCACGGCCGTAGCACTCGCGGATGCGCTGCTGCACGGTCTGGCTGATGGCGAGGAAGTGCGTGACGCCCTCCGCGGTGCGCCGGTCCCAGTCGCGCAGTTCCGCGAGGAGGCGCGCGAGCAGCCGCGCTTTCAACGCGCCGACGCGGTCCTTGCTGAAATAGGCGTTTTGCATGTGCCAGGCGTAGCGCATGGGCGTGAAGCAGTAGCAGACGTGCGGCACGCCGCGCGGCGGTTTGGCGGACTTGGCGACGCAGTGGCTGAAGCTGACCACGAGGTCGGACGGCGGCAACCGCCACGTCGCCGCGGCGAACGGCATGACGGGCAGCAGGTAGCGATAATAGCGGGCGACGCCGGGCAGGTAGTGCAGAAAGCTGGTGTGCGGCGTCAGGTCCTCGATGGGCGGCGACACGGAACCGCGGTGGTGCAGGAGGGTGTAGAGTTGGGCGTGCGGCCAGCGCCGGCACAGCACTTCCAGGCATTTTTCTCCGCCGCGCATGCCGGTAAGCCAGTCGTGAACCAGCAGCACCCGCGGCGTCGCGCTCGCATCCATGCGAAAGTCTCCTCCCCGGTACGCAATCCGTTTGGAGAATGTACCCAATCCCGGCAGTCCGGCAAAGAGGAGTTGCGCATTCGGCTGCACGATTTCGCCCCATCGTGTCAACCGTGCGTGGTATCTTGGTATTTGCATTTTTCCGTGTTTTCCGTGTATTCCGTGGTTTCATTCCCGTTGCCGAGGGAGACATGCGATGTATCCGCCGCCGGCGCCTGCCCGTACCGAGGAACTGGCCCCCGCGTTGCAGATCCTCTTCGGCCACCTCGAACCGGAGGAGCGCGACAAGCGCGTCGGCAACGCCCTCCTCCTGTTGCAACACGGCGAGTTGAACCCCGCTGGCGTCTTCGTCGTCCGCGGTGAACAAGGGGTTGCGGGCACGCTCGTCTGCTTGCCGTTGGTCGGCGCGACCGCTTTGATTTGGCCGCCGCGCTGCGTCGCGGACGCGTGTACCCACGACAACGAAGACCGCCTCGTCCTCCGGGCAACGGAATGGTTGCAAAGTCAGGGCGTTAAACTCGCGCAAGCGCTCCTCGCCGTCGAAGAAAACGATCTCGGCGCGTCGCTCCAGCGCAACGGCTTTCGCCACGTCACGCACTTGCGCTTCTGCCGTCACGACCTCGACTTGCCGCTGGTGTGGTTTAACCGCCCCGAACGCCTGGAATATCAGTCGTACGAGGAGTGCGACGCGCAACGCTTTCACGAAACGCTCGAACGTACCTACGTCGAAACGCAAGACTGCCCGGAGTTGAACGGCGTTCGCAACGTCGGGGAAGTGATAATCGGCCACCAGTCGCAGGGCCGTTACGACGCCGGCCGCTGGTTCCTGGCGTTGGCGTCCGGCGAGCCGGTCGGGGTGCTCCTGCTCACGGAAATGCCGGACACCGGTGACTGGGATCTGGCGTACACGGGCGTCGTGCCGGAGGCCCGGCGGCAAGGGTTCGGCACGGAGTTGGTGTTGAAGGCACTGGTCGAGGCGCGGGCAGCGGACGCGATGTATCTGTCGTTGGCGGTCGATGGCCGCAACCGGCCGGCGCTGGATTTGTACCGTCGTTTGGGGTTCGAGCCGTACGACCGGCGCGAGGTTTACCTGGCCGTGTGGCGCTAACCGCAATCCAAGGGGCGCAGCTGGAACAGAACCGCAGGCTCTCGACGACATCGCACTCCCTTTATCGATCATGCCGATAACGCCTAACCTGCGGCGGCGTCGGGTCGTTGGGTCCGCCCCGGTGCTTTTCACGGCGCGGTTGACCTTGCGTTTGCTGGCGTCGGCTGTCGGCGTCGGGTAAGATACAGCGTCTCCGAGTGCCACCGTCTCACCACAGGCTTC
This sequence comes from Gemmatales bacterium, assembly GCA_038231495.1. Taxonomy (GTDB): domain Bacteria; phylum Planctomycetota; class Planctomycetia; order Gemmatales; family Gemmataceae; genus JBBRLG01. Next base: position 7,734 of record JBBRLG010000126.1, on the reverse strand, counting down.
CCTCCTGTCCGACGGCATCTCTCTCTTGTGCGACCGGATCACCCCTGATCCGGCGGGACCACCCGCGCGCCGGAGGGAACCCCTTTGATTACCAGTCGTCGCGAAGGCGTCGCCGCGCTCGAGCAAGCCCTTGCCGAACGCATCGGCTTGCCGCGCTACAAGCTTTGGTTCGACGGGCGAACGAAATTCGCCTGGGACGACGGCGTACTTACCGTCGGCGTGCCCAACCGCCATTTCGAGGAGTGGCTGCAGAAGACCTTCCACGCGCCCCTGGCGTCGGCCGGCTGCGAGGTCTTCGGCGAGGTCACGGAAGTTCGCTACCACATCGACGGCGAATTGTTCCAGGCCGCGCGCAGCGAACAGGCCTCCACCCAGCTGCCGCCGGTGCAGCCCCGCGCCGCCAAGCCCGCGCCGGCTGCCAAGGCGAAGCCCGAAGCCGCGAAGGCGAAGAAACGCCCGTCGCCCGAACTCGAACCGACGCTCTTTGACAACCTTCCTCAACCAAAAGCGAAGCGCAGCCGCCGTTGGCACCGCCTGGCCGATTTCGTGGTCGGGCCGTGCAACCGCGTGGCCCACGCCTCGGCCCTGAGCGTCGTCGAGGAGCCGGGCGAGGCGGTCAACCCGCTCGTGCTACACGGCCCGGTCGGCACCGGCAAGACGCACCTGCTCGAAGGCATCTACGCCGGGTTGCGGCGGGCGCGGACCGACTTCCGCGTCTGCTACGTCACCAGCGAGGACTTCACCAACCGCTTCGTCCAGGCGATGCGCCAGAACAAGCTGGGCCTATTCCGCAAGCAGTTCCGCGAGTGCGATGCGCTGCTAGTGGACGACCTGCACTTCCTCGCCGGCAAACGGGCGACCCAGGAGGAGTTCCTGCACACCTTCGACGCGCTCCAGGCGGACGGCCGGCAAATGGTATTGGCCGTCGATTGCCACCCGCGCCTGGCCGACGACTTCGCCCCGGAGCTGACGGACCGGTTGCTGGGCGGCGCGGTCTGGGGCCTGACGCCGCCGGACGCCGAGACGCGGCTGAGCATCCTGCGGGCCAAGGCCGGCCAGGCGAAGGACGCCCCGTTCGACGACGAAGTGCTACGGTTCATCGCGTCGCAGCTCCGCGGCAACGTCCGCGAATTGGAAGGCGCGATCCACAGCGTCCGCCATTACGGCAAGGTGACGGGTCGCAAGGTGGACGTGCTGCTGGTGCGCGAAGCGTTGGCCGACCTGTTGCGACACGCGATCCGGGTGGTCAAGCTGCCCGACGTGGATGGTGCGGTTTGCTCGGTGTTGCGGCTGGAGACGGGGGCGCTGCAATCGAAGGGCCGCGCGTGGGCGGTGAGCCACCCGCGCATGGTGGCGATGTATTTGGCGCGCAAGCACACCGGCGCATCCTACAGCGACATCGGCGGCCACTTCGGCGGCCGTAACCACAGCACGGCGGTGGCGGCGGAGAAGAAGGTCCGGCAATGGTTGCAGCAGGACGCGGAGTTGGCGCTGGGCGAACGACGGCTGCGCGTGAAAGAAATCGTCGAACGCGCGGAGCGGGAGTTGTCACGCTAAGTCCGCCGCTTGCGGCTGAGCGCTTGGGCGCGCTCAGCCGCAAGCGGCGGAGGAGGCGCAGCCAACTTGACGCCCGCGGACGCGCCCTCTATCATGCTGATGTTGTCGCACCGGCGGCAGCGTGGCCCCGTCGTCTAGAGGCCCAGGACACGGCCCTTTCACGGCCGCGACACGGGTTCGAATCCCGTCGGGGTCACTGGAAACACTTCTAACAGCATGGCGAGCGTCGGGGCGTGCTCAAGAACGCTCATCTCGCCGACACTTCCGTAGTCCAGGTGTCCTTCCATTCTTGCTCGGCCTCGACTTTTGCGAAACCTGTTTTTGGTTGGTAGACGTTGCGACCGAACAGGAAAAACACCGCCGGCGTGACGAGTTGGTCCATCAGGGTGGACACCAACAAGCCGCCAATCACCACGACGGCCAGGGGGTGCAAAATCTCCTTGCCCGTCTGCCCGGCGCCCAGGGCGAGCGGGATTAGTCCCATGCCGGCAACGCACGCGGTCATCAGCACCGGGGCTAACCGCTCCAGGCTGCCCCGGACGATCATGTGCTCGCCAAACGTTTCCCCTTCGTACTTCATCAGGTGGACGTAGTGCGAGATCATCATAATCCCGTTCCGACTGACGATGCCGATGAGCGTAATGAACCCGACCCAGTGTGCCAGGGACAGGGTCGTGGCCTGCACCCACACCTTCGGCCATTGCCACCACGACGCCGCCTGCAAGGCAGCCGGTGTCGGGTGGTTGATGAGGAGGAGCGCAACGACGGAGCCAATGGCAGCGAGGGGGATGTTGACCAGCAGCACCTGGAGGGCCGCGATCCACGAACCCAGACACTTCCAAAGCAGCAGGAACACACCCACGACGGCCACCAGTCCCAGGACCGTGAGGCGGAACCCGGCTTGTTGTTGGGCCTCGAACTGGCCCCCGTATTCGATGCGGTAGCCGCCCGGAAGGCCGGCGAGCCTTTCTTCGACGGGCTTCAACTCCTGCCGGATTTCCGCCACGACGCCGCCCAAATCCCGGCCCTGCACGTTACAGGAGACGACGATCCGGCGTTCGACGTGTTCGCGGTTTAACGTGTTCGGCCCGGTGGCGTCCAGCACGTCGGCCACCTGGCCCAACGCCACCTTTCGGCCCGACGGGGTGTCGAGGATCGTCTTGTTGATCTCGGCGGGGCTGCTGCGGGCCTTCTCGTCGTACCACACGACCAAGTCGAAGTACCGGTTCTCGTCGAGGACGATCGACACCCGCCGACCCTTGTAAGCGGTTTCCAGGAGGCGGGCCACGTCGCCGGGCGCCAGGCCGTACGCGGCCGCTTCCTTGCGCTTCACCTTGAGCCGGATTTGGGAAATTTCGACCTGAGGTTCTATTTGCAGGTCCGCCACCCCAGACACTTTACTCATGTGGCTCTGCACGTCCTGGGCAACGGTTCGGAGTTCCCGCAAGTCGGGGCCAAACACTTTTACAGCGACCTGGGCGCGCACGCCCGACAGGACGTGGTCGAGCCGGTGCGAGATGGGTTGGCCGACGTTGACCTTCACATTAGGCACGCTCGCAATGTGGTCGCGTAGCTTGGCCAAGACTTGTTCCGGAGGCCGACCCGACCTTTCGGTCCCCCAACCGCGGAATCCCGGCACGCCGCGAAAGACGGCTGCCCACCACCCGGCCAGGGGCCGTTCGTGCGGCACCAGGCGGACGTCCAGTTCCGAGGAGTTGACGCCCTCGGCGTGTTCGTCCATCTCGGCCCGCCCGGTCCGGCGGGAGACGGAGGTGACTTCCGGAACGCCCAGGATCAGAGCCTCTACCCTGCCGGCCACGCGGTCGCTTTCTTCCAGGCTAGTACCCGGCTCGGTCTGGACGTTCACCGTCAGGGTGCCCTCGTTGAAAGGAGGTAGGAACTCCGAACCCATCCCGAAGATCGCCAACAAGGACAGCGCCCCCAGCGCGACCACGGCGGCGAGAATAGGCCGGGGATGACGGAACGTCCAGCGCAACAACCGCTCGTCAAGCCACTTGGCCCACCGCAGGAAGAGCGGGTCGCGTCGTTGCTCCAGGAAGCGCGCCTTCGGCAGCAAGAACGAGGCGAGGGCCGGCGTCACGGTGAGCGATACGACGAGGGACGCCAACAGCGAGACGAGATACGCGAGGCCCAACGGGGCAAACAGCCGTCCTTCCAGGCCGGCCATGGCGAACAAGGGCAGCACCACCACGCAGACGATGAGCGTGGCGTAGACGATGGAGCTGCGCACCTCGTTGGACGCCCGGAAGATCACCCGGAGCGGCGGGTCGGGGTTCGGCTTCCGGCGGTTTTCCTTGAGGCGGCGGTAGATGTTTTCGACATCCACGATGGCGTCGTCCACCAGTTCGCCCACGGCAACGGCGATGCCGCCCAGCGTCATGGTGTTGATCGTGACGCCCAGCCAGTTGAACGCGATGACGGTCGTGAGAATGGACAGCGGAATGGCCGTCAGCGTGATCAGGCTGGTGCGGAAGTTCCACAGGAACAGGAACAGGATGAGGAACACCCAAACGGTCCCGTCCCGGATGGCTTCGGTCACGTTGTCGATGGCGGCTTCGATGAAATCGGCCTGGCGGAAAAGGTGGCGTTCGATTTTCACGTCCGCGGGCAAGTCTAGCTGGAGTTGGTCGAGAACCCGGTCGATCTGGGGCGTCAGGTCCAAGGTGTTGGCGTTCGGCTGTTTTTGAATCGTCAGGATCACCGCCGGTCCTCCGGTGGTTTTGTCGCCCGCGCGGGTTCGCACGCTGCCGTCGCCCCGCTGGACGGGGCCGCCGAACCGCACCTCGGCCACGTCCTTGACGAGCACAGCCCGCGGTTCGCGCCAGACCACGGGAGTGTCCGCGATCTCGGCCAGGGTCAAGCTCTGGCCGTTGATGCGGATGAGCGATTCCTTGGGGGTCCGTACCATGACCCCGCCGCCGGCGATGACGTTTGCCTTTTCGGCAGCCTCGGTGAGTTGTTGTAAGGTGACGTTCTGCGCGGCCAACCGCTCCGGCGACGTGACGATTTGGTACTGCTTGAGGACGCCGCCCATCACCGTGACCTGCGACACGCCCTCGACGGCCAACAAGCGGTTGCGCAACGTGAACTCGGCCAACGTCCGCAGCTCCATCGCCTTTTGCAAGCGCTCCTCAGGCGTCTTCAACTCGGCGTCGGAGCGCACCCCCAGCAGCATGATCTCGCCCATGATCGAAGAGACGGGGGCCATGACGGGGTTCGTCCCCTCGGGCAACCGCTCTCGCGCCAACTGGATTTTTTCGGCGACGACCTGGCGGTCCCGGTAGACGTCGGTCCCCCAGTCGAATTCGACCCAGACGATGGACAGGCCGATGCCCGAAGACGAGCGGACGCGCTGGACGCCCGTGGCCCCGTTGAGAAGCGCTTCGACGGGTTGGGTCACGAGGACTTCGACTTCTTCCGGCGCCAATCCGGGAGCTTCGGTCAGGATGACGACGGTCGGCCGATTCAGGTCGGGGAACACGTCAACGGGGGTGTGGGCCAGGCGGTAGCAACCGTAGACGGCAACCACCACGGCCGCCAGGAGGACGAGCGCCCGGTTCTTGAGCGAAAAAGCGAGGACGTGGGTAAGCATGGGTCGTCCGTCCTTAGCGGATAACGGCGTAGGCCGTTTGCAAGTCGGTCACCCCCCCGACGGCCGCCCGGTCGCCGGGCCGTAATCCACGGGTGATTTCGACGCGGCGGTCGTCCGCACGTCCGGTCTCCACCGGTTGCCGCCGAAAAGTCCCGTCCGCTTCCTGGAGGAAGACAAACGGACGCACGCCTTCGTACACGACCGCGGTTAGCGGCACGGCAAGCGGCGTCGGCGCAGGCCGGTCGAGGGTCAGAGTGAGGTGAGCCGCCTGGTTGTAAAGCAGCGGCCGGACCGGTTTCTGGTCCAGCTCGACCCAGACGGAGAGGGTGCGTGTTTCCGGTTTGAACACGCGCGCGCTCCGCACCACCGTGCCTTCGCCGAGGAAGTCCGGGTCGGCGGTCAGTCGGACGCGAACTTTCTGACCGATGCGGACTCGGCTCAAGTCACGCTCCGCGACGAACCCTTGAATCAACGGTTTGGTCAGGTCGTGGATTTCGAGGAACGGCTCCTCGGCCTTGACGGTCTGGCCGAGCACCCGGTCGAACTTTACGACCACGCCGTCGATGGGAGAGCGCACCGGTAGTGCCTCGACCAACTTCTTTTGGGTCACGAGTGCGTCCAGCTGTTCGGGCGTGAGGCCCAGTATTTGGAGCCTCCGGCGCAGGCTGTCGCGCAGTTGCCGGTTGGCGTTGGCCATGCTTTCGGCCTCAAGGAGTCGCCACTGCGGGGTAGTGCCCCCGGCCGCACGCACGCGCCGTAAGTTGTCTTCGAGGAGGAGACCGTCGAGGTGCGACCGCAACAAGTCCAACTGCGCCTTCTGAAACGGCGGGCTGACGACCTCGGCCAAAACTTCGCCCGCCCGGACACGCTGCCCGCGGTCCACACGCACCTTTAACAGCGTGCCTTCGAGTGGGCACGAGGCGACGGTGCGACGGTCGGAGGGTAGGTCTACGGCACCGTCGATTTGCGCCACGTCTTCGACGACGTGCGGCCCCGCGAGTTCGACCCGGAGACCTATGCTGCGACTGAATTCTGGACTCGGGTGGAGAACGCCCGGCAGGAAGTACGCCGCCAGTTCGTGACTGCCACGGGTGACGACCCGGTCCCCCGGGAACAACGCGTCGGAGCGGACTTCGACCCGACCGTTCCCTTGCCTGCCGACCACGACGTTTCGCTTCTGGTACTGGGAGCCGCCCGCGGTCTCGGCCTGCTCGACCAGGACGTAATATTCCGCCCCATCGCTAATCAACGCCTCGGCGGGTATCGTTTTCCCGGTGGCGAGACCTGGGAGCAGCAGTTGCGCTTCGCCCGCCATGCCGGGTAACAAGCGCGGCTCCCGGCCCGGCGGGTTGGGTAACGTCGCCCAGACGGTGTTCAGATGCGTCTGGGGGTTCAGGTAGAATCCCGTTACATCGACCGTGCCCTGGAACACCTCGCCGGGGTAGGCGGCCAGGCGTAACTCCAGGGGCTGGCCGCTTGCGACCCGGTGCAGATCCCGTTCGAGGACGCCCATCTGGACCCAGACCGTGGACAGGTCGCTGATTTCAAAAAGATGTTCGGTCGGGTCCACGACCTTTCCCACGGCGAGGTCCGCGTGAATGACGGTCCCCCGGACGGGACTGCGGACGGGAAGGGAGCGTAAGGGCCGGGCCTCTTTTTCGCGTAGGAAGGTGTCGAGGTCGGCGGCGGCTAGACCGACACTCAACCATCGCGTGCGCGCGATTTCGAGTGCGTTGCTATTCTGGCGGTTCTTGTTCTGCGCCTCGAGCAGCGTTTGTTCGGGTATGCCGCCTTTCTGGTAGGCTTCCTCCATACCCTTTAAGAGTTTCGTCCAGAGTTCGGTGTCGTTCTGCGCGTTTCGCACTTCCAGTTGTAAGCTCTCCAGTTCGACGCTCTCCACCTCCGCCAAGGGCTGGCCGGCGGCGACCGCATCGCCGGGCTGGACGTACAACTTCACGATCCGGCCCGCGAGGCGGGAGCTTGCGAAAGCGTGCTGTTGCCAGGGGGCCGTGACCGTGGCGTAGGCCAGCAGACGTTCCTCCACGGTCCCGGTGGCAACTTCCGCCGTCTGCACGTCGAGCGCCTCTCGCGCCTCCCGACTCAGCATCACTTCCCCCTTGGCAAGGTCCACCTGGGACCCCTTGGTCGGCAGCGGGGCGTGGCCTTCGTGCGCCCACAGCCAGGTGGCGGCGACGCTCAGGAGGAGTAGGAGGCTCGCCAACGCAAGTTGGCGAAAACGGGGACCGACGACCGTCCCGGATCGTGTAGCGTTCATGAGCGCATAACCCTTGGACTCGGAGCTTGTGAATAAATTGGCTAACGCCTATTTGGAGTGCGGCGCTTCACTCCCCCCCTTACGAAGGGGGGGTAGGGGGGGTGGAGTGGACGCCAGGACGGAATACTTCGGTTCTTGACCCCCCCTACCCCCCTTCGTAAGGGGGGGAGTGAACGGTTACAAATTGGCTAACGCCTATTTGGAGTGCGGCGCTTTTCCGCCGCTTTCTTTGGTTCGGTATCGCCGGCTCCGCAAAGAAAGCGGCGGCCAAGCGCCGCACTCCAAAAAG
>JBBRLG010000125.1:0-14176 GCA_038231495.1 Gemmatales bacterium | reverse complement strand
CGGCACCTGGGTCAGCGATTGGTATCCCGAAATCGCTACCTGTGTGGACGACCTCGCCGTCATTCGCAGCTGCCATGCCGACGGGTTGAATCACGTCGGTAGCGTCTGCCAGATGAACACCGGCAGCATCCTCGGCGGTCGGCCGTGCCTCGGCTCGTGGGCACTCTATGGCCTGGGCAGCGAATGCGCCAACCTGCCGGGCTACGTCGTCCTGCTCGACTACCCCGAAGACCCGCCCGGCGGCAGCCGCAACTGGTCCACCGGCTTCATGCCCGCCACCTACCAGGGCACCCGCTTCCGCGACGGCAAAACGCCCGTCCTCAACCTGCAACCGCCGGCCGCCGAGACCGACGGCGAACAGCGCGCCAAGCTCGACTTCGTGCAGGAACTGAACCGGCTGCACCGGCAGACGCGCACCGAGGACACCGAACTGGAAGCGCGCATCGCCGCGTACGAACTGGCCTACCGCATGCAATCGTCGGGTCCGGAGGTGGTCGACCTGGCCCGCGAGACGGAGGAGACGAAACACCTCTACGGTCTGGACGACAAGGTAACGGAGCGGTTCGGCCGCAACTGTTTGCTGGCCCGGCGGCTGGTGGAGCGCGGCGTCCGCTTCGTGCAACTGTACTCCGGCTCCGGCAGCAAATGGGACGCGCATAGCGACGTGGAAGGCAACCACGGCCGCTACTGCAAGGAGAGCGACCGCCCGATCGCGGCCTTGTTGAAGGATCTGAAACGCCGCGGCCTGCTCGATACGACGCTGGTAATCTGGGGCGGCGAGTTCGGCCGCACGCCGATGAGCGAGAGCGGCAACGGTCGCGACCATAACCCGTACGGCTTCACGATCTGGATGGCGGGCGGCGGCATCAAGGGCGGCATCACGCACGGCACCACGGACGACATCGGCCTGTACGCCGTGGAAAACCGCGTCCACGTCCACGACATCCACGCGACGATCCTGCAATGCCTCGGCCTGGACCACCGCAAGTTGACGTACGCCCACGACGGTCGCGACGAGCGTGCGACCGTCAACGGCGGCAAGGTGATTGACGCGCTCCTGAAGCGGGGGTGATGCTTGCCGCTTGCGGCTTTGCGACTTGGATGTCAGAGCCGCGACCGTCAGGGAGCGGGGAACCCCCACCGCTCCCTGACGGTCGCGGCTCTGACGAACTTTTTACTGCGGGTCGTTCCTACGACACGCGGCTCATCGCCAACACCTCAGCCCGCGGCGACAACCGTTCGCACGTCTCCGCGAACGTCTCCACGTTGTGCTGCATGAACGATTTCGCCAGGCGTTCCAACTCGGCCCGGTTGCCCGCGCGGCGCAGCTGCACGGCGTCGGCCAGCAGGTCGCGGCAATTGTCCTCAAAACGCGTCTGCAATTGCGCCAGTTCCTCGCGCACCGTGTGCCAATGCTGCGCGTCCTGCCGGCACGCGGTCAGCAACCGGGCCATCGACCGCCACGTCGCACAGCCGAAGTCCGCGCCGCTGGCGCGCAACGCGGCAGGCAGCTCGCCGGCCAGCGGGATGGGAAAATAGACGCTCGTGCAGGGCGGCCCGAACGCGCACCACGCCACCGGCAAGGCGTCCGCCGACGGGTTCAGTTCCGCGATCAAACTCACCGCCGTCGTCGCGCCGGCAGCGTCCGCGCCGTGTTTGCAAATGGACTGGGCGGCGGACGCACTGGCAAAGGCGTCGGCGGGCCGGGTGGCGGGGTTCTCGAAATGGTCGCCCAGGAGCCGGCGGAAGAACGAGCGGTCCAGCCGACCGCTGTTCTGTTCCAGCAGCAGCGTTGCCCGGCCCCAGCGGCGCAGGGCCGGGGCGGCCTCGCGCTCGTTCGGCGCGACCACGTCGGCAAAGTCGAGTTTGCTGCCGTCCTCCGGCCACCAGCCGCGGCCGATTGCCAGGTCGGCCAGGCCGCGCGAGAGGCGGTTCCAGTCCTGGTGCAAATGGCACACGTCGCTGACCGCGCGGACGGCGTGAACTTCCTGCTCGGCCCAGTGGTTGCCTGCCGTCTCCAGGACGAACGCCTCACGGCAATCGGCGACAAGGAACGAGCCGTCCGCTTCCTCGCCCGCGCCGGCGGACTGGCCGTGCCGGGTAACGAGGTCGAGCAGCACGTCGCGCGCTTGCCGGGCGCTGGCGGCGCGCTCCAGGGCCAGGCGCACGAGGTCCGGCCCGGTCAACCCCGCCCCCTCTTGGCGCAGCCGGGTGCGGATCGGGCTGCAACCGGCGACGACGCGGTGCTCGTTGACGCCGTGCCGATAGCCCCACCGGCCAGTGGCTTGCCAGCCGACGACCGCGTGCGTTTGGCGGACGTGGGCAAGCGTCAGCGGGCCGAACGCTTGGGCTTCGCCGTGGGCGTGGGCTTGGGCGGGCTGCCGATGTAGTGCCTGGCCCTCGTCGCTGGGTCGGCTGCCGTTGTGTCCGAAGAGCGTCTGGCCGTCCGGCGTCGTGCCGGGGAGGGCCACCACCATGTCGCATCCCATTTGCGGGTCACTCCATTTGGCGAGAGGTTTCGGCCTCGGAACCAATCCGTGTCTTCCGGCCATTGGAACACACGCGGACGGTTGGGGCAACTATTCCGTCCGGGCAATTATTAACTTTGCCGCCAAACTTGGCAAGAGCCGCACCGCTTAACTTGAGGCATTTCACGCAATCCACCTTGCGACCCGGCCGATCGCGTAGGAAAATCGGAGCGTTCGTTACTGTCGCGCCCTTCAGCCTTACCCGCAACGTCGGCACTGTTTATGAGCAATACCCATTTTGACGCAATCGTGTTGGGCGTAGGCGGAATGGGTTCGGCGGCCCTGTTCGAGTTGGCCCGCCGCGGCCGCCGGGTTCTGGGTTTGGAGCAGTTCGCCCTCGGCCACGACCGCGGCAGTTCGCACGGCCACACCCGCATCATCCGCAAAGCGTACTTCGAGCATCCAGATTATGTGCCGCTGGTCGAACGCGCCTACGACCGCTGGCACGACCTCGAACAACGTCACGGGCGCAAGCTCCTGACGGCGTGTCCGTGCCTGAGCCTCGGCCTTCCGGACTGCGAACTGATTGCCGGCGTCCGCCGCTCCGCCGCCGAGCATCAGTTGCCGATCGAAACGCTCGCCCCCGCGGAGCTGCGCGACCGCTATCCGCAATTTACCTTCGACCGCGGCGAGGTCGGCGTGGTGGAACGTGGCGCCGGCTTCCTCTTCGTCGAGGCGTGTGTCGCCGCCCACGTCGCGGAGGCCCGGCGTCTCGGGGCGGTGGTCCACGACCATGAGGAGGTAGTATCCTGGCAAGTGGACGGCGACACCGTGCGTGTGCAGACGCCCAAAGACCGCTACACGGCGGCGCGGCTAATCCTGACGGCGGGGCCGTGGGCGGCTCGGGTGTTGGACCGGCTCGGCGTGGCGCTACGGGTGATGCGGCAAGTCGTCTTCTGGGTCGGCACCGAAGCCGACGCTCGTTTCCGGCCGGACGCATTTCCAATCTTCATCGCCGACACAGCGGACGGCTATTACTACGGCCTGCCCGCGCTGGACGCGAACGGCGTCAAGGTGGCGCAGCACTACGGCGCACCGGAATTGAGCGACCCCGCTCAGGTGGACCGAACCGTCACGGAGGCCGACGAGACGAACGTGCGCCGGTTCCTGCGCGCGCACCTACCTGCCGTGAACGGCCCGACGCGCCGGACGGCGGTGTGCATTTACACGCTGACACCCGACCGTCACTTCCTGATCGACGTGCATCCGGAACATCCGCAGGTCGTGTTCGCGGCGGGCTTCTCCGGCCACGGGTTCAAATTCGCCCCGGTCGTGGGCGAAATCCTGGCGGACTTGGGTGAGCGCGGTCGCACGGACCTGCCGACGTGCCTGTTCCGCTGGCCCCGGTGACGCCGGCACGCCAGCGCGACAGCGCGGATCGAGCGCTGAAAGCGCTTGAATGCGATTTGGCGGAGTGGTAGACTCCACGCATTACACTCGTAACTTCCCTTCCGGTCGGTCGCCGACCGGGCGGAAATCCTTTGTCCGACACCTTGTGACATCCGATGGAGGAGGACTCCCATGGCAGACCGCACCGCACAGGCCCGCACCGCCGTCGCCGCGCTTTCCTCGAAAGATGATGACGCGTTGTTCCTGGAGTTGGGCAAACGGGTGGCGATGAACCGCAAAGACCCGCGAACGGTTACCGATTTCGATCCGACCGTGGAACCGGAGTTCGAGGCCTTGGGCGTGATGTCCGACCTCGTAACCCTTGGTCGCGACTTTTTTGGCCGCGTCAACAAGCAGGCGTATGAACTGATGTGCGGCGCGGACGCCGAAGACAGCCAGGAGCGCAAAAAGCTGACGGAGGCGTTTGGTCTGGGTAAGGACGCGATCGGCGCGGCCCTGGCCGCGCTGCTGGTGGCCTACCTGGGACTCGCCCCGGCTTTGGCGGCGGTCGTCGCCGCGCTGGCCCTCCGGCTGTTCTTCAAGCCCGGTTACGAGGCCATGTGCGACCTCTGGAAAAGTAAACTACCGTCGAATCCAGCTCCGGCGGCCAGCTAAGGCGGCGTCCAATAATGAATGCGGTGGCACCGGCGTCGCGCCGGTGCGGATCGCCAACACCGGCGCGACGCCGGTGCCACCGAGAAAGGACGCTCCAGGGCCGCCATTAGGGGACCGCCCCCGGCGTGCGAACCGCGAGCGTGGAGGATCCCCTTTTGAAACCGATCTTCGACCGGCGCGACGAGTTGGCCGGAAAACCCGGCCTGCACGCGCTAATCGTTGGCATCAGCGATTATACCCACCTCCCCAACGACGACGAGGAGGCGCCGAAAGATGATTTCGCGTGCCGCAAGCTCACGTCGGGTGCAATCACGGCCTACAAGATTTACCAGTGGCTGATACGGCGACAGGATCGTCTGGCCGTGCCGCTGGCGAGTTGCCGGCTGCTACTCGCACCCTCGGAACGGGAGGCCAAGGACGAAAAGGCGTTGGACGAATTGAAGGTTCCCTGTAACGTGAACGACTTCTTGACCGCCGCCAACGCCTGGTGCCAGGACGCCCAGGGGAACCGGGACAACACCACGTTGTTCTATTTCTCCGGCCTGGGAAAAGAACTGTCCCGGTCCGAGCCGATTATCATGCTCCAGGATTTCGGCAGCCCCGTCGGTCCGGTGCTGCGGGGCACCGTGAGCGTCAACAATTTGCTGTACGGCATGTCGCCGACCGAGAGGCAGAAAGACATCGCCCGGACGCAACTCTTCTTCCTGGACAGTTCCCGAGTAATACTCCCCGAGTTGCAGTCCTACCAGGTGGCCAATACGACGCGCGTCTTTGACGCGGCCTTGCTCGGGGTGGACGACCGTCGGGCACCCGTCTTTTACGCCGCCCCTCCCGGGGGCCGGGCGTTCGCCGTCAAGGGGCAGCAGACCCTGTTCAGCACCGTCCTGCTCGACTGCTTGAACGGCGACGCGGCCGTTCCCGAGGAGATCGACGAGGAGGGAAATGAGCCGCATTGGTGCGTCACGATCAGTTCCCTGATCGACGGTTTGGGCCAGGGGCTCAAGGCCTTGAACGAGAAGAACCGCCGGTACAAGATCGAACAACATTTCACCGTCGGCGGCTTGGTCCGGGACGCCGTCCTGCATTACCTGGACGCCGCTCCCCAGGTCGAAGTGCGCGTCGAGGTCGCGCCCGCGGGCGCCGCGAAGCGGACGCGGGTTGAACTCATTGACGACCAGGGGAAAAAGTTTGCTACGACGAAGGATTCGTCCAACCCCCAGATTTTCACGGCGACGGTGCCGGGAGGCTTCTACGGACTGACCGCGGTTACGGAAGGCGAAGCGGTCGAACAGAAGACCCGAATGCGGTTGGTAAAACCGCCACACACCCAGTGGAAAGTGAAGGTGGCCGGTGAACCCGACCGTTGACAACCGCGCCGCCCGCGGAGACAAGGCGGGATTGCACGCCTTCATCGTCGGGGTCAGCGAGTACCCCTACTTGCCGCCTGCGGGCACACCCGTCGAACAGCAAAAGTGGCCGGATTTTGGCATGCGGCGGCTGACCGCGGGGGCAAGTTCGGCCTTCGCCGTATTCGAGTGGCTGGTGGCCAATCAGGATCTTCTCCACGTCAAACTGGCCACCTGCCGGCTGCTGCTCGCGCCCACCCCCGCGGAGGCGGCGCGGCTCGTGATGCCGCCCGGGGCCGGCGCGTACGGCCCGGCCGACCACGCCACCTTCGGCCGTGCCGCGAACGCCTGGCGCGACGACGCCAGCACGCGTAACGGCAACGTCACCTTCTTTTACTTCGCAGGTCACGGCGTCCAGCGCGGCGAGGAACATCACTACGATCAGGTTCTTCTGCTGTCCGGGTTCGGGGATCCGGACACACCCATTCTCAAGGAAGGCGTGGAACTCGACGAACTGACGAGGGGGATGACCATTTCCGCCGAACGGATGAAGGTCGCTCGCAATCAGCTGTATTTTATCGACGCCTGCCGGTCCACGCCGGACGGTTTCGCCGAATTTAACCTGATCAAAGCCGACAGCTTTTTCCGCACCGTGCCGAAGTCGGTGGTGGATTCTCGGAACTGCATCCTCTTTTATGCCACGGTGCCGGGGAGTGCCGCCTACAGCGGTCCGGCTCAAACCTATTTCAGCGGCGCGTTGCTTCAAGCTCTGAAGGGTGGTGCCGGGGTCGATGACAAATGGAAGGACGCCAACGGCGACCCCCTGTGGTGTGTCACGGCCAATTCCCTAATCGAGGCTCTGAACTACTATAAGGAGGAGATTTATACTCGAACCGGAATCAGCCTATCGTTCCAAACGAGCGGTTTGGGACCCACGTTGATTATCGCGCACCTGAAAGATCCACCGCAAGTCGATATCGTGGTGGAGATCGTCGCGCCGCCGCCCTTCGCTGGCATCAAGTTGTCTGTCAGCGCTGACGAGACCGAGGTCAAGGTGTTCGAGCAACCGCTCGAACCTCACCCCCGGCCCGAAACGTTGCCCGCCGGTCTGTACCAGATCGCCGCAACTGTCCACCCACCCCAAGGGGTGCCAACTCATAGGGACCTAAGAAAGTCGCTGGCCGCCAAGCCGCCGGGTACGAAGTGGTACTTGAAGTTACCCACCGCCCCAACACCGAGTCCTCCTTCTTAATTGGCAACGCGAAAACCACGTTTGCGTTTCAGGCTTCACGGCACCATCGCCGTGAACGGCCAGACGTACGCCTGTAACACGCAGATCAAGCCGACGACGCACGCCAGGACGATGCTGTGCCAGATGACGGCCTTGAAAATGTCGGCCTCGCGGCCCAGCTGGTTCGTCGCGGCCGTCGCCACCACAATGCTTTGCGCGTCGATCATCTTGCCCATCACGCCGCCCGTGCTGTTGGCCGTGCAGATCAGCGTTTGCGTCTGGTCCAGCGACAGGTACGGGAATAGGGCCGGCGTGTGAATCTTCGTCGCCGTGATCTTTTGCAGGCTGCCGAATAGCGCGTTACTGCCGGCGTCGGTGCCGGTCAGGAAGACGCCCAGCCAGCCGAGGATCGCCGCGAAGAACGGGTACGCCGCACCGGTGTAGGCGAACGCCACGCCCAGCGTCGCATCCATGCCGGCGAAGCGCGTCACCGAACTCAGACCCAGCATCAGCGCGATCGTCGGGATCGGCACCTTCATCTGTGTGAACGTGCGCTTGAACACCGCGGCGATTTGTTGGCTGCGCATGCGATACAGGAGCATCGACAGGAGCGCCGCCAGGAACACCGCCGAGCCGGGTGCCGTCAGCCAGATGAAGTTGAATTCGGCCCCTTCCGCGTCGGGGGCCAGAAGCTCCGGGTCGCGTTCGACGTTCTTGTGCAACCCCGGCAACGGGATCGGATAGTTGCTCTGGATCGGGCCGATGAGCAGCGGCCCCTCCTTCGCCCGCGCCTTGGCACTCTCGCGTTCCCGGATAACGCCGCTCAGCAGCAGCAACACCGACATGAGCACGAACGGCGCCCACGCCAGGCTGACACTTTTGAAGGTAAGCGGCGCTTCGGCGCCGGCCGTCGGCGGCGCGGCGACCTTCTTATCAAAATGCCATTCCTTCTTCGGCTTCCAGAAGCGCAGGAACGCGGCGGTGACGAGCAGCGAGAAGATGCCGCCGCCCACGTCGGTCATGGGATAAAGAACCACGTCGGGAAAGTAGACGTGACAGGTGGCAAACGCGAACTGGAACAGGGCGAACGACCCGCCGGACACGAGCAGTGCCGGCCAGACTTCGAGCGTCTTGCGCCAGCCGCACATCACCACGACCATGTAGAGCGGCACGAAGAGCGACAAAAGGGGTAGCTGATGGCCGGCCATGACGCTGAGGCGTTTGGCGTCGATGCCGGTGACGCCTTCGAGGGTGAGGATCGGCGTGCCGAGGCCGCCGTAAGCCACGGGCGACGTGTTGGCGATGAGGCACAGCACGGCGGCGAGGAACGGGTCGAAACCGAGGCCGACGAGGATGGCGCCGCAAATCGCGACTGGGGTGCCGCCGCCCGCCGCGCCTTCGAGAAACGCGCCGAACGCAAAGGCGATGAGGATGGCCTGAATGCGAGCGTCGCCGGACAGGCCGGCAACGGACCGGCGAACGATGTCGAACTTGCCGGTCTGGACGGTGACGTTGTACAGGAGCATGGCCGTGAAGATGGTCCAGCCGACTGGCAGCAAGCCGAACGACGCCCCGTGGACGAACGACATCAGGGCCATGAGCGGCGGCATGGCGTAGACGGTCATGGCGATGACGAGGGCGGCCAGGGCGGCGGCGGCCCCGGCCCTGGGCGCCGGCCAGCGCCGCGGCACGAGCAAATAGAAAAGCAGGAGCACCGGCAACGCCGCGAAGGCCGTGGACCAGACCCGGGACCAGGGCAAGAAGGCGAAGCGCGCGAGGGGGTCGAGGTGCTGTTGATAATCGACGGCCCAGAGCATGGGAGAGAGTCCTTGGCGGCTTGGGGGCGGATGCCAACAACATACGCCGGGCGGGCGGAAAGGGAATGGCGGAGCCGCCGCTTGCGGCTGAGCGCCCGCCGCTGGCCCGTTGACAAACGAGGGGCCGGCTGTCAAGGTACGGGGAACAAAGGTCGTGTCTCCGACCGGGCACCGCGCCCAACGAGTAACCCGATGACCCCAACCGTGGACCTCGCGCGTCTGGCCAA
This sequence comes from Gemmatales bacterium, assembly GCA_038231495.1. Lineage (GTDB taxonomy): Bacteria > Planctomycetota > Planctomycetia > Gemmatales > Gemmataceae > JBBRLG01. The sequence continues at coordinate 5,023 of JBBRLG010000125.1, read as the reverse complement.
GAGTCCCTATCCTCCGACCCGGCTCTGGGCATTCGTCCTGCTACTCGCTGTCAAAGACAAGGCGACTCAGGTCCGGTTCGCGCCGGGCCAGGGCGAGCGGGCGCTGACGTACACGTTCGAGGGCGTGGAATACGCAATGGTGCCGCCGCCCGCGGAAATGGGACCGAGCTTGATCGAAGCGGCTCGCAGGTTGCCGTGCCCCCAGGGGTGGCGGACGCTGCTCGCGCGTCTCGTCGGCCGCTGGAAAGATCCAATGGCCCAAACCTCGGCCTCGTTCCAGATTGGGTTGAAAGGGCTGTTCACGCAGGGTAGCTTGTTCGTCGATGTTCCGGCAGCGCCGCAAGCCGTCACGATCCGATTGCAGCCCGACACCGCCGTTGCCGAACGAGCCAAGGAGCTGCTGGTGTCGTTGATGAAGGCGCCACCCTCAATTGCCGACCATGGCGACACCTGAGCGAATCGAGCGTGGCAGGCACATCCAGTGTAGAAATCGGCATTTCTACCCAACTGCAAAATCGGTATGTCGCCGCACTTTTGCCGGATGGAAGCCGAGGACAATGTCCTCGCGCGGGATGCCGGCGGACACAAGCTCCTCCGCGACGGGCCGGTTCGTGCCATCGTACTGAACCCAAACCTTGCCGCCGATGATGTCCAGATGAATTACACAACCGTGGACGCGGTTGACGCCGTCCCAGCCAACGTGCATCACCTCGTAATGGTCCTTGGAGCGGTCGATGATGGCTTCGGCGTCGATTTGACCGTTGGAGGGTTTCCAACTCGCGTATTGCTCAATGATGCGGCACACGATTTCGCGATACTGATCTACTCGATCCATTGAACGATTCCCTCCCGCACTTCATTGAACACTAGCAGCCGCAGGTGCAGCCGGTTGACGATCAGTTGACCGAAACGCTCGGTGAAAATCTCATTGTAAATGGCGGAGGGCACCGCAAGGTATAGCAATCGCTCCGGTTCCGATTCGGCCAGCAGGGTTCGATAGATGGCGTACTGACCGACCGCTTCTTCCAGGCTGCGCACCTGAGAAGCACCCAGAAAGCTTTGGATTTCTACGGCGATTCGCCGCGTACCTTGTTCGGCCGCGACAACGGCGCGCTCTGCCGCCAAGTCCACGAACAAATTTCGTAACCGTTCACCGGCAACTTCTCCCCCCCTTACGAAGGGGGGGTAGGGGGGGTTAAGAACGATTGCAGTACGCGGGCATCGCGCTATTTCCACCCCCCCCTTCGTAAGGGGGGGAGTGAACGGTTACCAAATTTCGACCACCAAAGGTGAGCCGGAATGGGTCATCGGTAATTGTCCAGCCGTCGGCCACCAGTGCGTGTATGACGGCGTCGTGATAGATGATCCTGGCAGACACTTGGAGTACCAATCGGGGGAAAAGGTTGGATTCGCTGCCACAACGGATTATACCATCTCCTCGTCAAACCAACCCCGCCCCGTCGGTTGCCGTGCAGATGTAAACGTGCGGCGTCAACCCCGTCGTCGTCTGATAGCGCCTGGCCACTTCGTCGGCGAAGCGTTGCGCCTCGTCCGCCTTCACCAGCGCCACCGCGCAGCCGCCGAAGCCCGCGCCGGTCATGCGGATGCCGTAACACGCCGGGTCCGACTGGCCGCACGTCACCATCGCGTCCAGCTCGCGCGTCGAGACCTGGAAGTCGTCGCGCAAGCTGACGTGGCTCTCGTTCATCAGCTTGCCCAGCGTCGCCGCGTCGCCGTGTTGCAGGGCAGCAACGGCGCGCAGGGTGCGTTCATTTTCGGTGACGACGTGCCGCGCCCGGCGGCGCGTCACCTCGTCGAGCTTGCCGGCTTCGGCCTCGAAACGCTCAAAGCTCACGTCGCGCAACGCCTTGACGCCGAAGAAACGGGCGGTGGCCTCGCACTGGGCGCGGCGCTCGTTGTACGCCGAATCGACCAGGCCGCGCCGCGTCGCGGTGTCCAGAATTACGACCCGCGTACCCGGTGGTAGTGACGCCGGTTGCGTTGCCAACGACCGGCAGTCGATCAGGAGCGCGCTACCGGCCTTGCCCGCCGCCGAGATCATCTGGTCCATGATGCCGCAGTTGACGCCGACCCATTTGTTCTCGGCACGCTGGCATAGCTTCGCCATCGTCGCCGGGTGCCACGGCAGATCGGACACCGTTGCGAACGCCCGCGCCACCGCCAGTTCAAACGCCGCCGACGACGACAGGCCCGCGCCCACCGGCACGTCGCCGGCGATGACACCTTCCCAGCCTTGGAGCGCGTTGCCCGCGTCGGTCAACGACCAGGCCACGCCGACGACGTAATCGAGCCAGCTGCCGTTTTTCGGCGGCAGCGCATCGAGCGCGAATTCGCCGTCCTCGTTGAAATCGAGCGAGCGCACGACCACGCGCCGGTCTGCCAATGGTCGAAGGGCGATGAAGACAGCCCGGTCGATCGCCATTGGCAGCACGAAGCCGTCGTTGTAGTCGGTGTGCTCGCCGATCAGGTTGACGCGGCCCGGCGCGCGCACGACGTATGCCGGCGGCTCGTGACAGCGCTCCGCGAATGCCTTCGTGACGGTCCGAGCGAGCGGCGCGGTCATTTCTTCTCCGTGATTTCCCATTTCAGAACGCCGCCGGAGAAGTCGGGCTTCAACTTCACCTCAAGCTTCAACTCGGTCGTCGTGACCGGCTCGAAGGCGACCTTGTTGAACTGGTCCTGCGCCGTGCCGTAGGCGGCGTCCGCGGCCAGCTTGACCGGCTTCCATTCCGTGCCGTCTTTCCACAGTAAACGCCATTCCGCCGGCAGCCGGCAACCGCCGACGCCCGTGTCGTCGAACCAGTAGACCGACGCGGCCGTCAGTTGCCGGGCTTTCGGAAAGCGGTACGACACCCACTCCGTCGTTCCCTTGTGGTCCCAAAACGTCATGCGTAGGACGTTCGGGTCGTTGGAGCTTTTCGGCGCGACGCCGTCGTTGAGTGACAAGAGGGTGTCACCGGTCCAGCAGTGCGAGGCGCGAACCCCGACGCCGTTGGCCTGCACGCCGTCCTCGGCCGCGAAATCGACCGCCTCCGGCTTCTCCGCCAGCCAGACGACCATCTCACCGGCAGCGCGGTTGTCCCACGTCGAGTACGGCACCGCCCGGAACTTGCGCTTCTTCGACACCAGCTTGCCGGCTTCGTCGCGCGTCACGGCCAACGCCTCACCCTGCACCACCGCGACGCCGCGCAGCAGCTCCTTCTCGAACGTCGCCGTCAGTTCGGCGTCCTTCGGCAAACTCAGATTGCGCACTTTGCCGTCGTTGTCCACGCCTTCGAGGCAGTAAACGATGGGTCCGCGTTGCAGCGCGACCTTGCCCACGTCGGCCTTGACGTGCGGGTCGGCGTAGACGCGCTGCACCGGCATCGGCAGGTTCAGTTTCACCACGTCGCCCGCTTTCCAGGTGCGACCGATGGTGAGGTAGCCCTTGTCCGCTTTGGCCGCGATGGTTTCGCCGTTGACCGTCAACGTCGGTTCGCCCTTGCACCAGCTGGGGACGCGCAGGTGCAGGTCGAACGCAAAACTCGTTGCCGGCTCGACCGTGAATTTCACGTCGCCGTCCCACGGGTAGTTCGTCTCCTCGGTCAGTTTCACCTTGCCGGCCTTGAGCGCGACGGTCGCGCTGTTGCCGAGGTACAGCACGGTCCAGACGCCGTTGTCGCGGGTGGCGTAGGCGCGCTCGCCCATGCCGGGGACGTAGCGCACCACGTTCGTCGGGCAGCAGGAGCAGTCGAACCACGGCACCCGGTGATGGTTGCCGACGCTGCCCAATGGGTTGACGTAAAAGAAGCGGTCGCCGCCCAGCGACACGCCGGAGATCAGGCCGTTGTACGCCTCGCGCTCCAGCACGTCGGCGTACTTGCCCTCGCCGCTCATTAGAAACAGCCGGTGGTTCCAAAGCGCCATGCCGATCGCGGCGCACGTCTCGGCGTAGGCCGAATCGTTGGGCAGATCGTAGGGGACGGTGAACCCCTCGTTCGCACCCGACGGCCCGATGCCGCCGGTCAGGTACATCTTGCGGTCTACCACGTCGTGCCAGATCGAATCCATGCTCTTGAGCAAGCCCTCGTCGCCGGTGAGCTTGGCGGCGTCGGCCATCGCGCAGTACAGGTACATGGCGCGAACGGCGTGGCCCGTAACCTCGGTTTGCTCGCGCAAGGGCTTGTGATCCTGGGCATATTCGCCGAACGGCTTGCGCTTGTCGGTCGTGCCGCGCACGTCGAGGAAGAATTTGGCCTGATCCAGATACTTCTTGTCGCCGGTCGCGCCGTACAGCTTGACCAGGGCCAATTCGATCTCCTCGTGGCCGCTGGCTTCGTGCCGTTTGTCGGGTCCGAAGACGGTCGCGATGTGGTCGGCCAGCTTGACCGCCACGTCGAGCAGTTTCGTTTTGCCGGTCGCCTGTTTGTACGCAACGGCGGCCTCGATCAGGTGGCCGGCACAGTACAATTCGTGGCCGTACTGGACGTTTTTCCACCGATTTTTCGGCTCAACCAACGTGTAATAGGTATTGAGATAGCCGTCGGGTTGCTGGGCCGCGGCGATCTTGGCTATGACGGCGTCGGCACGTTTCTCCAGGTCGGCGTCGGGCTTGTCGGCCAGCGTGTAGGCCACGCCTTCGATGACCTTGTACACGTCGGAATCGTTGTAGAGTTGTCCTTCGTGCTTGCCCTCTTCGAGTTTGCCGGCGATGGCGAAGTTGCGAATGCGACCGGTGCGCTCGCACTGCAACAGGTTCGCCTCGACCGTGACCTTGCGGTTGGTCTCGATGCGCGGCGTCCAGAAGTCGTCTTTTATCCGCACGTCCTGAAACGGCACGGCACGCAGACCGGCCGGCTTTCCTTCCGGCTGCGGCGGCACCGGCTTCTCCTCCAGGTTGAAAACAAGTCCCAGCACCACGAGCGACCACGGGGTCCATGCCATGACAACGCCGTCCTTTCAAGCCGTTACTATGGAAAAAGATACTGGCGAGCGGGGTTGCGTAAGCGCCCCGAGTGCTCGG